>JAYREN010000056.1:0-16393 GCA_041908845.1 Holophaga sp. | reverse complement strand
AGCTAGTGTCGAGTTCACCCGGGAATGCGGCGGGGCCTCTTGCGAGGCCCCGCCGCTTAGATGGGCAATGGTCTATTCGCTGCGGCGGGGGCCACGGGGGCCGCGGGGGCGGCGGGGGCGATCCTCGCCAGCGGGGGCGTCACCCTGGGGGGCTTCCTGGCCTTCTTCGCCTTCGACCTTGGGCAGCAGGGCCTTGCGGCTGAGCTTGATCTTGCCGCGCTCGTCGATGGCGAGGACCTTGACCATGATCTCCTGGCCTTCGCTCACTTCATCGGCGGGGTTGGCCACGCGGTAGGGGGCCATTTCGCTGACATGGAGCAGGCCGTCCAGGCCGGGCAGGATGGTGACGAAGGCGCCGAACTCGGTCACCTTGGCCACGCGGCCCAGATAGGTCTGGCCCACTTCGGCGCTCTGGATGAGGTCGGCGATCATCTTGAGGGCGACCTGCAGCTTGTCCTGGGTGGGGCCGGCCACCTGGCACAGGCCGTTGTCGTCGATGTTCACTTCGCAGCCGCTCACCTCGATGATGTTGCGGATGGTGGCGCCGCCCTTGCCGATGACGTCGCGGATCTTTTCCTTGGGAAGCTGGATGCTGTGCATCTGGGGGGCGTTCTTGGCGAACTCGGCCCGGGGAGCCTGGAGCACTTCACCCATGGAGGCCAGCAGCTCGAGGCGGCCCTTCTTGGCCTGGTCGAGGGCCTTGGTCAGGATCTCGGTGGTGATGCCGCCGATCTTGATGTCCATCTGCAGGGCGGTGATGCCGTTGGGGGTGCCCGCGACCTTGAAATCCATGTCGCCGTAGTGGTCTTCCTGACCGGCGATGTCGGTGAGCACCACGAACTTTTCGCCGTCGCTCACGAGGCCCATGGCCACGCCGGCCACGGGGGCCTTGAGCTTGATGCCCGCATCCATCAGGGCCAGCGTGCCGCCGCAGATGGTGGCCATGGAGCTGGAGCCGTTGCTCTCGGTGATGTCAGAGACCACGCGCACGGTGTAGGGGTTGTCTTCGGCCTTGGGCAGCACGGCGAAGAGGCTGCGCTCGGCCAGCATGCCGTGGCCGATCTCGCGGCGACCGGGGCCACGGTTGGGCTTGCACTCGCCCACGCTGTAGCCGGGGAAGTTGTAGTGGAGGTAGAACTTCTTCTTGTACTCCTCTTCCAGGCCGTCGATGATCTGCACGTTGCCCAGGGTGCCCAGGGTGGTGGTGACCAGGGCCTGGGTCTCGCCGCGGGTGAACAGGCAGGAGCCGTGGGAGGAGGGCAGCACGCCCACTTCGATGTTGAGGGGGCGGATCTGGTCGAACTTGCGGCCGTCCAGGCGCACGCCCTGCTTGAGGATGGCGTTGCGGAAGAGGTTTTCCTTCAGGAGATCGAAGCAGCCCTTGACGGCGCCCTTGAGGGAACCATCCTCGCCGCCCAGCTCCGTGGCGGCGGCCTTCTTCAGGAGATCGATGGCCTTGTAGCTCTCGATCTTGTTCTTCATGGTGAGGGCGCCGAAGAGCTTCTCGCCGTAGGCGGCGGCCACCTTCTGGTACAGCTCGGGGTGCTGCTCGGGCTTGGCGGGCACCATCTTGGCCTTGCCGACCTTGGCCTGGAGCTGCTGCTGGAGCTTGACGAGGGTCTTGATCTGCTGGTGGCCGAACTCCAGGGCCTTGACCATGTCGGCTTCCTGCACTTCCTGGGCGCCGCACTCCACCATCACCAGGGCTTCGTCGGTGCCAGCCACGAGCAGGTCGAGGTCGCTATCCAGGCGCTGGTCGGCGGTGGGGTTCACCACGAGCTGGCCGTTGACGCGGCCCACGCGCACGCCGCCCACGGGGGCGTGGAAGGGGATCTCGCTGATGATGAGGGCCGCGGAGGCGCCCACCATGGCGAGCACTTCGGGGGCGTGCTGGCCGTCATAGCTGATGACCTGGCAGGTGATCATGGTGTCGCCGTTGTAGCCTTCCTCGAAGAGGGGGCGCAGGGGGCGATCGATCAGGCGGGAGGTCAGGGTTTCCTTGGTGGTCTGCTTGCCCTCGCGCTTGAACCAGCCACCGGGGATCTTGCCTGCGGCAAACACGGGCTCGCGGTAGTCCACGGTGAGGGGGAAGAAGTCGATGCCCTCGCGGGGGTCGGCGGTGCACACGGCCACGAGGATAATGGTGTCGCCCTGGCGGACAATGACGGAACCGGCGGCCTGCTTGGCGATGCGGCCGGTCTCAAGGCTGATGGGGGTCCCGCCGAGGTCAACGCTGACGGTGGTGGGGTTGAAGGTCAACTGGTTCATGGAGTCTCCTGGGGCACCGGCCCCGACTGGGGTCCCCAACGTCGATCGCTCCATGAAACCCTCCGCCAGATCGAGATTGATGGGGAGGTGGGCTTCCTGCAGAGGTCGTCGCCAGGGCGATGGACATACGAGGCGATATTACCACGGGGCCAAGAGGGCCTTGTGATTAGGAAGGCATCATCCAAACCCGAGAAGCGTTTGAACCGCGAAATCCGCGAAACGGTCTTTGGGCGCGCGAAAGGGAACCGTTACGGCAGCCGCCTCTTTCCGGGCAGGGCGGCTCTCTGTGTCGTCTTTCGCGTATTTCGCGACTTTCGCGGTTTCAAAGAGCTTTTCTCCAGGGCTGGGGCAAGCCGAGCGCCGGGAAGGGGCAGATTTCCAAAATGGTGGCTTGCGCGTTTGCGGCTGCCACCTTACCTTCCCCCCTAGAATCCGGGGAGGATGCATGATCATCCGGGCTGAATGGCCGGGCACCGTGGTGGATGTATTCGTCCAGCAGGGTCAGGAAGTGGAAGAGGACGAGGCGCTTGTGCTGATGGAGGGCACGGACTCGTCCCGCACGCCCTTCTATGTGAACGCCCCGGAGGCGTGCCGCATCAAGCGCATCCTCATCGAAGAGGGAGACTTCGCCGAGGAGGACGACGAGCTGCTGGAGGTCGCCGAGGTCGACTGAGGTTCGCTGGGGTCAGGTGCAACCAAGCGAAAAGATCCACCACGGACTCCGCAGAGGGAAAAAAGAGGACACAGAGAGACCAGGATAGTGCTTTCCCTCCTTGCTCTTCTCTCGGTGCCCTTGGTGTGCTCCGTAGTGAATCTTTTTCAGGACTTTCCTCAAAGGACCGCGGACTCCACCAGGGGGGTAAACTCCGGGTCGGGAGGTCGCCTTGACAGAGCATGATCACAGTCACGGCGACGCGGCCCTTGAACTCAGGACCACCTGGCGGCTGGCCTGGAGCGCGGCGATCTTCGGGGTGAGCGCTCTGCTGCAGGGAGCGGGAGGCTTCTGGACGGGCTCTCTGGGATTGGTCTCCGACAGCCTCGAGAACCTGAATGACGTGATCGTGAACCTGGTGGGCCTCACGAGCCTGGTGGTGGCCAACCGCCGGGAGCCTTGCGACCGCTATGCCTACGGTTGGCATCGGCTGGAGGTCTTCAACACGCTCTTCGGGGCGGGGATGCTGCTGGTCCTGGCGGGGGCCGTCTCCGTGGAGGCCTTCCATCGCCTGCGCAATCCCCAGCCCATCAGCACGGGCTGGGTGCTGGTCTTCTCGCTGAGTGGTCTGCTGCTCAACCTCGCGGCCACGCTGGTGCTGCGCCCCAGGCACGAGGGCACGCTGCAGCGGGATGCGAACCTGAAGGCCGCCTATACCCACGCCTTTGCGGATGCGCTGACCAGTGTGGCGCTGGTGCTCTCCATGGTGGTGATCCGCCTCACCGGCTGGTGGTGGGTGGATCCGGTGATCGCCCTGGTCATCGTGGTCGTGATTCTGCGGGGCGCTTACGGGCTGGTGCGGGATGCGCTGGGGATTCTCATGCACCGGGCGGCCTTCGACCATGCCCTGGCACGGGCGCGTCTGCTGGAGCTGCCGGGAGTGGTGGCCGTGGCGGATCTTCGCTCCTGGCGGGTGTGCAGTCATCTGGTGGTGGCCTCGGCCCATGTGGCCGTGGAGGCGGAGCGCCTGGACGAAACACCCCGCTACCTGGCGGCCATCGAAGCCGTGCTGCGTCAAGAGTTCGAGGTGCGACACCTCACGGTCCATTTCGAGACCGCTGCAATGGCTGCGGGCCACCACCACCGCTTTCTCCATGCCCATGAGGCGGAAGAGCACCATCATCCCTAAGGCCCGACTCCCCAGAGACCGATGAAAGGGAAACTCCCGGAGATCACGGTGTCTCTTCCAAAGCCGAAAAAGCCCGAACGCATCGATGGACGTGAGCCGGAGCTGCGGGACCGAGAGATGATCCTGGCCTATTTCGAGGAGCTTTCCCGGCTCGGCACGGCAGTGATGCTCTGGGTGGACCAGGATTCCTGGATTCCCATCGGTCTGAAGGTGGAGGCGGTGCGGGAGGATTCCTGGAGCTTTTCCGCAGGGCTCCAGCGGGCGCTGCCGGGAGAGCTGTCGGGCAAGCGGGTGCTGGAACTGGCCTTTCCCCTGGAGAGGATACGGCTTCTGGCGAGCGTGCATTTTCTGGCACGGGAGGGCTACCTCAAGGCGGCCTTTTCTCTGCCGGAGGCCATCCGCTTCGGGGAGCGCCGGGAGCGGGTCCGGGCCCGCTTCGGCCCCCGGGAAAGGGCGCGGGTCACGGTGCTCGAAGATTTCATGCAAGGGTGCGGCGCCACAGGGCGCCTGGTGAATCTGAGCCTCTCGGGGCTCTGCCTGCGGGTGGATCGGGTGATCGCCGTGCGGGGCGAGGGGCAGATTCCCATCTCTCCGGCCGTGTTCACGGTGGGAACTCGGCTGGCCTCGGTGCGAATCCAGGATCTGCCCAATCTGCCCATGATCGAGTGCGCCGGGATCACCACGCACTCCGAGCGATCGGCCATTGGAACCACGGTGGGCATTCGCCTGGAGGGGCTGGGCGGCCTGGAGCAGAACCTGCTGGCGGGGGTGCTGGCCCGCAGGCTTCCTACCTTTGCCCGGAATTTCCCCGAGCGCCATCGTCGAGGCGAGGATGATCTGGTGGATCCTTCTGCGGCGGATCCAGAGCCTGCAGAGGCTTGGGACGCTGCGGCAGAGCCGGACGATACGGTGCCGGGCTCGGTGGATGCCGTGTGTGAAACGGAAGACCAGCCTGAATCTACGCGGGAAGAGCGGCTGATCCGGATCAAGCGGAGTGGCAAGCGCATCCTGATCATCATGCATGACGACTTGGACCGGGCCATCCTGGCGGGTACCCTGCAGGCCGATGGCTTTCGCCCAGCCATGGAGGCCCGCAACTTTGCCGAGGCCCTGGGCTGGTTTCGGGTGACGCCCATCGACCTGGTGATCGTGGATCATCAGGTGGGCGCCCATCCCGGCCAGGTCTTTCTCGATCGTCTGCGGGCCCAGGGCTACGGGCTGGAAACCCCGGTGGTGATGACTGCCGACGAGGTGGATGTGCGCACCACGATCATGGCCAAGGCCCATCGGATAACCCACCTGCAGCGCAAGCCCATTGACTACGACGGGGAGCTTCGGGTCATGGTGCACCGTCTGCTCGGGATCGCCTGAGGCGGCCGGGCGGAGTACCATGGAGCCTTCCACTGAGGTGCTCATGTCCCTGCTCGTGAAGAATGCCCGAATACTGGATCCCGCTCAGAAGCTGGATGGCCCAGGCTCCCTGCTGGTGGTGGAAGGCAAGGTTGCCGTGATCGGGGGCGGGGCCGAAGCGGATCCCCGCGCCCAGGGCGCCGAGGTGGTGGATGCGGGCAGCAAACTTCTGGTGCCGGGCCTCATCGATCTGCACGTGCATTTCCGTGAGCCCGGCCAGACCGCCAAGGAGAATATCGAGACTGGCAGTCGGGCGGCGGTGGCCGGAGGTTTCACTTCGGTCTGCGCCATGGCCAACACCAAGCCCATCAACGACTCAGTGGCCATCACGGAGATGATGCTCACCCGCGCCGCTAAGGCCGACCTCTGCCGCTACTTTCCCATCGGCGCCCTCACCCGGGGCATGGAGGGCGAGGAACTCGCGGACTACGGCACCCTGCAGGCGGCGGGCTGCGTGGCCTTCAGTGATGACGGCAAGTCGGTGATGAACGCCGCCATCATGCGCCGGGCGCTGAAGTACACCGCCTGGATCGACGCGCCGGTGGTGGCCCACGAGGAGGACACCAACCTGTCGGGCAAGGGCTACATGAACGAGGGTTCCGTGAGCGCCTGCCTGGGCTGCCTGGGCATTCCCAGCGCCGCCGAGGAGGTCATGGTGGCCCGGGATCTGGTGCTGGCGGAGTACACCGGGGGCCATCTCCATTTGGCCCATCTCTCCACCAAGAGCAGCATCGCCATGGTGCGCGAGGCCAAGCGGCGCGGGCTGCGGGTCACCTGCGAGGTGACGCCCCATCACTTCGCCCTCACGGACAAGGAACTGACCAAGTTCGATTCAAACTACAAGATGAATCCCCCCCTCCGCACCCAAGCCGATGTGGAGGCCATCCTGGAAGGGCTGGCGGATGGCACGGTGGACGCCATCGCCACGGACCACGCCCCCCATGCCTGGGACGACAAGGAGTGCGAGCTGCCCATCGCGGCCTTCGGCGTGATCGGCCTGGAGACTGCGCTGCCCCTAACTCTGGAACTGCTGGTGAACCGCAAGGTGATCAGTCTGGCTCGTGCCTTTGAGCTGCTGAGCAGCGGCCCCGCCAAGGCCTTCAACCTGCAGAAGAAGGGGCTGGGCAGCCTGGCGGTGGGCAACCCCGCGGATTTCATCCTGGTGGATCACGAGGCCAAGATCAGCGTGGACCGCGCCTTCATCCAAAGCCGCTCCTTCAATACTCCCTTCAAGGGCTGGGAGCTCCCCGGCAAGGTGCTGGGCACCTGGGTGGGCGGCAAGAAGGTCTGGGGCTGAGGCGCTTCATTCCTCTGAACGAAAAGGCCCGGACATCGTCCGGGCCTTTTCGTAGATGGAACGTGGGTCAGACGCCCATGCCGTGTTTCTTCATGATGGCGCCCCGCTGGGCGTCGAATTCGGCCTGGTTGATGAGCTGGGAGTCGAAGAGATCTTTGAGGTCTGTGAGCTCTTCCTTGAGGCTCTTGGCGGGAGCGGCCGGGGCTGTGGGAGCCGCCGGGGCCGTGGGCTGACCCATCGGGCTGAAGCCCTGGTTCATCTGGGTGGCGGCCTGGCCCATCTGGTTGCCCATCATGTTGCCCATGCCGAAGCCCAGGCCCACGCCCATGCCCATTCCGGCCACGCCACCGGGATTCGAGGCGGCGAGGGGAATGGCATCCGCCACCTGCATCTGCGTGTAGGCGCCCATGACGGGGGCCATCATGCCCACGCTGGTGCGCTTGTCCATCATGGCTTCCACTTCTTCGGGCAGGCTGATGTTCTCGATGAAGAGCTTCTCGCAGGCCAGCCCCATCGTCTGGAACTCAGGATCCATCTTCTGGCGCAGCAGGTCGCTGATCTCGTCGTACTTGGAGGCGAGATCCAGGGCGGGGATCTTGGCTTCGCCCAGGGCATCGGTGAACTTGCTGATAAGGCTCTTACGGAGCTGTTCCTGGATATCGGCCACGGTGAAGAGGCCGTTGGTGCCCACCACGTTCTTCAGGAAGCTCTTGGAATCCACGATGCGGATGGAGTAGATGCCGAAGGCCCGGATGCGCAGCATGCCGAAGTCGGCATCGCGCATCATGATCGGGTTGGGGGTGCCCCAGCCAAGATCATTGAATAGCTTGGTGTTCAGGAAGTAGACATCGCTCTTGAAGGGGCTCTCGAAGCCGAACTTCCAGCCTTTGAGCGTGGCCAGGATGGGCAGGTTCTGGGTATTCAGGGTGTGGGTGCCGGGTTTGAAGCAGTCGGCAAACTGACCCTCGTTGACGAAGACCGCCTCCTGGCTTTCGCGCACCACCAGCTTGCCGCCGGTCTGGATCTCCTGGCCCCGCATGGGGAAACGCCAGGCCATGGTGTCGTTCGAATCATCCAGCCACTCGAGGATGTCGAGAAATTGGGCCTTGCCCCAGTCCATCAAACCCATTTCAGCCTCCGATGCGACCCGAGTCGCAGGACAAGTGTAAGCGTCCCGTCAAGGCGACGGGCGTGTCACTGTGAAAAAGCAGTCCTCGCCGCCAGACGGGGGCAGAGTGCCGCCCAAGGGCAGGGATCCTACCGGGTGTGCTTGGCGGGCCTGGGATTGGGGATGCGGTCCTTGCGATGCACCATGCGGGTGTCTGCATCGATGGTGCAGCGCCAACCCTTCTCGTCTTGGGGCATATGCACGTCCACTTCCCAGCCGCCGGAGGCGCCATTCAAGCGGATCCGATGGGCGCTCACGGCGATGCCGCCAGTCTCCTGCTCGGCGATGGCCTTGGCATCCTTTGCGGAGTTCACAAGCCCACCGCGGTGGGAGGATCTCTTGGACTGGTTTCCGCCCGCGACCAAAACGAGGCAGGGCACCAGCAGCAGGGCTGCGGAACGCATCATGGCTGTCCTCTCGGAGGTGATGGAGCCAGCTTAGGTTCCCGCTTCCGGGATGTCCAGTTCGCGCAGCCAGGTCTCTTGCTCCGTGGGCCGCTCGCTGCGGTCGGTCCCCTTCCGCAGGGCCACAATGCGCAGGCTGCCGTCTTTGAAGCCCAGAAGGACGCCTTCGGGCGTGGCACGGAAATGTCCCGGAGGGCAGGGCGCGGCGCAGGGCAGGGCCCAGGCGATCTTGAGGCATCCCTGGGCAGTTTCCAGGAAGGCGTTGGGCCAGGGATCCGCCACTGCGCGAATCTGGTTGAAGGCCTCCTGCACGGTCATCGACGCTTCCAGGCGGCTGTCCTGGGGCTTGCGGCCTCCGAAATAGGTGGAGGGCCCCAGGTCTTTCTGGACGATGCGGGCGGCGGTGCCATCCACGATCCGAGGCAGGCTATCCCGCACCAGGGTGCGGCTGGCGGCGGCGGCCTTCAGGGTGAGGGAGAGGGCCGTGTCATCCCAATCGATGGGTATGCGAGCCTGCGTTACGATGTCGCCGTCATCGGGCTTGGGTGTCATGGCGTGAAGGGTGATACCGGTTTCGGGCTCGCCCTTCACCAGCACCCAGTTGATGGGTGCGCGTCCCCGGTAGCGGGGCAGCAGGGAGCCGTGCAGGTTGTAGGCGCCGAGGCGCGGAAGGGCCAGGAAGTGGGCCTGGATCATCTCCCGGAAGTAGAAGCTGAGGAGCAGATCCGGAGCCGCGCGCTCGATGGTCTGGAAGACATGATCGGCGTTGAAGTCCGGTTCCAAGTGGATGGGAATTCCGTGGGCCTGGGCCAACACCGCCGGAGCCTCGAACCAGGCCTCGTCGGGAGCTTGCGGGTAGGTGTATAGGGCCAGGACCTCGATGCCCGTGTCCAGCACCCCGGCCAGGGCCTCCCGACCCACGGGGGAAAAGGCGCAAACGATGGCGGTGGTCATGGCGGCTCCAGCAGTTCTATCTTGGGACAAGTCCGCGTTCCGGTCTGCCCCAGGGATGGGGCCTTTTGTCCCAGCCGGTGGTGGTAAAGACCCGTAATGGCCCTATCTTGGCCCTGTGAGGTGTTCGTGCTCCTGCGTGCTGTGCCTGCCCTGATCATCGCGCTTCCCGCCCTGGGAGGCGTCCAGGATCCACTGGCTTCGAACCCGGAGATCCAGCAATTCGCCCGGAAGGCCACGGGACTGCAGCCAACGAATAAGGGAAGGCTGCAGGCTCTTCTGGCGGCGATCTTCCGGCCCGAGACAGAGGGGGGCCTCGGGATGGTCTACGACAACGCCTATACCCGCACGGTGGACGAGGTCTGGCGGGATCGGAAGGCCAATTGTCTCTCGCTGACCGCGTTTTACATTGCCGCCTGCGATTCCATCGGCATCCGCGCCCAGTATGCAGAGGCTCTCAACACCAATCGCTGGCGCAGGGTGGGTTCCGTGGTGCGGTATGAGCGGCATGTGGTGGCCCTGGTGCCCCTGCCTCCCGTCGAGGATGTAGTGGCGGATTTCCTGCCCCAGCTGCGCCGACGGATGGGTGTCTACCGGGTGTTGCCACTGCCTGTAGACCGTATTCGGGCTCTCTTCTTCGCCAATCGGGCGGTGGAACTCCTGGAGGAAGGCAACCTTGAATCGGCCGAGGAGCAAGCGAACATCGCGGTCAAGACAGACGCCGCGATGAGCGTGGGCTGGAACATCCTGGGGGTGGTTCTCAAGTCTGGAGGCGAGAAGGAGGACGCTGAAAAGGCCTTCCGACGGGCCCTCATGTGCGATGGGCGGGACAGTTCCGCCATTGGCAACATGGAATCCCTACTTCGGGAACAGGGGCGGCTCGAGGAGGCCATGCGGTTCCGAGCGCTGGGAGAAAGTGTTCGGAAGACGGACCCTTTCTTCCATGGTTTCCTTGCGGAGGAAGCCCTAGAGAAGGGTGATTACCCGGAGGCTCAGCGCCGGGTCAAGATGGCCCTCAAACTCCTTCCCCGCGAGTCGGAGTTCTTCCTGACCCAGGCAAGGCTGAACATCATGCTCGGCAAACCCGATGAGGCGGTAAAGGATCTCGAGGCCGCCCAGCGCTGGGCCATTCCCGCCGAACGGGAGCGCTACGATGGGAAGCTTGCGGCCATCCGGCAGCAGCAGAAGGATGCCGAAGGCGACGGGAAGACGAATTAGCTCAGTGGGCTTCGAGTTCCGCCAGGAATGCCTGGGCGCTTTCATCGTCGGGGTTGTGGATGAGGCACTCCCGTAAGAACCGCCGGGCACCTTCCGGGTCGTGCTGGGCGTGACGGGTGCAGGCCATCTGGTAGAGCGCTTCCTGGGATTCCGGAGCCAGGTGAAGGGCCTGCCGCCAGTGTTCTTCGGCCCGATCGTGGTCGCCCAGATCCGCCGAGGCGTGGCCGGCGTCAAGGATCACCCGGAGATCCCGAGGGGCAAGGCGGGCCGCTGCCTCAAGATCCTCCTGAGCCTTGAGGGGATCGTCCAGATGAGCCCAGGCCAAGCCCCTGAAATGCCAGAAGGCGGCGCGCTCCCGGGCCTCCGGAGGCATTGAATCGAGAAAGGGAACCAAGGCCTTCCAGGCCCCGGTTCCCGCCAGGCACTCGGCCTGGAGCATCTGCAATTCCAGATCCGCCTGGTGGTGGGCTGCCGCGATCTGGAGTTGCTCCTGGGCTTCATCGTAGCGTTCCAGAGAGATCAGGACCTGGGCGAGGAGGTGGGCATTCCTCTCCTGGAGTGGGGCGGGCAGGGTTGCCAGCAACTTCCAGGCGAGGTTGTCATCCTGGTCAATGCGATGGGCGAAGGCGGCTCGATGGAGTTGCCATTCCAGGGCCGTAGCGTGAGCGGAATCTGGGGGCAGGCACTTCTCAGCCAGATGCAGGGATTCTCGGGCCAGGGAAGTGTTTCCGAGATTCAAGGCCCCCTGGAAACGCTCCATCCAGAGGCGGAAGGACCTGGGATGATCGTTCAGGGAAGTCTCCAGAGACGCCCATGCACTCTGGGAATCTCCGATTCGGTGCAGGGCCATGACTTCGATCTCACACAGCAGGCGAGAGCGGCGCGATTGGGGCACGCTTCGGGCCAGAAACAGGGACTCCAAGAACTGACCCTGTTGAAAAAGAAAGGCCGCAGGGCGTGTTCGGTCCCAGATTTCCTGGAACCCACCGTGCCGATTGCAAAGGAGGGCCAGGGCTTCCCGGAAAACCCGAGGGGCTCGGGGACTCCAGTCCTGGTTTCCCAGGCTCACGGGACGGTCATTGGTGGCCTGGATTCGTTCAAGGGCCATGGTCATCAATCGCTCCAGCAGCAGGGAGTCGTCCTGGGCCAGAGGGACTGTATCCACCAGCAGGTCCCAGGCCCAGGGAGCATCCCCCTCTTTTCGAATAACAGCCTCTGCGAGTCGAAGGCGCAGCCAAGGCATCTGGGGGGCAATCCACCCAAAGAACTTGCCCAAACGGTCCTGGGGCCTAAGCTCAAGGCGTGTGCCCCAGGCGAAAAAGGCTCCTACGATCCATCGATTTGGAACGGAAAGGCGGCAAAGATGGGCCTTGATCGACAGATCCTCGGCCTCCCGAGGCCCCCCAAGCGCCCAGCGGAGACCGGATTCCAGCAGTCGAAGGCGATACCCCAGTTCACCCGAGGCTAAAGATGTACCTCGAAGTGCGGACAGAATGGATCGGGGGGAAGCTCCAGCATGCCGGGCCGCCTGACAGGCCTGCAGTCGGAGTCTCCAGCGTGCGGAGGCTCGAATGGCCAGGATGGATGCCGCTAGGCCCATGCCGACCAGTGCCCAGCCTAGGGGATGCAGGTGGCTCTGGAATGAAGAGGGCTCGTGGAGGAGTGAGATAATTTGAAAATAAATTGACATCCGCTATTCCCTGTCGAAAAAAGGGTGCAAAAACAGGATTGGTCTGCGGCGCTTTGGCATATTGTGACTTTTGCTGGGATAGAAAAATAATAGACTTGGCATGGACTGGATGTGTCGCTGCTGGGGTAATTGGAGTATGGGTTCGTTCCTTTTCTTGCTGGGCCTCGGGGCCGCTTCGGCGGCACTCGTGGGTCTTGCTGCAATCCGGTGGCTGGGGCCCCTGGGCTTCCTGGACGTGCCCGGCGGGCGCAAGCTCCATCGTGGCGTGATTCCCCGGGTTGGGGGAATCGCCCTCGCTGGGACTCTCGGCCTGGGGCTTCTGCTGGGGTTGGTGCCCGATTCTCTTGAATGGCAGGGCTGGGTGGGACTGGTCCTGCTCTTTCTCCTGGGGGTCGTCGATGATCGGTTGACCCTGCGCGCCCGGTGGAAGGCCTGTTGTGGGCTGGGGATCGCCGTGGGGCTGGCCTGGGCACAGGCGGCGGGATTGGCAGCTCAGGCCGCGCCGCTCGAGGTGCTGTCCATACCCATCCCCCGGGAAACCATGGTCCTCGGCGCCCTGCTTGCGGCCCTCTACTGGGTGATGCCCCAGGCCTACAACCTGATCGATGGTGCGAACGGGTTGGCCCTGGGCAGTTCGATCATCGTGCTCACAACCCTGTCCATTGCGGGAATTCCTCAGCCCCTCATGCTGGGGGGACTCCTGGGTGTCTTTCTCCTGAACTGGCCCAGGGCCAAGTGTTTCCTGGGGGACGGAGGCTCTCTGACGCTGGGGTTGTTGCTGACTCTCCTGGCGGTCCGCACCTTCGGGGGTACGAACCCCAACGCCATTCTCTGGCTGTTTGCTTATCCCTTGGCCGATGTGTGCATGGTGGTGATGATTCGCCTGGTCACAGGACAACCTCTGGGGCTCGGGGATCGCAACCACTTCCACCACCATTGGAAACGAGTCTTGGGGAAACATTCTGATTTTCGGGTGCCCATCCTGTGGATCCAAGTCGCGCTGTGCTGTTCTGGGGCGCTTCTCCACGGGGTGTGGGTCATCGCTCCGGCCCTGGGCTTGGTGGCTCTGGTTGTGCAGGTTGTCGCCTTTTCGGTGCATGCCATTCGGGGGCATCGGGTCGCCGAGGTCCCTGTCGCCCTTGGGACCTCCAAGGCAAGCCCCGAGCCCTCTGCCGACATGGTTTCCAATTAGAGCGAATCCCGGCGAGAATTGAGGATTACCTGGTTTCTTTCTAGAGGAACGCATGCGCTTTTTTGGTAATTTTTCTTCTTCCTGTCTTGTTTTGATCGCGTTTTCCACCGGCGGCGAATCCCTGAGAGCCCAGGAGATACCCTCTGCCATGGATCTCCAGGCCCTGCGTCAGGCCGCTCAGGCCCAGGGCGCTGCGTTGTCTGGTCCGGATGCCACACCCCGGGCCACGACCATTCGCCGAGAAAATGCTCCTGAGCCCCAGGCCCTCCAGGACCGTCGTCAGGCAGAGGACGAGCTTCGGGCCCTCAAGGCCGGCGAGAAGGGGCCTCGGCGCTTTGCCTCGGATCTCTTCGATATCCGTTCCTCGTCCCCTCAGGGAACGGAGGGAGGCATCGCCGAGGATTACGTGCTCGGCGTGGGCGATCAGCTCCAGGTGAATGTCTTCGGCAGCGCCACCTTCGAGATCCCAGCCCAGGTGGACGGCCGAGGAGATCTGGTCGTTCCCAAGGTTGGAACCGTGCGAGTCTCGGGTCTGAGTCTCGCCAAGGCGCGGGCGGCGGTGCAGGCCAAGGTGGCGCAGAACTTCTCTCGCACGACCGTGGATTTGTCCGTGACTAAGCTCCGGGAAGTAAGGGTCTTCGTGTTGGGTGAAGTCTATCGGCCCGGGAGTTTCCTGGTTCCCAGTCTCAGCAGCCTTGTGAATGTCCTTAGCCTTGCCGGAGGCCCTACGCCCTCTGGCAGCTTCCGCCAGATTCGCGTGATGCGTGGAGGCAAGGCCGTGCACACGGTGGACCTGTATCCCCTGCGCGCCGAAGGTCTGGGCAACCTGAACTTCAGCCTGCAAAGCGGAGACACGATCTTTGTTCCCCTGGTCTTCCATCAGGTGATGCTGGAAGGAGCCTTCACGCGGGTGGTCGCCGAGGCAGAGGCTTTTCGTCAGCGAAACGCGGCCAAGAGCACCGAGCCCGGGAATGGGGATGACGTTGCCGAGGGCGAGTTGCCCGAGGAACAGCGGAAACTGAGCCGACAGATCCGGCGCATCGAGGCTCTGCTGGTGCCGGCGACCCCAAAGGCAGGCGCGGTGGCAGGAATGCCGGTGGTGCCCATGGGTTCACAGCAGGTTCCAAGGCTCGAATCGACGGCCGCCGGCGGTGCGCTCGAGTTGAAGCCGATGGAGCGAGTGGCTCTGGAGGATCAACTCCAGGAGCTGCGGGATCGCCTTCGTGGCCTCAAAATCAAGAATCGCACCGACATGCGGGTGTCCGAGGGAGAACCACTCGCGCAGGAGGCTCTCGAACAGCCCCAATGGCTCACGGACTGGCGATTGGATGGCAAGGCCCCGCGAATGCAGTTTGAGATGCTCCCCGGGGAAACCGCGGCGGATGCCATGCGCTATGCCGGAGGACTGGCCGTGCAGGCCTTCTCGGAGCGTCTGAGCCTACGTCGTATCGGCGCCGGAGGCGCACTCGAGGTTCTGGATGTGCCCGTTTCGAAAGACGCCGCAACGCTGCAGTTGCACCAGGGCGATGTGCTTTCGGCACTGCCCTTGAGGGACCAGGTGGAGCGAGCCGTTCAGGTGCGCGGCTGGGCGAGAATTCCTGGCACCTTCGCGCGGGTCGATGGCTTGCGAGTGGGTGATCTGCTGAAGCGCGAGAATCAACTGCTACCTGACACGTACCTGGGCCGGGGCGAGATCGTGCGCACGGCCCCTGGTGGCAACACCAGCTACCTGGCCTTCGATGTGGCCAAGGCCGTAGCCGAGGATCCATCCCACAATCTCCTTCTGGAAGATCGGGATCGAGTGGAGCTCTATCGTCTGGATGATTTCCGGCTTCGGCGTACCGTGAAAGTGCTCGGTCCCGTGAGTCGACCGGGCACCTTCGATTTCCACGAAGGGATGAGGGCCGCCGATCTGCTCTTCCGTGCGGGCATTCCGCTCCAGCGAGCGGATCGTTTCGTGGCGGAGTTGGCCCATACACGAGATGGGAAACCCAGTGAGATTCGCAGCCTGGACCTGAGGCGCCTACTCTCATCGGAGCAGCAGAGTCCCGTGGAGCTCCTGGATGATTCCGTCAATCCCAGGATCGAACCCTTCGACCAGTTGAGTGTTTTCGAGAAGCCGGACTACCGGCCCCATCGGGTGGTGAAGATCTCGGGCCAGGTGGCACGGCCGGGCTCATACTCTCTCGACAAGGAAGGGATGGGGCTCCGGGATCTGGTTGCTCGGGCCGGAGGGCTCACCCCGGAATCGATGCCCAAGGGCGCAATCTTCCTGCGGCGACTAGGAACGCTGGATCCGGAAAAACTCAAGGCCCAGGAGCTCGCCGGGATCGAGGCCACGGATCCCACGGGCAACGACATCAACGAGATTCTGGAGCGCCTCGGAGAGACCAAGCGGCAGCCCCTCACGGGACAGCTCCTCAAGACCCCTGTGCTGCACGGGCTCACGCTGGGCGCCGTCAATCGGATGGTGGTCAACCTCCCTGCGGTCTTGGAAGGGGATGTCCAGTCCGATGTGACCTTGCTGGATGGCGATGAGATCGTGATTCCTCGCCAGACCGACGCGGCCTATGTGGTGGGAGAGGCGGCCAGCCCCTTCGCTACCTTCAAGCTCAAAAAGGGGATGAGTGTGCGCGAACTCCTGCGCTTGGCCGGCGGCACCACCCGCAACGCCGACACCTGGAACATCCGGCTGTTGAAGGCCGATGGGCGCATCCTGGACAGTTGGGTGTCGGGCCGAAAGGTCGAGCCCGGAGACGCCGTGCTGGTGCCCTCCAAGGTGCGTCGCGATGTGTCCTGGCAGGAGAATCTGGCCGCCATCACCAACCTGGCGGTGATGTACGCCGCCATCAAGCGGTGACCTAGCTCGGTGAGACCCCGTTTGTCGGGTCAGGCCTGATCCACGCGCACGCCGTGTCCGTCGCGAATTCGTTTCTCAATGAGGCTGGTGCTGT
>JAYREN010000055.1:7387-16909 GCA_041908845.1 Holophaga sp. | reverse complement strand
ATCGTAGAGCGACAGGATGCGCCAGTCCTCGGGCGCAGGCTGGGCCGCCGTATGCAGGCCGGGGCGGGCCCAGAGGATGGGCAGGGGCAGATCGATATCGTGGGCCACGTCCCGCTTGCCAAAATCCAGGAAGGCCAGCCCGGGCTCCGGTCGGCTGAGCACTCGGCCCCACACCTCGATGGCGGGGCGGAGCCTGCCGGGAATCCGCCAGGCTTCGGGCAGGCGTCCTTCCAGCCGTGCCACCAGCCGTGCGTAGTGGCCAGCGTCGTGGGAGGCATAGCAGCCGCTGCGTAGGAGCACCCGGGAGGGCAGCCCGAGGTCCACCCCCGCGAAGCGTGCAGCCACCAGATCGAAGTAGGCGGAGCCGCCCGCCGTAAGAAGCACTTCGCTGGCTTCGAAGAATTCCTCCGCCGCGCAGCGCCGTGCGATCTCGGCGAGGAGATCCAGCCAGGCTTCGATGCGTTTTTGGTCCGAAGCCGCGTCGGGGCTCATCACGATGCCCTCGAAGCATTCCACCCCCCGCAGACGGAGATTCGGCGCGGCCTTCACCGCCCGCGCCACAGCCAGGGCCGTTTCGAGGTCGCGCACCCCGCAGCGCCCGCCGGGAACGCCCACCTCCAGCAGCACGGACAGGGGGCGCGGCCAGGCGCGGGATGCCAGGATCGCCACCCCCGCCAGGCTGTCCACCAGGCAGGTGAGATCGAGGTGCACGTCGGCCCTCATCGCCTGCTGCATCCAGGCCAGGGCAGACCCATCGATCACCTGGTTGGCCAGCAGCACACGCTGAACGCCGAAATCCACGGCGATCCGCGCCTGCTGGGGTGTGGCCAGGGTGATGCCCCAGGCGCCATCCGCCAGTTGGCGCTGAAAGAGCTGTGGCGCCATGGTGGTCTTGCCATGGGGACAGAGGCTCGCCCCGGTGCGGCGGAGAAACTCTGTCATCCAGGCTGCATTGGAATCCAGCACGGAGCTCTTGAGCAGGGCGACGGGGGTGGGCAGGTCGCCCTGGAGCAGGCTCCAGCCCTGGCTCCCGGCATCACCCAGCCGGATGGGGGCCCGGTCCTGGGGGAAGCCTTTGAAGCGGCCATCGAGGGTGGAGTCGAGGAGGGGCTGGAGGTTCATGCCTCCGTTGAACCACAAGGACGCCCGGGAGTCCAAGCATTGTCGGAACCCGAGGGACCGCCACTGTGATCCAGGTCACGGGCCCGCAGCCCTTGATTCCCATCAAGGACGCCTGTGGCTGGGTCCAGCACACTCCATCCAGGAACTGTCCCGAGAGGACTCATCCAGGAGGCAAGATGTTCTGCAATCAGTGTGAACAGGCGGCGAGCGGCACGGGCTGCACCGGCGATTTCGGAGTTTGCGGCAAGGACGAGGATGTCCAGAGCCTGCAGGAGACGCTGCTCTACGGGTTGAAAGGCATGGCGGCCTACGCCCACCATGCGCGGCGCCTGGGCAAGTCCGATGAGGGTGTGAATGCGTTCATGGAAGAGGCTCTCTTCGCCACCATGACCAACGTGAACTTCGATGTGCCCAGCCTGCTGGAGATGGTGCTGGAGTGCGGCAAGCAGAACCTGCGCGTGATGCAGATGCTGGACGAGGCTCATGTGGAGCATTTCGGCCAGCCCGAGGTCAAGGAGGTCTGGTGCGGCACCAAGGCCCAGCCCGGCATCCTCGTCAGCGGCCACGACATGCTGGACCTCTGGAACCTCCTCAAGCAGGTCGAGGGCACGGACGTCCTCGTCTACACCCACGGCGAGATGCTGCCCGCCTTCATGTATCCCAAGCTGGCCAACCATCCCAATCTGGCGGGCCACTACGGCGGCGCCTGGCAGCTGCAGCGCAGTGAGTTCGACACCTTCGGCGGCGCCGTGATGGTGACCACCAACTGCATCCAGGAGCCCAAGAAGTCCTACGCCGACCGTATGTTCTCCAACCGCACCACCGCGGCCCCCGGCGTCACGCGCCTGACCACCGATGATTTCAGCGCCGTCATCAAGCGTGCCCGCGAACTGGGCAACCTCGAGGCCCGGGACTTCGGCAAGATGCCCGTGGGCTTCCACCACAGCGTGATCCTCAACGCCGCCCCCGCCATCATCGAGGGTGTGAAGAACGGCGATATCACCCGCTTCTTCGTCATCGGCGGTTGCGACGGCGCCGAGCCCGGCCGCAATTACTACACCGACTACGCCGCCAACGCGCCCCAGTCCTCCTTCATCCTGACCCTGGGCTGCGGCAAGTTCCGCATCATGGGCCACGACTACGGCACCCTGCTGGGCCTGCCGCGCCTGCTCGACATGGGGCAGTGCAACAACGCCTACGGCGCCATCCAGGTGGCCGTGGGGCTCGCCGGGGCCTTCAAGTGCGGGGTGAATGATCTGCCTCTCACCATCGTGCTCAGCTGGTTCGAGCAGAAGGCTGTGGCCGTGCTTCTCACGCTCCTCCACCTCGGCGTCAAGAACATAGCCGTGGGCCCCGCCGCCCCCGCCTGGATCACGCCCAATGTCTTCAAGGTGCTTCAGGACGCCTACGGCCTCAAGCTCATCGGCACCAATGGCAAGGCCGACGTGGCCCTGGCCTGCAAGTAAGGGAGAAAAGTTCACCACCAGGCCCCTCGCGGGGCGGGGGGTCTGGTGGTGAATCCATTTTTCAGGCAGTACCGAGCCGATCTTCCACTCCGGAGTTTCCATGACCCCCGAACGCTTCTCCTTTTCTACGGGTGACCAATCCATTCGAGAGCGAGTGGTGGATCAGCCGAGCCGCTGGAACATGCTGATCGCCCATGTGGTGCTGCCGGCGGGCGAGTCAGTGCCGAGCCATCCCACGGATTCCGAGGCATTCCTGACGGTGGTGCGCGGCACACTCACCCTCGACCTGGACGGCCTCGCCGAGACGCGACACCCCAGGGGCAGCGTGCTCTATCTGCCCAAGGGTGCACCCATGGCTCCGCGCAACGACGGCAGCGATGTGGTGGAATTCTTCGTCATCAAGACGCCCCACCCCACCGCTGCATCTCATTCCTGAACGACCCGGAGGCCGCCATGAGCACTGCCATCACGAATCTCGCCGAAGTGCTGCCCGTCTCGGCAGGCGCCATCGCCAGCCGTCCCCTCATCGATCTGCCCGGTGATCTCAAGCTGGTGCTCTTCGCCATGGATGCCGGTCAGGAAATCAGTGCCCACAGTGCGCCCTTTCCGGCCACGGTGCACTGCGTTAGCGGCGCCCTGGATGTGATGGTGGACGGCGTCTGGACCCACCTGGAACCCGGGGAGCGGAAGGAACTGCCCAAGGGGCAGCCCCATGGCGTGAAGGCCGCGGCACCCAGCCACTGGCTGCTGACCATGCTGAGGGGCAAGTAGGCCAGAGGATGCTTCACGGCTGAACCTAGGATGCTTCCGCTACGCGCCACTTGGCCAGAGGCCGCTCCGCGAGATCCCAGACCTGGAGGCCCCAGGGCAGGCGCCGGGCGTTGAGGCGCTGGCGGATGAGGGTACGGGCTTCATCCAGGTTCCGGGCGTAAACGGGACCGTATTCCATGAAGTAGCCGGGGAGTTTGTAGGCGAAGGAGCGCATGGTTCACCTCGTTCGCTTAAAGTTTCGTTCAAATTTCGCTAAATTCAATGTAATTTCGCCATTTTGCTAATCATCATTAAATTCAATAGATAGATTTAGTCTCGGACACTGGCTGTCCACCGGTCGGCCGATTTCGAGGAGTGGGGATGGTCGAAGCGGGGCCAAACCCCCCCCCGAAAGGTCCGTCCACTGCCAAGATAGGTGAGGCGTTGCCGCGACCGAAGTGGCGACACCTTCGCCAATTCCGCTCAAGGCAGGGAAACGATATGAAGCAAGACTGGGATCAGCAGCGCGCAGAACTGGACAAATGGAAGGACGCGCCGCTCACGGAGTTGGTTCGGCACATCCTGAAGCGATACCATCGCGAGACGCGGCTGGGCATGGCCGAATTAGAGAGTCTGGCCGAGGAGGCCGCCTCCATGGATGGGCACCGCATTCCGGTGCTCCTGGCCATTCGGGATGAAGTCGATCTCTTCTGCACGGAGATGCGGGCCCACCTCAAGATGGAGGAAGTCACGCTCTTTCCCGCCATTCTCGCCAAGGACCAGGGCCGGGAGGTGGACATCCAGGGCGAACTCCTGGATCCCGTGGAACTCTTCGAGGATGAACACAACGCTGCGGCGGGTCTGATGAAGCGCATCCGCAAGCTAACCCACGGCTTCGTGCCTCCGCCGGATGCCGTCCCCACCCAGACAGCCCTCTACGAGGCCTGCGAGAGTCTCGCGGACAGCCTCGTGCAGCACATCTACCTCGAGAACGAGGTCCTCTTCAAACGGATGCTGTAGCCATCAACCGCCGCCGGGTGTAGGGAATCAGGCCGCCGGCGTCGATGATGGCCTGCCGTGCCGGGGGCAGGGGCTGGATGGGAAAGGCCTGACCCGTGGTCCGATTGATCAGCTGCATATCCTCAAGGGCCAGGTCCTGGCCTTCCTCTGCTTCGACCGTCGGGCAGATCATAATCTGCAGCCCCAGATTGATGGCGTTCTGGAGAAAGATCCGTGACACGCTTTTGGCCACCACCACTAGGCCATAGCCGTGGATGGCGCTGGCGGCCTGCTCGCGGCTGGAACCGCAGCCGAAGTTCTCGCCGCCCAGGATGATGCTGCCGGGCTGGAACTCCCTGGCCTTGAGCCGGGTATTGAAGTCCGTGCGGTCCGCGAAGCAGAAGGCGGGCGTTTCCGTGGGCAGCACCGTGGCCATGTAGCGGCCGGGATAGATGTCGTCCGTGCTGATATCGGCGCCGAGCTTGATGATGACCTTGGGCATGTCACTTTCCTCCCTTGCGCGGATCGGTGATGGTGCCGGTGAGGGCCGAGGCCGCGGCCACGGCGGGGCTGCAGAGGTAGACCTCGGATCTCGGATTGCCCATGCGGCCCTTGAAGTTCCTGTTGGTGGTGCTGAGGGCCGTTTCCTCGTCACCCAGGGCGCCCTCGTGCACGCCCAGGCAGGGACCACAGCCGGAGTTCATTACCACCGCGCCCGCCTTCATCAGATCGTGCACATAGCCGAGATCCAAGGCCTGGCCGAAGATCTTGCCCGAGGCCGGGAAGACCAGCATGCGCACATCCTGGGCGATCTTCTTGCCCCGCAGGATCTCGGCGGCGATGGCGAGGTCGTCCAGCCGCCCATTGGTGCAGCTGCCGATGACGATCTGGTGAACCTTGGTGCCTGCCACCTGGTCGATCGATTTCACGTTGTCCACCGTATGAGGACAGGCGATCTGGGGCGTGAGGGCGCTGACATCGATCTCCAGAACGCGCTCGTAGACGGCGTCGCCATCCGGCGTGGTCACCGTGATGGCATCAGTGACGCCCGCCTCCTGGCGGAGATAGCGCAGGGTTTCGTCGTCGCCAGGCACGATGCCGCTGGTGGCACCGGCCTCCACGCTCATGTTGCAGATGGCCAGGCGACCCGAGGTGCTCATCTTGCGGATGGTTTCGCCATGGAATTCCAGCACGCGGAAATTAGCGCCCTGGGCCGTGAGCTTGCCGATGATGTGGAGGATCAGATCCTTGGGGCCGACGTATTCGGGAAATTCGCCGTTCACGACGATCTTGAGGGTGGCGGGCACTTCCACGTTCACCGCGCAGCCCAGGGTCCACACCGAGGCCATCTCGGTGGCGCCTATGCCGAAGGAGAAGGCCCCCAGCGCGCCGTGGCTGGTGGTGTGGCTGTCGGTGCCCACCACCACCATGCCGGGCCGCACATAGCCGTACTCCGGCAGGATCTGGTGGCAGATGCCGCCCACGTCGCCGCGCACATCGTGGAACTTGGTGATGCCATGTTTCGCCACGAATTCGCGGATCCGCTTCTGGTTGGTGGCGGTCTTGGGGCTCTCTGCGGGAACGCGATGATCGAAGATGATGGCGATGCGCGAAGGATCCCAGGGTTTGGCCTCTCGACCCGTGCCTTCGAAGACCTCCTTGAACTGGTTGATCACCAGCGCCGCGTTCTCGTGGGACATGGCCAGGTCCACCCGCGGCTCCACCACGTCTCCTGCCTTCACGGAAGCCAGTCCCGAGGCCCGCGCCAGGATCTTTTCAGCGACGGTCATTCCCATGCATCACCTCATGAAGAAGAAGGAATTGTCAGATCACGCCCTTGGATTTGAGTTCAAGCCGTTCCGTTTCACCGTACCCGATGCGCGCCAGGATCTCCGCGTTGTGCTGGCCCAGGGTCGGAGGCGGCGTCTCCACATCCCCGCGAGTCTTTTCGAAGTGCGCCGTGAGGCCGAAGACTTCGATCTCGCCGATGCCCGGCGTGTCCACCTTCTGCAGTACCCCGCGATGCTGGATCTGAGGCTGGCGGAGGGCCGCTTCCAGATCCAGGATCTCGCCGCTGGGTACATCCTTCGCATTGAGGGCCTCCACCCATTCCAGGGTGGGGCGCTCCGCAAGCTTGGCTTCCAGCAGGGGCGTCAGCTCCTTCCGGTTCCTCTTGCGTGTGTCCCGCTCCTGGAAGCGGGGATCAGTCTTCAATTCCGGGGTGCCGAGCACCTCGCAGACGGCTTCCCACTGCTCCTGCTTGTTGGCGGCGATATTGATGAAACCGTCCCGCGTGCGGAAGGTGCCGCTGGGAGCGGCGGTGAAGTTATCGTTGCCCATGACCACGGGCTGGGCATTGCCGATGAGCAGGTTCGCCGACACCCACCCCATGAGCGGCATAATCGAATCCAATAGCGCGATATCGATGAACTGGCCCTCGCCGCTGCGCTCCCGGTGAAAGAGGGCCGCCATCAGCGCGAAGGCCGCGTTCAGGCCGCCCACGGTATCGCAGACGGGAAAGCCTGCCCGCAGGGGATTCAGCCGCTCGTCTCCGTTGATGGCCATCTCGCCCGAAAGGCCCTGGATGATCTGGTCGTAGGCGGGCTTGTCCGCATCTGGCCCTGTCTGCCCGAAGCCCGAGATGGCGCAGTAGATGAGCCTCGGGTTGAGTTCCTTGAGCACGGTATAGCCGATTCCAAGGCGATCCATGACCCCTGGCCGGAAGTTCTCGATCACCACGTCCGCATCCACCACCAGTTTCTTGAAGATGGCCTTGCCCTCGGGGCTCTTGGTGTTGAGGCTCACTGATTTCTTGTTGCAGTTCTGGGCCAGGAAGCTCGTGCCCATCAATTGCCGGTTGTACTCCGGCACGATACCCAGCTTGCGCGCCAGATCGCCATCCTTGGGGTTCTCGATCTTGATGACTTCCGCGCCCAGCAGCGCCAGGTGCAGGCTCGCGAAGGGACCGGAAAGGACGTTGGTGAGGTCGAGAACCTTGATGCCTTCGAGGATGCGGCGCTTGGTCATGTCCCATTGCCCCTTGGTGGTGTTCAGTACTCGATCGCTCCCGCACGGTACACGCGGCCCGGCAACTCACGGCCGAAGAAGGCCGAGACGTCCTTGGCCACGCCGATGAGGGCCGGGAGATCGATGTCCTTGCGCTTCCCTTCCCGCCGCAGGCCATGGACGAAGTCCTCGGTGGCGACGTTGCCCGCGGCCATTTTCGTGAAGGGGCAGCCCCCGAGGCCCGCGAAGGAAGTCTCGAAACAGGTGGCTCCTGCCTCCAGGGCCGCATGGATATTAGCCATGCCCAGGCCGTAGGTGTCGTGGAAGTGGGCGGTGCACCGCGCTTGAGGATCCAACGTAAGGATGCCTCGAAAAAGCCGCTCGACTTGGGCCGGATAGGCATGTCCGGCCGTGTCGGCGAGGCTAATCTGCGTGAGCCCCGCCTCTAGGTAGGCCCGCACGATGTTCAGCACGCGGTCCTCGGGAATGCGCCCCTCGAAACCGCAGCCGAATGCGCTCTGGACGGATACCTGCACCTGCTTTCCGGCTTTCAGCGCCTCCATGGCCGTGGCGATGATGCGCCGTTGCGCCTCCTCGGTGCCCATGCCAGTGTTCTTCAAACTATGGGTTTCGCTGGCGCTCACGCCCAGACAGACGAGTTTCACACCGCAGGCCAGGGCGCGCTCCAGCCCCTTTTCGTTGAGCACCAGACCGGACAGCGCGGCCTTGTGGGGTTCCTGCGAGAGGATGCGGAAGAGCTCATCGGTATCGGCCATCTGGGGCAGCTTGTCGCCCCGCACGAAGGAGCCCACTTGCACCATGTCCACCCCGGAGGCTGCGAGGGCGCGGAGCCATTCAAGCTTCTTCTCGGTGGGCACAACGCCGCCCTCGGCCTGCAGACCGTCGCGGGGACCGACTTCGTGGATGAGGATCTCGGTCATGGCGTTCTACAGGTTCTTCGCGATGGCTTCGCCCATCTCCAGGGTTGTCGCGCTGCCGCCCATGTCGTAGGTGCGCACCTTCCCCTCGGAGATGATCCTGGCGGTGGCGCTTTCGAGGCGGGTGGCCTTTTCGGTCTCGCCCAGCCATTCCAGCATCATCTTGGCGGCCAGGATGGTGGCGATGGGGTTCACCTTGTACTGGCCGGCGTACTTCGGCGCGCTGCCGTGGCTGGGTTCGAAGACGGCGAGTTTCTCGCCGATGTTGCCGCTGCAGCCGAAGCCCAGGCCGCCCACCATCTGGGCGGCGAGGTCGCTGATGATGTCGCCGAAGAGGTTCGTCGCCACCATCACGCCGTAGTTTTTCGGGTTCTTCAGCATCCACATGGTGATGGCGTCCACGTTGGCGTCGTCCACCTGGATGCCCGGGTATTCCTTGGCGATGCGCTTGCCCGTTTCCAGGAACATGCCCTCCGTGGCGCGCACGACATTGGCCTTGTGGATGATCGTCACCTTGGGATAGCCGAATTTCTTTGCGTATTCGAAGGCGGCGCGGATGATGCGGTCGCAGCCCTTTTGTGTGTTGATCTTGCAGGTGATGGCGAACTGGTCGCCGGGAATATCCGCGAAATGAGCGAAGGGCTTGCTGTGCTTCTTCAGCACGTCCTTGATCTCATCGGGGACCTGCGTGAACTCCACGCCGGAGTAGAGATCCTCGGTGTTCTCCCGGAACACCACCATGTCGATGCCTTCCTTGTAGTTCAGCGGATTGCCTGGATAGGCCTTGCACGGGCGCAGGCAAGTGTAGAGATCGAACATCTGCCGCATGCGCACGATGGGGCTGCGGTACACGAGTCCCTTGCCCTGGAGTTCGGGGATCAGTTCCTTTTCGGCCTCCTTCACGGGCTTGGAGGTGATGGCGCCAAACATTGCCGCATCGCAGTTCTTCAGCAGATCGATGGTGCGCTGCGGGAAGGCCTCGCCCTCGGTGCGCCAGAACTCCCAGCCGATATCGCCGTGAATGTACTCGGCGTCGAATGCCAGGGCATCCAGGCAGATGCGTGCCGCCTCCATCACTTCCACACCGACTCCGTCGCCGGGGAGCCACGCAATGCGGTACTGGGCCATGGATGCTCCTCCTGGGGAATCTGGCGAGAACTGTAGCACCGCAACCTTGAACTGGCATGAACGAAGGGGACTGCCCCATACGGCATCCGGGCCAAGGCCGGACACTCGTCTGA
>JAYREN010000055.1:0-7377 GCA_041908845.1 Holophaga sp. | reverse complement strand
CATCAGGATGGCGCCCGCCGCGGCAACGTTCAGGGAGTCCATCCGGTTGGCCATGGGAATGGCCACCCGGCGATCACAGAGATCGAGCCAGGCCGCATTCAGGCCGTAGGCCTCGGGGCCCAGCACCAGGGCGGTGCGGCCCTCGGGTTGCCAGTGCCGGGCGTCGAGAGCCTCGGGCGTCAGCGCCGCGCCCACGATCTCGCCGCCTCCTTGACGCCATTGCTCCAACAACGGTCCGGGATCCTCCCGCTGCCATACGGGCACCGTCCAGGCGGCCCCCATGGAGACCCGCACCGTGCGGCGTTCGAAGACGCCGGGACCCCGGCCCGTCAGTACACCATCCATGCCTAAGGCCGCTGCGCTTCGCAGGATCAGTCCCAGGTTGTCCACGTTGTCCACATGGGGCAGCACCACGAGGCGCTGGGCCGCCAGCAGATGCTCCACGGGCGGTTCAGGAGGTGTGGCCACAGCGCATAGCACGCCCCGGTGAAAGGGGAAGCCCACCAGAGCCTGGAGGTCTTCGCTTTCCAAGGAAAGAGTCGCCACACCCGGCGGGATCTTCGGGGCAAGGACATCCAGGACCTCGGGTGTCGCAAGTACGGAGAGGATTCGCAATTTCCCGCTGCGTCCTGCCGCGAGGGCCGATTCCACCAGGAAGCGCCCTTCGCAGATGAAGCAGGGGCCAGCCTCGGGGTGGAGGGAGCCCTTAGCGCCATGGAGGGAGCGATAGGGCTGGAGGTCGGAATCGAGGGGGTTCATTGTATCCATCTAGCCCAGCAGGCTCCGGGCATGGGCCTGGGCCTCACTGCCATCGGGATGGCCCGAGAGGAGCCGGGCCAGTTCCCGGACCTGCTCGTCTCCCGCCAGCCAGGTGAGTTCGCTGCGGGTGCGGCCTCCGGTGGTGGCCTTGCGGAGTCGGCCATGGTGTTCCGCCCGGGCGGCGACCTGGGCGAGATGGGTGACGGCGAGCACCTGATGGCGGTGGCCCAGTTCGCGCACGGCGGCACCCACGGCTAGGGCGGTCTCGCCGCCGATGCCTGCGTCCACTTCGTCCAGCACCAGGGTCAGGCCGTCCTCGACCTGGGGGTTCAGGGCCATGCCTGCACCTAGGAAGGCGAGCATCACGCGGCTCAGTTCGCCGCCGGAGGCGATCTTGGCGAGGGGACGAAAACCCTCGCCGGGATTGGGCTCGATCCAGAGGGCCAAGGCGGAAAAGCCCGCGGCGGAAACCCGCACCGACTGGCCCGTGTGCTGAACCGGGCTGCTGGAATCCAGGGCCAGGGAGAGCCGCGCCTGGAGGCGGGCCCCGGCCATGCCCAGCTTCTGGAGCCGGGCATGGACTTCCTTTTCGAGCTTGGGGATCCAGGCGTTGCGCCGCTCGTGGATGGCCTCGGCGGCGCTGCGATAGCTCTCGGCGGCCTTCGCCAGGCGGCCCTCGAGTTCCTTCATGGAGGATGACCCGGCCAGGAGATCCCGCTGCTCCTCCTTGAGGGTCTTGAGGCGGTCGGCCAGTTCCTCGGGTTCACAGCGATGGCGCCGGGCCAGTCGCTCGAAGGCGGCCAGTCGAGTCTCGATGAATTCGATGCGCTCCACGCCGGACTTGGACCAGTGGATGGCCTGGTCCTGGGCCAGGGCCTGGAGGTCTTCCAGCTCCAGCAAGGCCGAGCGCAGGCGGTCCACCTCGCCCTGGGCATCGGGCAGCACGGAGGTGGCGCGGATCAGGGCCCGGTGGGCGGTCTCAACGGGGGGAATGGCCTCGCGAAAAGACTCGGCGGCCTCGCGGAAGGCCTGCTCGAGCTGGGCGGCGTGGCGCAGAGGCTCGCGTTCGCCTCGGAGCTGGACCCACTCGCCGGGTTTAGGGGCCAGCTTCTCGAGATCTTGGATCTGTTCGGCGAGCCAAGCCAGGCGCGATTCTCGCTCGGATTCGCTCTTGCGACGGGCCCGGAGGGCGGCCTCGGCCTCCCGCACGGCCTGGGCCTCGGCGGAGAGATCCGCGTGCAGACCCAGGGCCTCGTCCAGCAGGGTGAGGTGGCGCTCTTCGGAGAGCAGGGACTGGTGGTCGTGCTGGCTGGTGAGGCGCATCCAGAGGCGCCCGGCCTCCCGAAGATCCCCCAGGTTGCAGCTGGCGCCGTTGATCCAGGCGCGGCTGCGACCCTGGGCGCCCACCTCCCGGCGCAGCACCACGGGCTGCTCTGCCGGTAGGCCACGAGCCTCGAGAAAGGCCAGCCAGCCATCGAAGCCCTCTTCCACGACGCCCTCGACCACGGCGCGCTCGCTGTCCACTCGCACCAGATCGCCGTCGCCCCGGGCCCCCACCAGCAGGGCCAGGGCATCCACCAGCAGCGACTTGCCTGCGCCGGTTTCTCCCGTCAGCACCGTGAAACCGCCCTTGAAGGGCACCGTGAGGTCCTCGACCAGGGCGAGATTCTGGATGCGCAGGGACGTAAGCATGGGATCAGACTAGCCCAGCCGAGGCCTCCTGGGTACCGGTTCATGGGCTCGAGAGGGCTCCTGCCGATAGGGTGGGATAGTCTGGAACGCCATGCTGGACCAGGACCGTAAACCCCGCTCGCTGCGAACCATCCTCTACTGGGGGTTGGTGGGGATCTCGCTGACCTTTGCCGCCACCGGCTACGCCCTGCGGCTGTATGTGGAGGCGCGGCTCTCCGAGCAGTCCGAGGCCCAGGTGCGAGCCATCAGCCGCCATCGGGCCCAGCAGTCCCTGCAGTTGGCCCTGCTGGATGGAGAGATCGGGTTGCGCGGCTACCTCGTTACGGGGGATTCCAGGCTTCTGGGGTCCTACTATCGGAGTCCGGCGGCCGAGGCCGATGCCATCCGGAATACCCTGGACAACCTGGACCCGGCGGATCGCGAACTGGCCGAGGCTCCCATTGCCCGCATCCAGGCCATGGTGCGGGCGTGGCATCAGGATGTCGCGGACCCTCTGGTGCGGCGGCGAAGCCTTGGTTCCATCCCGGACCTCAAGAACACGCTGGCCAAGGAGAGAGAGAGCTTCGAGGCCATTCGGGAAGCCAGCGAAGCGCTATTGCGCCTGCTCGATGGCCGCGACAATGTGCGCCTGACGGAAATCGAGGCCTCGCTCCAGGCCGCGCGGACCATCTCGATCATAGCCATGGCGATGGTTCTCGTCCTGGGGCTCTGGGTTTCGCGGAGGATTTTGCGCAAGGTTGCCGATCCCCTGGTGGAGCTTGCCGATGCCGCCCGGCTGGGCTCAGGCTTTCCCGAGCCCGAGTCGATCCGCTCGGTGCGAGAAGTGGAAGTGCTCAGTCGGGCGCTCTTCCAGCTGGATGGCCGGATTCGGGATCGCGAACGCACCCTGCGCCAGGACCAGCAGGAGGCCCAGGCCGTTCGGGATTTCACGGACCTTGTGCAGCGGATCGACCGGGAAGAGGATCTCCTGGCCGCCCTCGAGCAGGCGTTGCGGCGCAACCTGGAGGCGGAGGTGGTCCAGGTGCTTCTTCGTGCGGCCGAGGGCGAGGGCCTCGAGAGCCGGATTCCCGGCTTGGCGCCAGAAGAAGCGGAGCGGCATCGGATCCTGGGGAATGCCATGCTCTGTCGGGTCATGCAGAAGGGTGGGGCGGTGCAGCTCGATGCCGCGGCCCCCACGGCCTGCATCTGCTCCCTGGGAGTGCCCGGCAAGGGGTCGTATCTCTGCGTTCCCCTCGTGGCCTCGGGCCAGGTGATGGGGCTGGTGAATCTCCAGGCCAAGCGTTCCGGTCATTTCACTGCGCGGACACAGCGGATCGCCGAAGCCTGCGTCTCCGTTGTTGCCTCGGCACTCCAGTACCTGCGCGCCCTGGATCTCGCGCAAGAGCAGGCCATCCGGGATGGTCTCACGGGGGCTCTGAACCGCCGCTTCCTGGATGAGGTCCTGCTCAAGGAAACCGATCAGGCTTTGCGCAGGAAGGACAGCCTTTCGGCCCTCATGCTCGACATCGACCACTTCAAGCAATTCAACGATACCTTTGGCCACGAAGCCGGCGACGAGGTGCTTCGGGTCTTTGCGCGATGCCTTCGCGAACAGGTGCGCACCGGGGACGTGGTGGCCCGCTATGGGGGCGAGGAATTTTCGGTGCTACTGCCTCATACCGGCCACGAGGAAGCCATGGCCCTGGCGGAGCGCCTGCGGCGAAAGGTGGAGGCCCTTCCTCTGCCCGAACCCGAATTTCCCAAGGGGTGCCGGGTCACGGTGAGTATCGGGGTCGCCTCCCTGCCCGACCATTCCTCCGATGCGGAAGGCCTGCTGGGGGCCGCGGACAAGGCCCTGTACGGCGCCAAGGGTAGGGGCCGCAACCGCGTGGTGGGCGCCGGGGACATCGCGCTCTGAGCGGCATCCCACTTGACAGTCCGACAACCGGCATTTCATCCTGACCCACGAGTTCTTTGTCAGTTCCATAGCGCGATATCCAGAAAGGTGGAGGGACGGGCCCTGTGAAACCTTGGCAACCTGCTTGTGGGTGAGCGTGGTGCCAATTCCCCCCGGACGGCAAAGCCGTTATCCGGAAAGATGCTGAGCTGAGTCGGAACGACAAGATTCTCACCTGGAATCCCTGGCTTTGAGGCCGAGGTGTCGCGCGGGGAACCGGCGCGGCCATAATTCTTCCCGAGGTCCCATGTCTTCATCCTTCCAGGACGCTCTAAGAGCGGGCCAGCGATTCCTCTTCGACGGGAGCACCCCCACGGTCCTCTACGAGCGGGGCGTGTTCATCAATAGCAGCTTCGAGGAGACCAACCTCACGCGGCCCGACTTGGTGCTGGCCATCCACCGGGAATTCGTGGCCGCGGGGGCCCAGGTCCTCACCACGAACACCTGGGCGGCCAATCGCGCCAAGCTCCGGGCCTTCGGGCTGGTGGAACGCGGCGCCGAGATCAATCGGGAGGGCGCGAGGCTCGCCCGCAAGGCTCTGGAAGGAAGCCAAGGCTGGGTCGCGGGCTGCATCGGCCCCCTGGGGCTGACCCTGGAGCCCTTTGGCCCCCTCTCCTTGGTGGAGGCCCGCGAAATCGTGCAGGAACAGGCCATGGCCCTGGCTGAAGGTGGCGCCGATCTCTTCGTGCTGGAGTCCTTCCAGGATCTGCACGAGGCCCTGGAGGCTTTGGCCTCCGTAAAGGCCGTCTCCAAGCTGCCCGTGGCCGTGCTGTTGAGCGCCGATGAAAGTTACGCCAGTGGCGGCGGGTTCGCCGTGAACCCCGAGTGGTTCGTGCGCAAGCTCTCCGAGGCCGGAGCCGACCTGGTAGGCATCTCCGAGGGCGCCGGTCCCGCCACCGTTCTGGAAATGCTGCCCCGGCTGAAGGAAGTTGCCACGGCTCCCATCCTGGTCCAGCCCAGCGCCGGGCTGCCCCGGGTGGTGGACGGCCGCCTGCTCTACATGGCGAGCCCCGAGTACCTGGGCGAGTTCGCCCGCCAGGCCTTCCTGGCCGGAGCTCGGGCCATCGGCGGTTGCGCGGGCACGAGCCCCGCCCACAGTCGTGCCATGTGTGGGGCGCTGCGCCAGGAACACGCCTTCCAGGAGGGGATGGAGACGCGAGTTCGGGAAGCGGAGGCCCAGGGGGTCGAGCCGGTGCCCTTCGCCGAGCGCAGTACCCTTAGTTCCAAGCTGGCGCGCAAGGCCTTCGTCTACTCCGTGGAACTGGTGCCGCCCCGGGGCCTGGACATGGAGAAGATGCTGATCAAGGCGCAGCAATGCCAGGACCTGGGCGCCGACTGCGTGAACGTGCCCGATGGCCCCCGGGCCATGGCCCGGCTTTCGGCCCTGAGCACGGCGCTGCTCATCCAGCAGCGGGTGGGCATCGAGACTGTGCTCCATTACGCCTGCCGCGACCGCAACCTGCTGGGCATCCAGGCCGATCTGCTCGGCGCGGCGGCCCTGGGGCTGCACAACGTCCTGGCCATCACTGGCGACCCGCCCAAGCTGGGGCCCTACCCCAAGGCCACGGCGGTCTTCGATGTGGATGCCGTAGGGCTCGCGGGCATCCTGCGGGATCTCAACTGCGGTCTGGATCTGGGCGGCAGCGCCATCGGCATCCCGGCCTCCTTCAGCATCGGCGTGGGCGCCAACCCCGATGCTCCGGATCGGGAGCGGGAATTCTCGCGCTTCGAGCGCAAGGTCGAGGCCGGAGCAGAATGGGCGGTGACGCAGCCGGTGTTCGATGCCGAGAGTCTGTTCCGTTTCCTCGAGTTGTCGGATCGTCTCCGAATCCCGGTCATCGCCGGACTCTGGCCCCTCAAGAGCCTTCGGAACGCCCAGTTCATGGCCACGGAGATCCCGGGCGTCCACGTGCCCAAGGCGGTACTGGACCGCATGGGACGCTGGGAGAAGGCCGAGGACCAGCTTCAGGAAGGCCTGGCCATCACCCGGGAGATCCTGGAGGCCGCCCGGAGCAGCGTGGCCGGCATCCAGCTTTCCGCCCCCTTCGGACAGGTGGAACTGGTGGCGCCCTTCCTGCCCGGCGTGAAAGGAGTCCTTGTATGACCCGCGTGAAGGTGCATTTCCTGCTGGAGGATCTCCTGGTGGAGGCGCCCCAGGGCGCCGAACTGCGCACTGTGGCCGAGGCTTCCGGGGCCGATGTCACCTTCGGCTGTGGCACAGGTTCCTGCGGCACCTGCCGGGTGCGGGTGGCGGAGGGCCTGGAGCACTGCTCCGAAGCGGGTAGCGAGGAAAGGGATTTCCTGCGGGCGCTCGAGGCTCCTGCAGATCATCGCCTGGCCTGCCAGGTGCGGGTGAACGGCGATCTCGAGATCGAGTATTTGGGGCTCTGAAGTTCAAAGGAAAATTGTATGACATCCCTCGCTACCCTCCTGCGTCAGCGCCCCCTTCTCCTGGATGGAGGCATGGGCACCCAGATCATGGCCCGCAAGCCCACCGCCGATGATTTTGGCGGCGCGGCCCTGGAGGGCTGCATGGAGCTGCTCTGCGAGCGGCGCCCGGAATGGATCCAGGCCATCCATCAGGCGTACTTCGATGCGGGGTCCGATGCGGTGGAGACCAACACCTTCGGAGCCAACGAGGTGGTGCTGTCGGAATTCGGCATTCCTGAGCGGGCCGAGGAACTGAATTTCAAGGCCGTGCAGCTCGCCCGCGAGGTGGCGCGTTCCTTCGATCGCCCGCGCTTCGTGATCGGCAGCGTGGGGCCCGGCACCAAGCTCATCACCCTGGGACACATCACCTACGCGGAATTGTTCCGCAGCTACCTGGCCCAGATGCGAGGACTGGTGAAGGGCGGAGCCGATGCCATCCTCATCGAGACCAGCCAGGATCTCGGCCAGGTGAAACTGGCCGTGGCCGCGGCCCGGGATGCGATGGCCGAAGAGAAAGTGCGCATCCCCATCTGGACCCAGGTGACGGTGGAGACCACGGG
>JAYREN010000054.1:0-16952 GCA_041908845.1 Holophaga sp. | reverse complement strand
GGATATTTCCCGGGTGTGCCTTGGCCTTTGCTCCGTTTGATGGTGTGCTCCTCGATGACTCCCGGGATCCGATCCCGGGAGTGGTGGCCATCCAGCTTCACGTTCAGGTGGATCGACTGCTCGCCACCCGGGAGCGCCGTCCAGCTCGCAAGGCCGCGGCAATCCAGGAGCGGGCTGCTGCGTGCCAGGCCCTGCTGGGCCAGGGACTGCTTCCGGCCCAGGTGAGGGAACTGGAGCGCTTCGGCCTGGATCTAGGCAATCCCCTGAATCCGTTGAGTCTGGCGTCCCTGGCACGCCATCTGGAAACCTACCTGGAACTGGTGGAAGGTTCGGGGTACCTGGAGCCTTCCGCCGCCCTCTGGCAGGGCGCGGCCCGGCAGGCCAACGGAGAACGTGGGTTCTGGGTGGAGCGCCATCCGGAAGAAGGCCCCCTGGAAGCTGGCATCCGGGACCTTGCCCCGCCCCGGCTCCGGGCCCTCTGCGCGCTGCCCGAGCTCGGCACCGTCCGCTTTCGTTTGGCCACGCGGCGTGGCGCGGGTCGGGCGGGCCTCTTCGAGGGCGCAGAGCCCCATCTCGTGCGCCTGCTGCTGCCCACACTGGAAAGCCTGGCGGCGGAGCGCGGGCTCGAACACCTGGAACTGGACCAGCCCGAAGGCTGGGCCGAGAACCCCTGGGGCGAGGCCCTGGATCACCTCTTTGCCGGGCCGCTGCGCCTGGATGAAGCGGGACGCGCCGCCCTGCGACGCCGGGAGTTGCCCACGGAGGCCGCCGTTTGGCGGGCCGCCCTCGAGCAGGTCCGAACCTGGGTGGAGGCGGGCATCCCGCCCTCGGAGATCACCCTGGTCCACCCCGACGCCCCGCGCCTGGGCCCCCTGCTCGGCCCCCTGTTTGCCGCCGAGGGGTTGCCCTTCCAGGGCATTGGCGGCCCCAGTCTGGCCGAGGCTCGCACCTGGGGTCCTCTGTGGAGCCTACTCACCGGCCTGCGGGATGCCGACCCCGCCTCCCTGGCGGCGGGCCTCGGAGCCTCGGTCCATTCCACCGCCCTCGGGCGAGCCCTGCGCGCCCTGGCGGACCGGCTGGACCGCACCGATCAGGCGGGCGAGGCGGCCCTGGACCAGGCCTTCGAGGCCCTTCAGGAGGGCGACCGGGCCTGGGTGAAGGAGCGCTGGGCTTTCTTGCGGGAACTGCCCACCCGCACCCAAGCCTCGCTGCTCTGGCTTCGGGATCTGGAGGCCCTGGCCCAGCGCCTCGACCTGATGCACGGCCCGACCTTCTACCCCGCCTTTGGGCTCTTACAGGAAGCCTGGTCCAGGGATTCCGCGCCCCTCCCCTTCGGGGCCTTCCTGGAGGCTCTGGCCTGTGCTCTGGAGGCCATGCGCGCACCGGACCCACCCTCCCCACCCGAGGGCGTCAGGCTGGTGGGGCCCGAGGCCCTGGAATCCACCTGGAACGGCGCCCGCGCCACGCTCCTGCTGGATCTCGGCGAAGGGGTCTGGCCGCCAACTCCAACTCAGAATGCCGATCTGGACTGGCCGCGCCGGGTCGCCATCAACACGGCCCTTCGCGCCCAGAGCGCCTCCGGCGGCGGCGCCCGGGACTTTCCGCCCCACCTCCAGGCCTTTCCCCTGCCCCTCAGCGAAGAGGGCGAGGTGCTCCCCCGGGCCTTCCATCGCGCCGCCTTCGCCTTCAATCGCGTCCTCGCCCTGACCCGAGAATCCCTGGTGGCCCTCAGCGCCGAGCGGGATGCGGAGGGGCGCCGACGCTCCCAGGGGCCTTTCTGGGGCGCCCTGGAGGGCGCAGGCACCTGGGAGCCGTCACCCACCGAGGCCACCAGCGATCTACGCTGGCGCTGGGACTCGCCCAGGGTGGATGACCTGGCCCTGGCCCGCCAGGGCGCCATGAAAACTCTGGAAGCGCCGCTCATGGACCAGATGCCGGCCCTCTGGCAGCATGGCCAATCCGCCGAAGCCCCGCTTTCTCCGACTCGCCTCGAGGGCCTGGCCCGCTGTCCCTTCCGGGTCTTCGCCGAGCGCCACCTGCACCTGCCCTCCTGGGAGGCCGGGGATCGCCATCCCCTGAACCTGGGCAGCCTCGCCCACCGGCTGATGGAAGATCTCCTGGGCGGGCTCGAGGATCAGGCCCATTGGCCCGCTGCGTTCCTGGAGAAGCACGGCCTCGCGGCACCCATCAGCGCGGAATTGCTGGCCCTGCTCAAGACCCGCTGGCAGCTCCAGGCCGCCTCCTGGATTGCGGAGCTGAAGGATGTGAGCGCTTCCGAAATCCAGCGCTTGCGGCTGGCCCTGGAAGATCTCCTGCCCTCCATGGCCGAGCTCCTGGCGGGCGATCTCGCCGAGGGCGGTCCCACCGAAGCTGAAATCGAGGCGCTACATTTGCCGACCGAAGGCCGCTGGCAGCGGCAGCTGCTGGGGCTGGAGTACACCCTGGCACCCCGGGAAGTCACCCTCCCGGAGGACGACTCCTGCTGGATCCAGGGCACCATCGATCGCCTGGAAAAACTCTCCTGCGGCGACACTCAATTTCTCCGGATCGTGGATTACAAGAGCAGCGCCCGCGCCACCCTGAAGGCCTACCAGGAGGATGAGGGCGCCTTCGGCGCGCACCTGCAGCTGCCCCTCTACCAGGCCATGCTGGAGGCGGAAACGGGACTTCCCGCCACCGCCTTGCTGGTCTCCCTCAAGGAGGGCTGGAACCCGCTGCCCATGATGCTGCACGGTGAGGACCAGACGCGCCTGCTGGCCAATGTCGGCGGCCTGCTCGCCCGGGCCCGCAGGGGCAGCTTCCCCGCGATTCCCGGCGAACACTGCGCCACCTGCGGCCTCGCCTCCCTCTGCGCGCGCCCTGTGGACATCGACACACCTGCGGAAGGGGAGGAAGCCCCGTGAGCCTGCCTGCCCTGGAACTCCAGGATCCCGCCCTCGCCGCCCAGATCGCCGAACGCTCCCTGGTGATTTCCGCCAGCGCGGGCTCGGGCAAGACCTTCGCCCTGGTGACCCTCGTGCTGGGCGATCTGGGCCGGGGCGGTCGCCCCCAGCACATCGTGGCCACCACCTTCGGCCGGGAAGCCGCCGCCGATCTGCGGGCTCGGATCCTCCTGCCCCTGGATCAACTCGCCGCCTGGGATATCCCCACCTGGTACCAGGCCCTCGACACCCTCCATCAGGGCTTCCCCGCCTGGGATGCCTGGCTCGCCACCCTGGAACCAAAGGTTCGTCCAGAACTCGGCGTCGCGGCCCGGCAATGGCTCGCGGGCGAAGAACCCCAATGGCTGGGCTCCGCCCGCCAGGCCCGGGAACACTGGATCCGAGTGCGTCGAGAAGCCGAACTGCTCCAGGCCACCACCGTGCATTCCCTGGCCCTGGCCCTCCTGCGCAGACGGGGCCTCGGCTTCGAGGAGGTGCTGGAGGCCGAGGATCCCAGCCTGCTGCGCCTGCTGCGCCGGGCCGGGCGCGAAGTGCTGGATCTTCCAAATACCGACCCCGATGCCCCCGCCGCCCGCCGCCTCTGGGCCTGGTGCGAAGGCTTCGAGGAAGGCCGCGACCGCTGGAGCGCCCTGGCGGCGGCCTTCGACGGTCACCTGGACGCCCTCGGCACTTGGCGCAGCGCCACGGATGCGGCCCAGCCTCGCGGTGAGCTGCTAAGGGAAGGCCACCGCCTCCTCGCCGCCTACGCGCCCTTCGCCCAGCAACCCGCCCGCGCGGCCCAGCTCACCAAGCAGGGCAAGGTCCACGGGAGTTTCACCCGGTTTGGTCTGGCCAAGCTCCAGCCCGAACCCGAAGGCCCGCCCATGCCGATCCTGCTGGAAAGCCTGGAGCGCATGGCGGGGCGGTTCCTCAAGGATTCTGATGGGCTGGTCCCTACGTATTTCGCGGAGGAGTTCCATGAGTCCCTGGAACCGCTGACCCAGACCTTGCCCACCGCCCTGGAGGCCTGGATGACCCTCCTGCTGGAGCGCGTCTTCCAGCGTTTCCGGGATCTCAAGGCGGAGCGCGGCCTGCGGAGCTATGGCGATCTGGTGCGCCAAGCCTGGGAGACCCTGGGGGAGCACCCGGAGACTCAGCCCCCGGCCCTGCTGCTCATCGATGAATACCAGGACGTGAACCCTGTGCAGCAGGCCTTCCTCGAGGCCCTGGGAGCCCAGCGCATGGTGCGGGTGGGCGATCCCAAGCAGGCCATCTACGGCTTCAGGGGCGGCGTTCCCGAGCTGCTCCGTCAGCAACTTCACCAGGCCTCCCAGCGGGGCGAGGCCTATCGCCTGGGCGCCAACCACCGCTCCAGTGCGCCGGTGGTGGAGCTGGCCAACCGCTTCGTGGAAGACCTGGTACCCGCGCTGGACGAGGCTTCTTTCGACCCCGATGGCGTTCAAACCTACGGCGCACGGGGCCTGGGCGAGCCTCGAGTGGGGCTGGTGGCCGTTCCCACATCTAAAATCCGAGGGGGCGATCTCCCGGCGGCCTCGCCCTGGATCGGCGCCCTGGCCCGGGATGCAGGCTGGGTCGCGGCGGGGTTCGCGGCCCCGGAGGCCGGTCCCCGGCGGCGAGCCCTGCTGCTGCCCCGCCGCACGGGCCTGCCCGCCCTGCGCCGGGCCCTCCAGGCCGCCCAGATCGAGCCTCTGGTGCAGAGCCGCGAAGGCTTCTGGGCCAGCCCCGGCGTTCGCCTGCTGATGGCCCTGCTGGAGACCATTGCCAGGCCCGAGGCCCCGGGTCCTCGTCTCGCGGTCCTGCGCTCGCCCTGGGTGGGCGCCACAGATGGTGAGCTGGCGGCCTTCCGCGAAGACACCCCGGTGCCCTGCCCCAGCCTCGAAGCGGGCCTGGCCTGGCTGGAGGGCCTGGCGGACCTGGACACCCAGGGGATCGTGGCTTCGGGACTCGCCCGGCCCGGCCTCCTGGAACTGATCGCCGCCACGGCGGTACACGGGGCCCTCGAACCCGCCCGGGCCCGGCGCAACCTGGAGCATTTCCTGGGTTGGGTGCCGACCCTACCGGCGGTCCCGGCCCTGGCCTGGGCCCGCCTGCGCCAGCGGCGCGCCTTCGAGGATCCCGGCGATGCTCCCGCCGAGGCCGCCGCCGCGGATCTCGTGGTGCAGACCATCCACGGCGCCAAGGGCCTCGAGTACGAGGACGTGATCCTGCCCATGCTGGCGGATTCGGTGAAGGGCGTGCGCAAGGGCACCGTGCGCCAGCGGCCCGGCCAGGGCCAGGAGCTGTGGATGGGCTGGAAGCTGGGCCGAGCCCGGGGTCTGGCCCTGCAGGAACTTCGCGCCGAGGAAGAACGCCGTACCTTCCGCGAGGGGCTCAACCTGCTGTATGTGGGCCTCACCCGAGCCCGGGACCGGCTGCTGCTGATCCAGCAGTGGTCTCAGAAGGAAGGTGTCCCCGAGGCCCCGCCGGGGGCCGTCGATCGCCGGAACGAGGGCAAGAGCGTCTACTGGCAGCACGTGGCCACCGAACTCGCCGCCATCTGCCCCGAAGTATTTCGGATCGAAGGTCCCCCGCCCGTACCACGGAGTGCGGAGCCCGTCACCATCCCACCCTTGGCGCCACCTCAGGACAGCGTGCCCTTGCCGCCCCTCGGTCCAGGGACCGGCCCGGAGGCCCCGGAAAGAGTTCGCAAAGGCATCCAGATCCATGCCCTGCTGCGGGAAGTCCTGGTGCGAGACGGCGTCGATCCCCAACGGGCCCGGACCTACCTCGCCGAGCACCCCCTTGTCCAGGCCTGGCCGAAGGCCGGATCGATGGTGGTCGGCTTCCTGAACGAGCTGCAGGAGCGAGGCTGGGCCAGCCTGCCCCGGCGCACCGAATTCGAACTGGAGCACGCGGGCAAATCCGGCGGCCAGGGCCGCGCCGACCTGGTGATCTGGGAGCCCCTACGCCAGGCTCCCACCCGAATCCGGGTGGTGGACTTCAAGCTCGCTGCCTCGTTTTCAGAGGAAACCCTGGGGCTGCACCGGCAGCAGCTCGGTGCCTACCGTCAGACCCTGGCCCGGCATTTCCCCCAGGCCCAGATCGAAGCCTGGGTGGTGGGCTTGGAGGGCGGCCTCTGGGTGAACCTGTTCCCGGGATGAACTCGATGAAACGATTCAGCCCCTGGAAAAAACCCACCACCGTGAACACGGAGATCACCAAAAAAGCACGTGCTACGCACAAGAATGTCGATCGACGGATGTTCATCCCATTCATCCCCTGCATCCCTGTTGAACAGGCTTTTCCATGCCTTTTGCCGAACAAAAGTCCGCCGCAAGGAGGCGCCGAGGAGTTGGAAGATCGGTTTTCAGGCTGAAATTAACCGGGATGAAGGGGATGCAGGGGATAAAAACAGGCATTGCTCATAGCCAACCTGCGAGCTGATCCGGCTCACAGGAATCGGTGGGCGGGACGAACGAAACGGCTTCCTGGAGACCAGCGAGGTCTTTTGGCGAAAATTTGAGCGAACTCTTTTTTAAGCCGTCAAAACGCTTGCTCGTTTTTTCCCAACACCGCGCATATTGTCCGTGGCCCCAGACGGGAACTCCGTTAAACTCGGCGCCACTTGATCCGTATCCGCACATGTCTGGCGTGATCCAGGAGAAAGGGGGCTTCCATGGGGAACATCGGTGTCCAATTGGATCAGCACACCCTCGACCGCCTGGATGCGTTGGTCCTGCTGCTCAAGGAGGTCGATCCGGGCTGCCGCTGCGACCGCAGCGAGGCTCTCCGCCTATCGGTGGACGTGGGGCTGAAGATGCTGCTGGGAGAGTTGCTGGCCAGGAGCCGCAACGAGGGCCGACCCCAACGTTTCGCCTTCCCCTCTCACAAGGGGCTGGAAGTCTAGACCTCCAGAATCGGGTGGTGCAGCGCGATGCCGCTGAGCACCCGGCCCTCCTGATGGGGCGGATCGTCCAGGCAGAAGCGGAGGAGGGCTTCAGCTACCTTGGCCCCCTCGATGGGCGCGTATTTCCACACCACCGGAGAATGAGGCGCAAAGGTCTTCGCCAGGGCAAGGAAGGGCTTGGCCAGCAGCGCCAGGGCCAGTTTTTCGGCCGGCCGGAATTCCTCCCGCTCACCCATGAGCAGCGAAGGCCGCACGATGACACAGGGCAGACCTGAATCCATCAGAACCTTTTCCACTTCAGCCTTGGTCTGGAGATAGAGCCCCCGTGCCTTCTCGGCCCCCAGGGAACTTACGAGGCCGAACACCGGTTTCGATTCAAGGGCAGCCAGGCGGTGGATGAGTCTGCGAGGCAGCTCCAGGTCCACCTTTCGGAAGGCCTCAGGGCTTCCCGCCTTCTTCAGGGTGGTGCCGAGGGCGCAGAGCATCACATCGCAGGGAATCTCCGTGCCCAGGCGCTGGTACGAGGCGGGATCCTCGAAATCGAAGCGTAATTCTTTCACCCTGTCCGAAAGGTTGCGCAGGATGCCCTCCCGCCGCACCAGGGCCGTGAAGGCAAGCTCAGGGCGGTCATGCAGTTGGCGGACCAGCTCACGCCCCACGAGGCCCGTGGCCCCTACGATGACGACCTGTTTCAGAACGGGCCTTTCCATCTATTCACTCGCTTCCTTGCTCACGGCCAGCAGCAGCCCCAGGGTGGCCAGGGAGGCCATGAGGCTCGTGCCGCCGTAGCTGATGAAGGGCAGCGGGATGCCCTTGTTGGGCGCGATGCTGAGCACCACGCTCATGTTCATGAAGGCCTGCACCACCAGCAGCAGGGTGAAACCGATGGCACAGAGCCGCAGAAAGCTGTCCCGCACCCGGCGGGTGATGCGGTAGCCTCGCCAGAGGATGGCCGTGAAGAGCACCAGCACCGCGGTGGTGCCGATCAGGCCGGCTTCCTCGGCGATCACCGCGAAGATGAAATCGTTGTGGGCCTCGGGCAGGTAGAACAGCTTCTGCATGCTGTTGCCCACGCCCACCCCGAACACCCCCCCATTGCCCACGGCGATGAGACTCTGAAGAGCTTGGTGACCCTTGCCCAGAGGATCCGCCTCGGGATTGCGAAAGCTCATCACTCGCGCCAACCGGTAGGGACTGGCGATCACCGCCGCCACCGCACCAAGCACGAGCGTACCACCTACCCCCACCAGCAAGACCCTGTGGAGGCCACCCAGGAGCACCATCACGAAGACCACCAGTGCCAGAAGGGCCGTGGTGCCGAAATCCGGCTCGAAGAGGATCAGCCCCAACGGCAACCCGATGATCAGCATGAGCAGCACCAGACGAGAGAGGGAATCCTGCAGCCGCGTCCACACATCCTGGTACCGCACCATCCACCAGGCGGTGATCAACACGGCCAGGGGCTTGAAGAACTCCGAGGGCTGGAAGCGCTGCCCGAGGAACCGGATCCAACGGTGCGCGCCCTTCACATCCGGAAAGAAGAACACCGCCACCAGGAGCACGACGCCGATTACATAGATCACCTGGAGCGCCAGGGGCCGCTCCCGAAGGGCCCGCAGGTCCACCTGGCTCAGCCCCAGCATCAGGGTGATGCCGATGGCCCCCGCCACCAACTGCTGTGCTAGGAACGTGGTGGCGACACTGCTCTTCAACCCCGAAGCGGAGTACACCCAGACCATCCCCACCGCCACCAGCAGAAGGGCGAAGAGCAGCAGCCAGCGGTCAATGGGGCGTCGGACATCAGGGGCCATGGGTCTCTCAAGCCTAGATCCTAGCAGGCTCGCCGACGTTCCCGCCCCTACTCGTCGAAGATCAGGACGGGTTCCTTCAGCCCCGCGAGGCGGTGGAAGTTGCGCATTTTTTCCAGATGGGTCCGGCCGATCACGGTGTGGCGGGGCAGCACCAGCCAGGCCTCCAGCGTTTCGACGTTCTCGGCCAGCCGCTGCCCCACCTGGAGATCCTGGAACGCCACGGCGCGGGTAGGCGGCTGGGTATCGATATCCTCACGGCGAGCGATGATCCCGCGCAGGACCTGAACCACCTTGGGGTCGTACCAGGCCAGACGCGTGGACATGTCCTGGATGGCTGCGGCAGATGAGTCTTTCTGGGTCACCAGGGTCACGAAATCCGAAGCCACGCGCAGAATGCGCGAGCCCTCTGGGAGGAGATCTCCCTTGACATCGTCCGGGGGGAAACCCGTCCCGTTGAAGTTCTTCTGGGCGTAGTAGACGATGCTCGCAACCTCATCAAGACGCGGTATGCAGCGGATCAGATTGGCCCCGATCTCGGGAATGCGATGGCACATTTCTCGTTCCACCCCCCCCAAAAAGGCGCCGCTCTGGAGCTTGGCCAGCACCGTGGGAGGCAGGGTGTGGATGCCGATATGAGCCAGGATGGCGGCCACCTCCATCATCCAGGGATGCTCCATCGCCATCTCGACGGCAATGCGCCGGGCCAGATCGGCCACCTGCTGGGAGCGGCCGAACGAGGCGGGATCCAGCATGGATAGCAGCTCACCCAGCATGAGGATGGCACCCTTGAGGGTGCGTTCCAGGAGATCCTTCTCCACCGTGAGCAGGCGGTGTTGTTCCAGGGCGGCCGACAGGGCCCGGGCCAGATCCTCGGTGTCACAGGGTTTGGTGAGGAACCGGAAGATGGCACCCTTGTTCACCGCCTCCATGGCGGTCTGTTGATCGGAATTGCCCGTGAGCATAAGGCGGACCGTGTCCGGTGAGCACTGCCTGGCCTCCTCTAGGAGCTGCACGCCATCCATGCCCGGCATCCGCATATCGGTGATGAGAACCCCGTACGGTCCCTCGTTCTTCAGCCGAAAGAGCGCCTCGGCGCCTCCCAGCGCGGTCTCCAACTGGAAGCGTTTCCGGAGGCTGCGGGCGTAGGCCAGCAGAATATTTTCCTCGTCATCCACGAACAGGATCTTCGGGTTCATGGCAACTCCCGCTCAGACCCCAAGCACATAGGCGGGATCCTCCAGGCCCAGCAGTTCCCCCATATCCCGGATCAGCATGATGTGGGGCGGGCTCAGGCGAGTCCCGGCATAGATCAGGGTTCTGCCGGTCTTGGTCTTGAGGTCGGCCGCGAGACACATTCCGGCTTCCAGGGAACGGCTGGGATAGGGCGAAACCTTGTCGGGCGGCTTGGTACCCCCAGGGAGCGGCATGAGGCAATGTTCGATGGCAGCCAGCACCTTCGGGTCGTACCAGCTTGCGTGGCGTTTCAGTTCCTCCATGGCCACGGCCAGATTCTTGCGGATGCGCTCGACTTCCGAGAAGTGCTGGAGGGGCATCAGGATACGCGCCCCCCAGGGGATCTCGTCACCTACCCGTCCATCAGGAGGGAATCCCTCGCCGTTGTAGCGTTTGCCCTGGTAGCGGATGATCTCCACGGCCTCCTCCAACCGGGGAATGGAGGCCAGCAGCTTGGCACCGGTCTCGGGCATCCGGTCCAGGAGTTGAAGTTCCTGCATCGACATGGGATTCCCGGCTCGGGCGCGGGCCTCCAGCCCCGCAGGCAGGGTCAGCTTGCCGATGGGGGCGAGTAGCGCCGCGATCTCCAGATTCCAGACCCTGGGGTAGCCGAGATGGAGGGCCACGCGGCTGGCGCGCTCCCGGATGATCTGGGCCCATCCAAAGGCTTCGGGGTCGAGCAGAGAGAGCAGCTCCGTCAGCACCTGAAGGCTGCCGGTGAGCGTCTTTTCCAGTAGGACTCGCTCAGCCTCTTGAAGGCTGAACTGACGGAGGGAAGCCTCGATGGCCAAACCGAGCTCCTCCGGGGGACAGGGCTTGTTCAAAAAGCGAAAGACCTGGCCGTGATTCACCGCGTCCACGGCGGTGTTCTGATCGGCATTTCCGGTGAGCATCACTCGGATCATGCCGGGCCAGCGCTGGCGGGCCACCTCCAGCAATTCCAGGCCCGACATCCCGGGCATCCGCATATCTGCCACCAGCACGGCATAGGGGCCGTTGTCTTCCAGGAGCTGAATCGCCTGGGCCCCCAGCGAGGCCACCTCCAGATTGAAGCGGCGATGGAGGTTGCGCTGATAGCCCTGAAGGATGTTTTCGTCGTCATCCACGAGCAGGATCTTCGGGGCCATGGTTCCTCCGAGCTCAGTCGAGTGGGTTATCTAAATAACAGGCTTGCCACCGCTCCAGTTGGGGGATGAAGCCGTGTTCCTCCAGCATCTTGGTATCCAGGACGCTCCTCTCCAGCAGAGATTGAGCCGGGCTCATCCCGCTGAATACATCCGCAAGATGCACGGCGAGCAGGGGAGAGAACGCGGTTTCTCCGGCCGCTCTGGGGCGGTGATGGAGGCTGACGACCTTGAGGATCGGCGCCGGAATACCCCACAGACCGAGCAGGTAGGCGCCGATTTCCGCGTGGGTCACCCCGAATTCCCACTGTTCGGCCGTGGGTATGCTGATGTTCTCGGCCTGGATCAACTCGATCACCCGCTCGTACTGAGCCGGGAAATGAATCGCCAGCACCAGCACACCGATGTCGTGGAGAACGCCCCCGACAAAGGCCTCCTCCTGAAGGCTTCTGCTCAATCCTTCTTCCTTGGCCAGTTTCTTGGCACCTTCTGCCACCTGCAGGCTGTGATGCCAGAGATCATTGAGCGTAAAAGCCTTCACCGACAGGGCGCGGGTGTTCTCGAAGATGCCGTTGACCAGCACGAGGCCCTTGATCGTATCGACCCCCAGGAAGGCGAGGGCTTCATGAACGCTTTCGATGGTGCGCCGCAGGCCGAAAAAAGGGCTGTTGACCAGTTTCAGCACCTTGGCGGTCATGCCCATGTCCTGTTGGATGATGTCGCCCAGCGTCTGCATGGAGACATCCTCGGACTTCAGGGCCTTTTCCAGTGCCACGAAAAGACTCGGGGCACTGGGCAGGCTTTCGATGGAGCCCACGATGCGCTTGACGCCCTCATCCACCAGCTTGCCGCCCAGAGAGGTGGCATTCTGGATCAGGGATTTGAGCTGCCCCGGATCGCAGGGCTTTGAGATGTACTGGTGGGCGACTCCCACACACTGGTTCACCAATTCCCGGTCCGCATGACCCGAGAGTACGATCCTGACCGTGGCGGGATAGCGCTTCATCGTCTCCCGAAGCAGTTGGGCCCCATTCATCTCCGGCATCCGCATATCGGAGACGATCACATCGAAGGCCTCCTGCGCCATGGCCTCCAGGGCCTTGGCGCCGCTTTCCGCGAATACCATGTCCCACTCTTCCCGCATGGGGCGCAGCATGCGCTGCAGGCCGCTCAGGACATTCGGTTCGTCGTCCACAAAGAGGATGCGCTGTCTCACGGGAGCCCCCCGAGGGGAAGCCGAAGGATGAAGGTGGTGCCTTTGCCAGGTTCGCTGAGGAGGTCGATGGTCCCGCCGTGCTTGTCCACGATCACAGCCCGGGCGATGGAGAGCCCCTGCCCCGTGCCCTTCCCCACGGGTTTGGTGGTGAAGAAGGGATCGAAAACCCGAGAGCGGATGGCCTCCGGTATGCCCGCCCCCGTATCCGAGATCCGAATCTCCACGGAATCATCCATCTGGCGAGTGCTCACCCGGATCTGCCCCGTGGAACCAGAGGGTTTTGAGGCGTTGGCCTCCTCGATCGCATGGGCGGCATTCACCAGGAGGTTCAGGATCACCTGGTTGAATTCCCCGGGGAAACAGGGCACCAAGGGCAGCGCCGAATCAAAATCCGTCTCGAGGGTGGCGGCGTATTTCCATACGTTGCGAGAAACGGTGATGGTGCTCTCGATGGCCCGGTTGAGGTCCACTCGCTCACGAGCCGCACCTCCTGGGTGGGAAAAGTCCTTCATGGCCGAAACGATCTTGGCGACCCGGCCCACGCCTTCCAGGCTCTGCTGGATGGCCTTGGGAATCTCCACCTGGAGATAGTCCAGATCCAGGGCCTGAACCTTTTCCTTCCAGTCCCCGGTAATTTCGCCTGCCTCTATCCTCTCCTGCAGGAGCGCGAGGAAGTCCAGCACATCCTGAAAGGCATCCTGAAGGAATACGGCGTTGTCCCCCACATACTGGATGGGAGTATTGATCTCGTGGGCGATGCCGGCGGCAAGCTGGCCGATGGCTTCCAGCTTCTGGGAATGGCGCAGCTGCACTTCCATCTGCTGGCGCTCCGTGACATCCCGGGCCACGATCAGGGCCCTGGACGGGGTACCGGGAGTGTCAGGGATGACCACGCCATAGGATTCCAAATCCCGGTACTGTCCGTCCTTGCGCCGCAGCCTGTAGTTCAGGTCATCCACCCCACCCGCAGAAAAGAGCTGCTCCAGGGCTCCAATCACCCGAACCCTGTCTTCCGGGTGCAGCAGATCTGCGTTGGGAAAGGCCCCCAATTCCTCTGGGCCATAGCCCAACTGGCGCAGATAGGAAGGACTGGTGAAGATCCGATGGCCGGAAGCATCGACGATCGCCATCAGATCCACCACATTCTGGGTGATCAGCGTGAACAGATCCTCGGAACTCTTGAGCTGGACTTCCAGCGTCTTGCGCTCGGTGATATCGAGGTGGGAAATGACCAGGTGGGCATTTCCCATCTCACTAAAACGCTCCACACTCAGCTCGTACCAGACTCGCTCAACCCCCAAGGGGGCCGAATAATCCATGCTGAACCGATCCCGATGCCCTGCAAGGACCTGCAGCAGCCCCGTGACTTCCGTGGGATTGGTGACTTCGGGGTCCACCACCTGCCAGAACTGCTCGACGATGCGACGGTATTCCATGCCTTCCGTGCATCCGTAGATCAGAGGATTGGCAGGATTGGAATAGGCCCGCCACCGCGAATTGGTGATCTGCACCAGACCGGCGGGATCCAGGATCGCGATGCAAGCCGGTAGCGCATCCATGCTGCCGCTCAGCAGGATCCTGAACTCCCGCAGCGCTCTCCCTGCGGCGTATCGCTCCAGTGCGTACCGTGCCACCCGTCGCAGGGCATCCGGGGACAGGTGTCCCTTTACCAAGTAGTCGTGAGCCCCCTCCCGCATGGCCTGAAGGGCCTTCCCCTCATCCACTTCCCCGGTCATCACCAGGACCTGAGCCCCCTTGGCAAGGGGCAAGACCCGCGATAAGGTCACCAGTCCGTGGGAATCTGGCAGGTTCAGATCCAGGAAAACCAACCCGAAGGACTGGGCGCTGAGATTTTCAAGGGCTTCGCCCAGGGAACGGGCGAGAGAAACCTTGGGGAATCCATATCGGGCAGAAAGAATGCGCCCCATCAACTCCGAGAAATGGGGATCGTCCTCCACCACCAGGATGGGCGGAAGATCCTGGGTGAGGTCCGGCGCCAGTGACTCTGAGTTGGATGAATCCACCCTTTTCCTCCCAGCAATCGGACAGGATTTGACCTTGGCAGGCCTTAGTTCCTTTTCGACTCCAGAGAGGCTTTGATGAGTCTTGTCGCGAGCCGCCTCCCAGCGGACGGGAATCCAAGGAATGCCCCGGGCTACCAGTTGGAAGTGTTCAGCACCCGCCGCCACCCCGGCAGGTGATCCACGAGGCCCAGGGCCAGGAGAGTCCGGTGATCCAGCCCTGGACGCTCGAAGAGGACATGGTGACCCTGGGCACCACAGAGGTCATCGGCCAAATGGATGGCCAGCACTGGATTGAAGGAGGTTGCCTTGAGCAGCCCCGGTGTGTGGTGGAGACTGACGGCCTTGAGCACGGCCGGCTGGATGCCCCATAGCCCCAGCAGATAGGCACCCACCTCCGCATGGCCGACCCCGAATTCCCTTCTTTCAACTCCCGAGATCGGAAGCCGCTCCGTGGAGGCGTGCTTGAGCACGAGGTCGTAGCGCTCGGGAAAGTGCTGGGCTAGCACCAGGATGCCCACATCGTGCAGCAGCCCTCCCATGAAGGCCTCGGCCATGAGGTGGCGCGAAAGCCCCTCCATGGCCGCCAGGGCCCGGGCGCCGCGGGCAACGCTCAGGCTATGGCGCCAGACATCCTCCAGCGCGAGAGCCTCCGTGCCCAAGGCACCCACCTGATCAAACAGGCCGTGAACCAAGACCAGGGCCTGGATCGTTTCCGTGCCCAGGAAAGCCACCGCCTCCTGGGGGCTCTCCACCGTGCGCCTCAGCCCGAAGAAGGCACTGTTGACGAGATTCAGGATGCGGGCGGTCATGGCCACATCCTGGCGGATGATCTCGCCCACTGCCTTCACCGTGACCTCCTCGGCCTCCAGGGCCGTTCGGAGATCCTGGTATAGCTGGGGCACCACGGGTAGATGATCCACTCGGCCGATCACCCAGCGCACGTCTTCATCCACCTGCTGACTCCCCACCAAACAGGCGTTCCCCACCAGGGCCGTCAGATCCTCGAAGGAACAGGGCCTGGGCAGTGCCTGATGGACCAGCCCGATGCTCTTAGCGAGCAGGGGCTCGTCCTTCCGCCCAGAGAAGGCCACCCGGACCGTGGCCGGATGGGTGGCAAGCACCTGTTCCAGCACTTGGCGCCCGTTGATCGACCGCATCCCAAGATCGGTTACCACCACCTCGAACACCGATTTCTGGATCAACGCCAGAGCCTCGGCCCCTCCCAGGGCAAAGGACAGAGTCCACTCCCGGGCCATGGGGCTCACCAGCGCCTTCAGGGCGTTCAAGGCCTGGGGATCGTCATCGACAAACAGGATGCGCTTTTTCATGGGTGCCCGCCGGGTGGGGACCGTGGCCTTGAGCTTTGGTTGTTCCATCGACGGGGGGCTGGGAGGTCTTTAATTGGGAACCCGGAAGGACCGAATCCCCCTCATTCCCCATCGAAGGCTCTCAGCAGCGCCTGGGCCGCGCTGGCGGCGGGGAGACGCCCCTCCATGACGGCCGCTTCGAGCTGGGGGAAAAGGGTCTGGACTCGGGGTTCCCGAAGGAAGCGCTCCCGCAGGGCTTCCTCCACGAGAGTGCGCATCCAGTCCCGTTCCTGCTCCCGGCGCCGCTGGGCGAACACGCCGTTATCCCGAGTGATCGCGACGAAGCGCTGGATGGTGTCCCATAGCTCGGGCAGGCCCTCGCCAGACATCGCCGAAGCCGCCAGGGCCGGAGTCTGCCAGCCTTCGGTGGCCGGTTGCAGGTAGTGGAGGGCCCGTTCGTACTCGCCCCGGCTGGCTAATGCCAACATTCGGCTGGCCCCGTCGGCCTTGTTGATGAGCACGGCGTCGGCCAGTTCCACCACACCCTTCTTGATGCCCTGCAGTTCGTCCCCCGCGCCGGGGGCCAGCACCAGCAGGAAGAAATCCACCATGCTGCGCACGGAGACTTCGCTCTGCCCCACGCCCACGGTTTCCACGAGCACCACATCGTAGCCCGCAGCCTCGAAGAGCAGCGTGGTCTCCCGGGTCTTGCGGGCCACGCCCCCCAAGGTGCCGCCGGAGGGACTGGGGCGGATGAAGGCCGCAGGCTGGGCGCTGAGGCGCTCCATGCGGGTCTTGTCGCCCAGGATCGAACCGCCGGTGATGGTGCTGGAGGGGTCCACCGCCGTGATGCCAAGCTTCAACCCGCGTTCGAGCAGAAAGAGCCCCAGGGCCTCGATGAGGGTGCTCTTCCCGGCGCCGGGCACGCCGGTGATACCGATGCGGATCGCGCCGCCGGCGCGGGGCAGCACCTCCGTCAGCAGGGCCTGGGCCTGGGCGAAATGGGCCGGGGCATTGCTCTCCACCAGCGTAATCGCCCGGGCGAGCTTGACCCGGTCTCCGGCCAGCACTCCTTCCACCAACTCGGGCACCGACAGCGCCCGCCGCCGATGATGGGCGGCCAGCGGCGTCGACACCTGCGGCACGCCCGGAATGCCGTCATGCCCCCCTTCCACCCCCGCCATGACGTGGAGCGTATTGCGGGGTTCGTCTTTGGGTCGAGGATTCATGGAGCGATTCTACCGATCAGCTGCGTAAAAGATTCACCACGGAGGACACAGAAAAAGGAAAGAGAACACGGAGAAAACCAGGACTCCGCAGTTGGAGCATTTCTCCGTGCAAACTCCGTGCTCTCTGTGATCTCCGTGGTGAATCTTTTCAATAATGGTCCGAGACCTACGAGAACAACC
>JAYREN010000053.1:0-17099 GCA_041908845.1 Holophaga sp. | reverse complement strand
AGCCGTAGAAGACCTTGCCGAAACGGCTCTTGCGGGGGCTCAGATCGCCGCCGCAGGTGGGACAGGGCACGCCTAGGATCTCCTTCTTAACCGTCTTGCAGGTGGGGTAGTCCACGCAGCAGACGAACTCGCCATAGCGGCCGTGGCGCTTCACGAAATGCTTGCCACAGGTGGGGCACTTCTCGTCCAAGGGCACATCGGCAGGCACGGGGATGCCCTTGGGATCGGCCTTCACGATGCCCTTGCAGCCGGGATAGTTGGGGCAGGCCCAGAAGGGTCCCCACTGGCCCTTCCGCAGGTTCATGGGCGTGGTGCCGCAGAGCGGGCATTCGGGTGCGTCCTCGGGCTCCTCCAGCTTTTCCAGGTCCGCGGTGTAGTCGCACTGGTCCTTCTCGTTTTCCGCGCCGTAATTGGTGCAGCCGAGGAAGAGGCCGTTGCGGCCGATGCGCTTGAGGAGCGTTCCCGGATGCCTCTTGCGGTCCCCGCACTTGGGGCATTTTTCGCCCGTGGGCACGCCGGCCTTGAGGTTGGTCATCTCCTTGCCGGCATTCTTGAGCAGATTCTCGAAGGGGCCGTAGAAGGTCTTGAGCATCTTTTCGTAGCTGATCTCGCCGCCTTCGATGCGGTCCAGCTGATCCTCCATGCCGCTGGTGTAGCGGGGATCCATGAGCTCGGGGAAGCCCTGCACCAGCAGGTCTGTCACGGTCATGCCGATCTCGGTGGGCTTGAAGCGGCCCTCGATCTTCTTCACGTAGTCGCGGTTCTGGATAGTGGCGATGATGCTGGCGTACGTCGAGGGGCGCCCGATGCCGTCCTCTTCCAGCTCCTTCACCAGGGTGGCTTCGGAAAACCGCGCCGGGGGCTTGGTGAACTGCTGATCGGTTTCCAGGGTCTCGAGCCTCAGCGTCTCGCCCTGCTTGAGATCGGGCAGGCCGATGTTCTCCTCGTCTTCTTCCTCGCTGGCCCCATTCATCTGCTCGGCGGCACTCTCTGCCTTGTCGGCACGATAGGCGGCGAGCCAGCCGGGAAAGCGCTCGATCTCGCCCTTGGCCTCGAAGGCGGCCATTTCGCCACTTTCAAGTGCGCTCTCGGCCACCACGACGGTCTCGTCGAAACGGGCGGCCTCCATCTGGCAGGCCACCGTGCGCCGCCAGATCAGCGCGTAGAGGCGGAACTCGTCGTTGCCGAGATGACCCCGAAGGCTCTCGGGGGCCCGGCTGATATCCGTGGGACGAATGGCCTCGTGGGCATCCTGGGCGCCGCTCTTACCCGTGAATACCTTGGCCTTGGCGGGCAGATAGTCCTTGCCCCATTTCTTCTGGATGTAATCCCGGGCGGCCTCGATGGCCTCGGGAGCCAGGCGGGGCGAATCCGTGCGCATGTAGGTGATGAGACCCACGGGGCCTTCACCGAAATCCACGCCTTCGTAGAGGCGCTGAGCATTCTGCATGGTGCGCGACACGGAGAAACCCAGCTTGTTGGCGGCCTCCTGCTGGAGCTTGGCCGTGGTGAAGGGGGCCGGGGCATTGCGCTTCTTCTCCTTGGTCTCCAGCTCCGTCACCTTCCAGGCCGCCTTCAGGATCTGGTCCCGCAGGCTGTGGGCCTGCTTCTCGTTCTTGATCCGGGCCTTGGTCTCCTTGTTCCCGAGCTGCAGGGCCTGACCATTCAACCGGACGAATTTCATCCAGAACTGGGGCGGGAGCTTGGCGGCGAACTTGCCCCGCAGCACCCAGTATTCGACGGGCTTGAATGCCTGGATCTCATGCTCCCGGTCCACGATGAGCCGCAGGGCCACGCTCTGCACCCGGCCCGCCGAGAGGCCTCGCTTGACCTTGTCCCATAGGACCTGGCTCACCTTGTAGCCCACGATGCGATCGAGCACGCGCCGGGCCCTCTGGGCATCCACCAGTTGCCGATTCACTTCCGTGGGCGCGGCCATGGCCTTCTGGATGCCGTTCTGGGTGATCTCGTTGAAGAGAACGCGCTTTACCTTCAGGCCCTTGGGGGGCTTGATGGCTTCCAGGAGATGCCAGCTGATGGCCTCTCCCTCGCGGTCAGGGTCGGTTGCGAGAATCAGTTCGTCCACGCCCTTTGCTGCTGCCCGCAGTCCCGCCACCACTTTGGCCTTGGTGGCCGGGATCTCGTAAAGCTCCTGAAAGTTTCCGGCCACATTGATGACCGGCACTTTTTTCCCGCTCACCTCCACCGCTTCCTTGGTGGGCAGATCACGGATGTGCCCCACGCTCGCCATCACCTTGTACCCCTTGCCCAGGTATTTGGTGATGGTCTTGGCCTTCGAGGGGCTTTCCACAATGACGAGCTTGGTCACGGTTCTCTCCAAATCATTCAAAAGGGGATCATCCCACGGGCGTCAAGGGCAAATCTGCCCCAAGGGGAGGCTCGCCAGATCCTCCAGTATGTCCCCAGGTCCCCGACAGGCCCGGGCGGCGCCTTCTCGCAAGAGGCCATTGGGCCCCTCCGCCAAGGGATTTTCGGGGGCGCCGGGGCAGGCCCAAAGCTCCCGGCCCAAATCCAGGGCCAGACGCGCCGTCACCAAGGAGCCGGACTTGGTCCTGGCCTCCACCACCACCACGCCCCGGGTCCAGGCCGCCAGCAGCCAGTTGCGCCGAGGGAAGTGCCATTTCTGGGGGAGTGCCTCCGGAGGGAAAGGCGTGATCACGCCGCCGGACGCCGCCATGCGGTCCATCAATTTAGTGTGTTCTGGAGGATAAGGGTGATCCAGGCCCGAACCCATGATCCCCCAGGTGGCACCCGCCTCCAGGGCCCCGGTGTGGGCCGCGCCATCGATGCCCCGCGCCAGGCCCGAAAGCACCGCCACCCCTGCCTGAGTCAATTCCTTCCCCCAGGCCTTCGCCCGGGCCTTGCCCGCGGTACTGGCCTCCCGGCTGCCCACCAGGGCCACGGCCAAGCCCTTGGGCGGCAATGTGCCCCGCACCCAGAGCGCCACGGGATAGGGCAATTCCGCCATGAAGTCCTGGGCGCCCGGGTCCGAGGGCAACACAAGGTGGGCGCCACGGCTCCTTGCCTCCTCGCGGAGACGATCCGGCTCGAGCTCTTTCAATTCCCGTCGCGCCGCAGCATCCAGGTTCGGTGCTTCGCCCCGCTGCAGCGCCGCCCAGAGCCTCGCCTTCTGGCCTTCCGGCCAGGGCAGAATCGTGAAGGCGAGGGCCCAGCGGTCGAGTTCCATGACAATCGCGTAAGGAAGAATTCCCTACCTTCGCCGGGAAGCCCGCGCGCCGCAAGCCCCGCGAATTCGCCTTGAGATTCCGGGGAGATTTGGTAGACTTACTTTCCTTTGGCTGTGCCGTACCCGGAATTTGTGAGGTTGCCATGTCCCGTCAGTGTGAAGTTTGCGGTAAGAAGCCCCAGTTCGGGCACAACGTCAGTCACGCCCACAACATCACCAACCGTCGCTGGAATCCCAATCTCCAGCAGGTTCGCGCCCTGGTGTGCGGCGTGCCCAAGCGCATCCGCGTTTGCACCTCCTGCCTCCAGGCCGGCAAAGTCACCAAGAACGTCTGAAGCCGGTGGATCACGAAGCGCGCCGCAGTGCGGCGAGCGAAGTGAGGATCCAGCGAGCTTCAGAATAACTGCCTGAGTGGGTCGAGCACCAAAGCGGTCCCCCAAGGATCGCTTTGGGTGTGTACCTCGAAAATATTTGGTTCCGGTGGAGCGTGAGAAATCGGCCACCGAGGAACTTCAGAATAACGTTCGCGTGGGTCGAAGCGACCGAGTGGTCCGAAGGGCGACTCGGTCGCTTCCTCATGCCTGGATCACGGAATACGCCGCAGTGCGGTGAGCGAAGTGAGGGTCCAGACGAAGACGGCAATCCGCGCCGAGACCACCGTTCTGAGGGGTCGACCCATCCCCGGGTTGCCCCCGCTCCCTCCCTTCATCCAAGATGGGATCCATCGATCCCGGAGTTCCCATGTCCGCACCCTTTCTCGTCGCCCGTTCGTTCGAAGCCAAGGAACCCCTCGATCTCTTGCTGCTGCCCCGCATGGCCAACCGCCATGGACTGGTGGCAGGGGCGACGGGCACGGGAAAGACCGTGACGCTGCGGGTTCTTGCGGAGCACTTCAGCCGCGCGGGAGTACCGGTCTTCATGGCCGATGTGAAGGGCGACATTTCCGGCCTCGCCAAGCCCGGCACCGATAACCCCAAGCTGAAGGAACGGGTGGAGCTCCTGAAGCTGGACCCCCTGGAATTCAAAGGGTTCCCTGTCACCTTCTGGGATCTCTTCGGCCAGCAGGGTCATCCCGTGCGCACCACCATCAGCGATATGGGGCCCCTGCTTCTGGGGCGTCTGCTGAACCTGAACGACACCCAGGCGGGCGTGCTGAACCTGTCTTTCAAGGTGGCCGACGACAATGGCCTGCTGCTGCTGGATCTCAAGGATCTCCGGGCCATGCTCACCTTCGTGGGGGAACACGCTGCCGAATTGCGCACCCAGTACGGGAACGTGAGTCCCGCCAGCATCGGCGCCATCCAGCGGGGACTGCTGGAACTGGAATCCCAGGGCGGCGAGAGCTTCTTCGGAGAGCCCGCCCTCAACATCGACGATCTGCTCCAGACCGATACCAGCGGGCGCGGCGCCATCAACCTGCTGGCGGCGGACAAGCTCATCGCCAATCCCAAGCTCTATGCAACGTTCCTCCTCTGGCTCCTCTCGGAGATCTACGAGGGCCTGCCGGAGGTCGGTGATCCGGAAAAACCCAAGCTCGTCTTCTTCTTCGATGAGGCACACCTGCTCTTCGAGGACGCCCCCGACGCCCTGCTGGAGCGCATCGAGCAAGTGGTCCGCCTGGTGCGTTCCAAGGGCGTGGGCATCTACTTCTGCAGCCAGAACCCCCTGGACATCCCCGAAAAGGTGCTGGGGCAGTTGGGCAACCGGATCCAGCATGCCCTGCGGGCCTTCACCGCCCGGGACCAGAAGGCCGTGCGCGCCGCCGCCGAGACCTTCCGGACCAACGAGCAGCTTGATGTGGCCAAGGTCATCACCGAACTGGCCGTGGGCGAGGCCCTGGTGAGCTTCCTCGACGAAAAGGGCACCCCGGGCGTGGTGCAGCGGGCCTGGGTGGTTCCTCCCACCAGCCAGTTCCCCCCCATCGAACCCGCCGAGCGCAAGGCCCTCATGGCCCAGAGCCTCGTGGCGGGCGCCTATGAGAATGCCGTGGACCGGGAGAGCGCCTTCGAGAAGCTCCGCGCCCGGGCCGAAGAATCCGCCAAGGCCGCCGAGCAGCAAGCGAAGGAAAAGGCCGCCGCCAAGGCCTCCCGCGGGGAATCCAGTCGCAGCGATTCCATGCTCGAGTCCTTCGGCAAGAGCATGCTCCGCTCCGCGGGCAGCAGCATCGGGCGCCAGCTGATCCGCGGCGTCCTGGGCGGGCTCTTCGGCGGGAGACGCTAGACTATCTGCATGCTGCTCGGCCTCGATACCACCACGGAACGCCTCCACCTCGCCCTCTTAGATGAGGAAAGATCCTGGACCCGCTGTTTGGAGGTGGAGATCGGGCGCAGCCACAGCACGGCCCTGCTCCCCGGGCTCGAGGCCCTGTTGACAGAGGCCAAGGCGAGGCCCGGTGATCTCACGGGCTGCATCGCCTGCGTTGGGCCTGGTGGCTTCACCAGTCTGCGCATCGGCGTGGCCACGGCAGAAGGACTCGCCCTCACCGGCCTGCCCACCTGGGGTTTCTCCGCCTTTGAGCTTCGGGCCCGCACCCTGCGCTGCGCCGGATTGCTGGAACCCACCTGGATCCTCCTGGATGGCCAGCGCAACGAGGCCTTCGCCCAGAAATGGGGCGCCACGGCCCTCACCCCCGCCGCCAAACATCCCCTGACCGACCTGACCGCGGTGGTGGGAAGCGAGGCCTGGTGGGCCCCCGCAGGTTTCCGAGCCAAGGCCTCGGCCCATCTTTCCCACGAGTCCAGCATCCCGGAAGCCGAAACCGCAGCCACCCTGGAGGCCCTGGTCGCACTCTGCCGGGAGAAGGCCCTCCTGCCTCCCGAGGCCCCGCTGGTGCCCTTCTACCTGCGCGAAACGGACGCAGAACTGAACTTCCCCCAGGCCTCCACCCATCTCCCGGATGCCCTCCGTCGAGGCCACGCCCGTTGACCGAGCTCATTCACTTCGGCCCCGGCTCCGCCCTGCCGGCCTGGGTCGAAAGCCTGGAACGTGAAGCCTTCGGCGAGGCCTGGGGGGCCCTGGACGCGAACGAGCAGATGTGGACCCTGGAAGGACGCGCCTATGCCCGCTGGGGCCTGGTTGCCGCGGTCGGAGAAGCCGAACTGCTGCGCATCGCGGTGCGCCCCGAGGCCCGCGGCCAGGGCCTCGGCCGCCGTTTGCTGCGCGCCAACACCGAAGCGTTGCGGGATCTGGGCATCACGGAATTGCACCTCGAAGTCCGCGTGTCCAATGGCGCCGCGCGCCACCTCTACGAGGCCGAAGGCTGGCTTGCAACTGGGCTCCGCAAGGGCTACTACCGCAATGGTGAGGATGCGGCGCTGTATGGAAAATCGCTCCCACCCAAAGTCTGATCAGCCCTTCTCAAAGAGCGCGATGCGGTTGCTATTGGTGCCCTTCGTGTTGTTCTCCACGCCCCAGATATTGGCGGTCTTGGTGAAGGACTGCTCGTTGATGAGCAACCCCACCGGGCTGAAGCCTGCGCGGATGCCCAGGGGCAGCACAACCTCCTCCAGGCGCACGGTGCCCTTGCGCACCTCGCCCACCTCGAAGGCCACGAAGCCGCCGGGGCGAGTCACTCGGTAGAGTTCGCGGAAGACGCCCTGCATGGTCTCCGCCCAGCCCTCCACGGTGCGGGACATGGTGATGCCTGCGGCGATGGCCTCGGCATCCAGCCCGCAGAACCAGCAGCGAAGCCAGTTGTCGGCGGCGTATTGCACCACGTCCAGGAAGGGCGGACTGGTGACGGTGAGTTGAATCGAAGCCGCCTCCAATTCAGGCGTTGCCGCCGCATCCCCCGTCAGGAACTGGGCATCCTCGGCGGCCATCCGCAATCGCTGGCCCACGGCCCCATCCAGATCGGACAGCAACTGTCGCGTCTTCTTCTGAATCAAGACTCGGGTATCCCGATACTCGGGAGCCTGGCCCCGCTTGCGGTTGATTTCTACCTGCTTCTCCGCCCGCAGCGCCTGGTTGGGCGGCAGCGTGTAGACCGAGAAGAACCCAGGCGAATGACCCGTGAGCCGGTTGGTGGCCACCATGCGGACCCAGGCATCGACCTCATCGAAGGTGTCCGTTCGCATCCGCTCCAAAAACCAGTGCCGCAGGGCTCGGATCTCTTTCTCAGTATCGGGGTGGTAGAACATCGAGAGCTCGAGTCCATCCGAGGCCACGCCATTTCTTGGGACCTGAAGAAGGCGGGCCTCCACCTGGGCAGGCTCCGGGGGGGTGAGCCTGGGACGCGCCAGGATCTCCGAGAGAGGGTTGATGTCGTTGGCGGCCACCCTGCGGCCCAGCAGGGCCGCCTCCAGGGCGGTGGTGCCTCGGCCGCTGAAGGGGTCGTACACGCGATCGCCGGGCTGGGTCAGCTTTTCGATGAAGAGGCGCGGCAACTGGGGCTTGTAGCAGGCCCGGTAGGAGACCTCGTGCAGACTCGAGGCCTGGCGCTGGCGCGAGGTCCAGAACTCACGCCTCCAGCGCGGGATGCGCTCACCCTCGGCCACCACCTCCGACCAGAGGCCATCCCCATCCTGGGCGAAGGACTCCAGAAAGGCCTGGCGGACCTCGAAGGAATCTCTTGATTTCACCTTGGCCATTCAAGCTCCTGGATCCAGGGTAGCCTTTCTCGATGGACGTCGAACCCAAGACCAAGCGCAACCGTGAGCTGAATCGCCTGTACGCAGCGGCCCTCCTGGTAGTGCTCATCGGAGTGTTCTTCCGGGGCTACAAGCTCCTCAGCACCCAGGTGGCTTCGGGAATCGATGCTCCCAGCCGCTGGGCCTTGCTGGCCCTGGGGCTGGCCAACACGCTGGCCATCGGCACCCTGCTCTTCATCATCGCGCGCTCCCTGGCCAAGCTGTACTTCGAGCGGCGGCGGGGCATTCTGGGCTCCCGCATCCGCACGCGGCTCGTGGTGGCGTTCTTCGCCGTGTGTCTGCTGCCGAGCCTGGCGCTCTTCCTCATGGGCAAGGACTTCATCCGCAAGAACGTGGACCGCTGGTTCATGCCCGAAACCCGGGAACTGATCCAGGATGGCAAGGTGCTCTCCGAAGCCTATCGGCAACAGCTGGAAACCCGCCTGACCCTGGCCCTGGTTCGGTTACCCGAAACTCCAGTGGAGGATTTGGGAAGGCTGCGCCAGGAGACGGGGCTCGATCTGCTGGTACACCTGAATGCCCCGGCCAAGGGCCCGACCCATGATCTCGCCCCGGAACTCGACCTCCCGGCTCTTCCCGCCGAGCTCACGGCTCCGGTCCAGATCGATTCGGGCAAGGGCCTGTGGGTGGTGGCACCTTCACCTGCGGAGCGGACGGGTTCCAGGTTTGCCGCGGGCATCTTCATCCCCCGAGAACTCCAGAACAGTCTCCTGCGGCTGGACAAGCGCGTGCGCGATGCCTCGCAAATACAGGCCTTCCGCAAGAACCTGGAGACTCTGCCCCAGGAAACCTTCCTGCTGCTCACGCTGTTCACGCTCTTCTTCGCGGTGTGGGTGGGCCTGGCCATCGCCCGCACCATTTCCGAACCCGTGAGGGCCCTGGCCAAGGCCGCCCAGCGGGTGGGTACGGGGGATCTGGAGATAATGCTGCCGGTTCAGGGAGAAGATGAACTGGCCTTCCTCTCCGGAAGTTTCAACACCATGATCGGCGATCTGCGCCAGAACCGGGAGGCCATCGAGGCCCAGGCCGCGCGCATCGAACGCCAACGGGCCTATCTGAACCAGCTCCTGGAGGCTCTCCCGGTGGGTGTTTTGGGGTGGAACCGCGAGGGCGAGCTCCGAACCTTCAACCCCACCGCCCGCCGCTGGTTCGGTCTGGAAGCCTGGGATCTCTCCACCTCCATCTGGAGCGAACTGGCGGCCCAACCCCGCATGGGTGGCCTTTCTGCCCTGGTGCAGGCCGTGCGTGGCACCGGACGGCCCCGGGAGGAGGAACTCCGCATCGGCGGTGAGGGCGAGGGCCGCCCGGTGCGCGCCATCGTGGTGCCCATCACCGAAGGGGGCGAACTGGCGGTGCTGGAGGATCTCTCGCTGCTGGCCCAGGCCGAAAAACGCGCCGCCTGGCAGGAAGTCGCCCGGCGCATGGCCCACGAGGTCAAGAATCCCCTCACTCCCATTCAGCTTACGGCCCAGCGCCTGCTGCGCCGCAGCCGGGAAGGACGCCTGGAGCCCCAGGCCATTTCCGAAGGCGCCGAGACCATCCTGGCGGAGGTGGCGAGCCTCTCGCGATTGGTGGACAGCTTCAGCCGCTTCGCGAAGTTGCCTGCTCCACAACCTCATCCTGCGGATGCTTGCGAACTGCTGCGCCAGGTCCAGGCCCTCTACGCCCCCACTCATCCCCAGATCGCCTTCGAGCTGACCCTTGCGGGCTGCCCTCTCCGGGTGCGATGGGATGCCGACATGGTGAAGCGTGCCCTCATCAACTTCGTGGACAACGCCGTGAGCGCCCTGGACGGCAAGGGCACCATTCGTCTATCGCTGAAACCAGAGGGGGACCGCATCCACCTCGAAGTGGAAGACGACGGTCCCGGCGTAGCCCCAGAGGTTCGGGAGCGCCTCTTCGAGCCCTATTTCTCCACCAAGCGGAAAGGCACGGGCCTGGGGCTGGCCATCGTGCGGCGCATCGCCCAGGATCATGGGGGCGAGGCCCACTATCAACCCCTCAACCCCGGCAGCCGCTTCGGCCTGACGCTGCCGATGGAACCCCCGGCGGGCGGTATCCGCTGAACCTCAGACTCTAAGCAGGCTGAAGACGGGCAGGCCCTTGAGTTTCTCTCGACCCGGGAGTTCGCCCACTTCCACGAACAGCGTGAGGGCGATGGGCTGGGCCCCGGTGCGCTCGATGAGCTTGCGGGCCGCAGTGGCAGTGCCACCCGTAGCCAGCACATCGTCCACGATGAGCACCCGGTCGCCTGGCTTGAAGGCGCCCTTGTGGATCTCCAGCGCATCCTCGCTGCCATCGGTCGTCAGGTAGCTTTCCTGGAGGGTTGAACCCGGCAGCTTGCCGGGTTTGCGTGCGGGCACGAAGCCCAGACCCAGCTTCTGGGCCAGGGCCGAACCAAAGATGAAGCCCCTGGATTCCAGACCCAGCACGTGGGTGGGCTGCAGAGTCAACACCGGCGAGGCCATGGCCTCCACGGCCCGGCCAAAGGCCTGGGCATCCGCCAGCAGGGGCGTGATGTCCCAGAACTCGAAGCCTGGCTTGGGGAAATCGGAGACTTGGCGAACGTGCTGCTTGAAATCCATGGCTTCTCTCTAAGAGCGAATCTCGAAAGGAAAGGGTAGAGATTCTCCCTCGGATAGCGGGTTCCAGTCCAGCCCGGAAACGCGCCCGAAGACCGGGCCGCACTCCAGGGCCACACGGAGAAGCTCCAGTTCACCCAATGTGCCTTCGGCCTGTCCCACCACGGTGCGGTCCCACTCGTTGCGCACATAGCCCCGCAGCCCCAGGGCCCGAGCCTCGTCCCGGGCGAAGGCCCGGAAACCCACTCCCTGCACATGACCCGAAACGGTGAAGGCCACTCTCACAAAGCCCTCCGATGGACAAAACAAAAAAGACACCCTTGCGAGTGTCTCTTCTGTTCTTGGTCGGCGCGAGAAGATTCGAACTTCCGACCCCTACCACCCCAAGGTAGTGCGCTACCAGGCTGCGCCACGCGCCGTGAATCGTTGAGTCTACGGGAATCCGGGGACAAGGTCAAGACTGGAGCGCTCAGGGCAACTCTGTCGACTCAGGTCCTACTCGTCCAGGTCCAGGGGCAGCCGAGTCACGGACCACATGCGACCCAGGGCACTGGCCTCGGGTTTGGGTTTGGGTTTGCGGGTGCGCTTAGCCGCGGGTTCGGGAAGATCTTCGGGCGTTGGAACCGATGCCTCCGGCTCCAGAGACAGAAGGGGCGCGGCGGGTACTGCTGGGCGGTCTTGATCGACCGTGATTCTCTGCTTCTTTGGGCGGGCATGGGTTCGGAGGTCTTCCAGAAGCTCATCTGTTTCGACGGAAGACAAACTTCCGGGAGGCCCGGAGAGGCGGCCCAGCACCTTCCGCAAGGCCTGCAAAGCCGTCCACAGACGCGAGGGTGAAATGGCCGTAGGCTCCATTTCACTGTGGGAGGCGATGGGCAGCCCCTGTAGCCGGAGACGACAATCCGCCACGGTGCAGCCTTCGGCGAGCCACTGGCGGATGCGCTGCAGGCGGATGATCTCATCCTGGTGGTAGTAGCGCAGATTGCCCTTGGAGCGTCGGGGCTGCAGTTCGGGGATGACCTTCTCCCAGTAGCGCAGCTCCTTGGGGGTGGCGCCTACCCGCTGGGCGGCTTCTCCGATCTTGAACCAGACCCGTTCGATCATCGCGGCCTTCCCGGTCCTGATTCGCTCCCTGTGGGGCCCCGCTGCGGGGCCCGGGGGCGGGGGCGCCCCGGGCGCGCGCTTCGCGACCCACATGGTCGCGACGATCTTGAACCAGACCCGTTCGATCACGGTTCCCTCGACTCCACGCCGAGGGCTTTCAGGCGTTTGTACAGGTTGGAGCGATCCAAGCCCAGCTTGTCGGCTACTCGGGTCATGTTGCCGCTCTGGAGCTTGAGTTCGCGCTGGATGTAGATGGACTCGAACCAGTCCCGGGCTTCCTTCAGGCTCGGAAATTCTGGGAAGGCGAAGGGATCCGGCTCCGCGAGGTGACGCATGGCCAGGGGACCGAGGTCCCGAGTGGTGATCTCCATGCCCCGCCCCAGGATGAGGGCCCGCTCCATGAGGTTCTTCAGCTCGCGCACATTACCGGGCCACTCGTGGTGCAGCAGGGTTTCCCGGGCCTCGGGCGCCAGGCGTTTCGCAGAGCGCCCATAGCTGCGAGCGAAGCGGGCCAGGAAGGCCTCCGCCAGGGTGATGAGTTCCTCGCCCCGTTCCCGCAGGGGCGGTACCCGCAGGGGCACCACTGCAAGACGGAAGAAGAGATCCTCCCGGAAGCGCCCGGCCTTGATTTCCTCTGTGAGGTCTTTATTTGTGGCGGCGATGACCCGCACATCCACACTCACGGCGCCGCCGCCACCCACGGGCTCAATGCGGCCCTCCTGCAGGGCCCGCAGCACCTTGGCCTGCGTCTTGAGGGACATGTCGCCGATCTCGTCCAGGAAGAGCGTGCCGCCGTGGGCCTCGCGGAACTTGCCCTTCTGATCCCGGATGGCCCCGGTGAAGGCGCCCTTCATGTGGCCGAAGAGCTCGGACTCGATGAGTTCCTCGGGGATGGCCGCGCAGTTCACTTCCACGAAGGGGCCCTTGGCCCGGGCGCTCTGGTCGTGGATGAGGCGCGCGACCTCCTCCTTGCCGCTGCCGTTCTCCCCGGTGAGCAGCACGCGCCCCTCCGTAGGCGCCACCAGCTTCACGTCCGCCAGCAGCCGTTTCATGGCCGGACTTTCCGCCATGAAGAAGCGATCCTGCTCCACCTCCTGCAGAAGGCGTTGGTTTTCCTGCTCCAGGTGGCGCTGCTTGAGGGCGTTGCTCACCACCAGCAGCAGACGATCCAGGTCCACGGGCTTTTCCAGGAAATCGAAGGCGCCCAGCCGAGTGGACTGGAGGGCCGTATCGATGTTGCCGTGGCCGCTGATCATCACCACGGGCAATTCGGGCCGCAGCACCTTGGCCCGCTGCAGCGTCTCCAGCCCGTCGATGCCCGGCAGCCACACATCCAGCAGCATGAGGTGGATGGCGTCCGGATCGGAATTCTCGATGAGCTCCAGGGCCTGTTCGCCCCGCTCCGCCTTGAGCACGGCGTAGCCCTCCTCGGAGAGAGACTCGCCCAGGGACCGCCGGATGCCCGGCTCGTCGTCCACGATGAGGATGGTCAACAGGGAGCGCATCCCTAGAGAGTACGCCCTCGAAGCCCCAGCGTCAGCCAACACCTTTGGGCCATTAGGCCTCTGCGGTGTGGGCCAGGTGCTCCTGGTTGGGCATCACCAGAGGCAGGATCACCCGGAAGGTTGAGCCCTTGCCGACTTCGCTCACCACCTCGATGCGTCCCGAATGAGCCTCCACCAGGGCCTTGCAGATGCTGAGCCCCAGACCCCATCCCTTCTGCTCGTCTCCCTGCTGAACCTGACGGAAGGCCTGAAAGATGCCCGTTTGCAGGGAGGGATCGATGCCTCGCCCCGTGTCCCAGACCTCCAGCGCCCAGTTGTCCTCCCCGACAATCGACCGAATACCTACGGTACCGGGCGACTCGGTGAACTTCAGAGCGTTCTCGATGAGATTGAAGAGCACCTGCTGAAGGGCCGTGGTATCCGCCAGGATCCAGGCCTGATCCGCCCGGGGATCCAGCTCCAGACTGTGGGAGAGTGCCCGCGCCTCGGCCTTTAGCCGCAGGGTGTCCGTGAGCCCCTCCAGTGCCTCTGAGGGCCGGCACAACCGCTGGTTGAGGCTATCGGTAAAGGATTCGGACTTGGCCTGATCCAGCAGACCCCGGATGATCGCCTCGAGACGCCGGGCCTCCCGGTCCAGGATATTGAGCATGGGATCGTCGGATTCCCGCGCCTCCGCATCCCGGAGACGATCCACGGATAGCATGATGCTGGTCAGGGGTGAGCGCAGATCGTGGCTCACGGTACGCATCAGCTGCACCCGGCTCTCCAGGGAGCGCTTCAGCTGCTGGTGCAGGCGCTCCAGGGATTTGTTGCGCAGCCGCAAGGCCTCGGTGCGTTCCTCGACCTTGGCTTCCAGGAGATGTGCCTGGCGCTGGAGCGCACGAAGACGGAGGTAGACCAGCAGGATGATGAGCCCACCCCCGGCCAGGATGAAGATAATGCGACTGAACGTGCGCTGGTACCAGGCCGGTCTCACGCGAATGGGCAGGGGATCGGCTTCCACCCACTCCCGCCCATCCAGGCTGGCCCGCAGGCGGAAACGATAGTCGCCCGGCCCCACCTGGGCGACCTGAATGCTTTTGGCGTTGTTCTCCACCGCCCGCCAATCGCCGTCCAGACCCTCGATCATCACCTGATAACGAGGGACGGAAGGGGCGGCCGGGAGCCCCGTGTCGAAGATCAGATCGAGGGTGCCCGGCGTGGGAGGCAAATCCACACGCTCAGGAAGCCACCGTGACTCCGTGCCCCAGGCCACTTCCATCACCCGCGGCTTAGGCATCTGCACCCTGCCCAGGGGTTGGCGCGTATCCAGCACGCAGGCGCCCCCCTTCATGCCGATCCAAAGGCGCTCACGGCTATCCAGCATCACGGCATCGGTGGTGGTTTCGTCGGACAGCAGGCCACGGTTTTTGGTGAGCAGCACCACCGATTTTTCCGATATGACAGAAATCCCCCTTGCATGGCCCACAGCAAGGGGTCCCGAGGGCAGGCGATAGATCCAGTTGGGTGTGCCTTGAATGCTGGCCTCGGCGGCCCCCAGGTGGACCCATTCGCCCGGCTTTCCCTTCACGAACCCAAAGACACCTTCTTGGGTCGCGACCCAGAGCTGACCCGAGGGCTCCTCGTACATGGTGGAAATACTGGCGGAATGCACTGGCGTGCCCGCAAAGGCCCGCTGAAAAAGACCGACCCCACCCTCCACACGGAAGGTGTAGAGCCCAACCTGGGTGGCCACCAAGAGCCCTGGCCCCGTGGGCCAAGTCCGAGGCAGGATCTTGGGGACGGCCCCACGCCCAACCTCCTGGGGCAGCGGATGGAAGGCGACGAATTTGCCCTCCAGGGTGAGCTCGGCCACGCCCTCCCACAGGGTTCCCGCCCAGAGGCGCCCGCCGTGAATCAACAGGGAATGGGTCTGGACATTTCGGAGGCGCTCCGGTCCAGCCTCGATGCGCCCATCGATCCAGCGGAACAGGCCCCGGGTGGTTCCCAGCCAGACTCCTTCCCTGGGGTGGGCCAGCATGGACCAGATTTCGAGGGAAGGCCCGCCTGGCGCGCCCTGCCAGCGCCCCAAAATCTGCGCCCTGTCATCCAGGAGAAACAGCCCCTGAGCGCCTCCCAGCAGCATGCGGCCCCCGGGAAGCTCGAGGAACTGCGCCACCCCACCCAGGCCCAGGCCCGCGCCCGTCAGCGGATCCGTGTGCAACTCCCGGAGATCCGGAATAGCCTGCGCCAGGACATCGCTGCCATCGGTACCGATCCAGAGAACGCCTCGGCGATCTCGATGAACCACGGCCACGCCGTCTCTGGGCAGGCCATCCCGGAAGGTCCAGACTTTCACATTTCCTTCTCGATCCTTGATCAGGAGCCCATCCGCCCCCATGGCCAGCATCATCTCGCCGCGCTCCGAGAAGGAGAGCGAGGAGAAGATGGGTCGCCCAGGCATGGGTGGAAGGAAATGAGGCGCCCAATCGCCGCCAGGGGTCTGTCGCAGGAGCGCCTCGGCATAGAGCGCCCAGAGGTTTCCCTCCGGATCTCGGACGAGAGTCTGGACCCCCTTGTCCGCCAGGGTTGGTGGCAGAACGGCACCCTGAATCGTCTTCCCATCCCAGCGAAACAGGTTGCCCTTCCGAGAACCCATCCAGATCCGGCCCTGAGGATCCTCCGCAAGGGCGAAGATCGGCAGGTATTTCCATGGGTCAGGCAGTTCCACCCGCTCGAAACGGTCTCCCCGCCATCGGAAGAGCCCCTGGCGGCCGCCCACGAGGATTTCTCCGCTCTTGCGCTCCAGGAGCGAATAGACATTGGTGATGTCCAGCCCTTCGGCCTCCCCGAAATTCCGGATGCGACTCCCCCGGATCTGGGCCACGCCGTGTTCCTCACCGCCGACCCAGATGCTGCCCTGCCGATCCTGCATCAGGCAGTTCACCTGGGTGGGTCGCAGCTGCTCCTGAGAGCGGTAGGGCAAAAAACCTGAGGCACCAAGACGCGCCAACCCCTCCACGGTGCCAATCCAGAGGAAACCATCCCGATCCTCGAAAATCGTGCGGATCTGGCTCTGGGGAAGTCCATCCCGGTCATCGAAACGGCGAAAAGCCAGGGGTTGGGCCACGGAAAAGGAGGCCCCACAGCCAAGCAGAAACAGGAGCAAAGCGAGAATCCTGCCGCAGATGCGACCCAAGCCGAGGGGTGGACTTGGGAGACGGCTCAAGGCTCGCCTTTCATATGGGTCGAGGTGCGTTCAAGGGGGTTCGCCGTGCCAACATGAGGGTGGAGTTCGTCATGCTTGTGGATGCTCACTGTCATCTTCTCGGCAGTCACCTGGAAGAGCAAAAGCTTAAACCCCTTTTGGACCGGGCCCGCCTCGCCGGAGTAGGCGGATTCGTGTCCGTGGCCACGGGTCTGGAGGATTCCCGTAAGGCGCTGGAACAGGCTCGGGCCACGCCCGATGTGTGCGCGAGTCTGGGCGTTCACCCCCATGAGGCCGCCACCTGGAACCCCGAGACCGGTCCAGTCCTGGAGTCCCTTCTCCGGGATCCGGCCACCCGGTTCGTGGGCGAGACGGGCCTCGACTGGCACTACGACCTCTCCCCCCGAGAAACCCAGGAAGCGGTCTTTCGGGAGCAGATACGACTGGCCCGGCGAGTGAGGAAACCCTTGATGGTCCACACCCGGAAGGCGCCTGAGGCCACCCTGCGCATCCTTCGGGAAGAGGGCGCCTCGGAAATCCGGGGAGTCATTCACTGTTTTTCTGAGGATCTACCCTTTGCGCGGCAAGCCCTGGACCTGGGTTTCTACCTCAGCTTCTCGGGCATTCTTACCTTCAAGAACGCCCAGACGATCCGGGAGGCGGCGATTTTCGCCCCGGCAGACCGCATCCTGGTGGAAACGGATGCCCCTTACCTGGCCCCGGTGCCCCATCGGGGCAAAATCAATGAACCAGCCTTCGTCACTTTCGTTGCGGATTGCCTGGCCCAATTACGGGGCATGCGCCCCGAGCGCCTGGGTGATCTGACCACCCAGAACCTGGAGGAATTGTGCGGCTGGGCCCCCT
>JAYREN010000052.1:0-17214 GCA_041908845.1 Holophaga sp. | reverse complement strand
CACATCGCCCCGGAGCACATTGGCGGCCACGAAGCCCGCCATGTTCACGGGGTCCTTGGCGCTGCCGAAAGGCGGCGCGTAGCAGAGTTCCAGCTCCTCGAGATCGTAGACCGTGAGACCCGCCCGCTGGGCCACAGCGATCACGTCGATGCGTTTGTCCACCCCCGCCACGCCCACGGCCTGGGCCCCCAGGATCTTGCCTGCTTCCGTGAACAGCAGCTTCAGGGAAATGGGATGGGCACCCGGGTAGTAGGTAGCGTGATCCGCCGGATGCACGTAGATCCGGCGATACGACAGGCCCTTCCGCTGCAGGGTGGCCTCCGAGAGCCCGGTCATGGCGAAGCTGAGATCGAACACTTTGCAGATGCTCGTTCCCTGGGTGGCCTTGTAGTGGCTGTCCCGCCCCAGGATGACCTCGGCGGCGATGCGGCCCTGGCGATTGGCGGGACCTGCCAGCGGAATCACGGCGGGATCGCCGCTGACGAAATCCCTCACCTCCACCGCATCCCCCACCGCAAAGATGTGGGAATCACTAGTGCGCATCTGGTCGTCCACCTGGATGCCGCCGGTGGGTCCCAGAGCCAATCCCGCCTCCCGTGCCAGGCGTGTTTCGGGCCGCACTCCCACGCTCAGAACCGCCAAGTCACAGACGATGCGCGCACCATCGTCCAGCGTGGCGACCAGCCCCCTGCCCTGCTTCTCGAATGCCGTAACCGAGCGCCCCAGGCGGAGATCCACGCCCTGGCGGGCCAGCTCCTCGTGAAGTGGGTAGGCCATTTCTGTATCCGCCACCCCCAGCACATGGTCGAGCCGCTCTACGAGGGAGACCGGCAGGCCCCGGTGATGGAGCTGTTCAGCCAGTTCTAGCCCGATGTATCCCGCCCCCACCACCAGGGCCCGGGTCAGGCCGTGCTTCGACACCGCCGCTAGGATGGCATCCATGTCCGCCATGTTCCGAAGGGTGAATACGCCCTCTTCCTGGGCGCCCGGAATCCCGGGTCGGATGGGCTCCGCGCCGGGGCTCAGCACCAAGGCATCGTAGGGCTCCTGGGTTTCCCGACCCGTTTTCACATTCCGGGCCACCACCACCCGTTTAGCGGGGTCAATGGAGACGACTTCGGTGTTCACCCGGACATCCAGATCGAAGCGGGCATTGAGACTCTCAGGAGTCTGCACCAGCAAGCGCTTCCGCTCCTCGATCACCCCACCGATGTGATAGGGCAGCCCGCAGTTGGCGAAGGAGACATCGGGGCCTCGCTCGAAAACGACGATGCTGGCCGTTTCCGAGAGCCGCCTAGCCCGGGCCGCCGCGCTGGCGCCTCCAGCGACACCACCAACGATCACGATGCGGGGAGCTGAGGACATGGATTCCCTTTCGGATTAGAGGAGGGCTAGGCCGCTGCTGCTGTTCCCTGCCACCCGATTCACCTTCTATTGAGCATATACTCTCAACACCGAATCTCGAGGCATTCCCGGTCCTTGAGTATCTCACCAGGAAGGCCTGACTTGGCTTGACTCAGAATTCCAAGACCACCAGGCATAACCGAGAGCCTCCTCCCAAGATGTGACCCAGTTGCATTGACAGTTTAGAGCATATGCTCAAAATTATATCAAGGAGGCACCCCATGGATGCTGTCTTGATCACCCGAATCGCCATCACCAGTGAAGGCCCCACCCTGACAGACGCCGTGGATCCTAGGTTTGGACGCGCGGGTGGTTTCGTGGTGGTGGAACTCGCCACAGGTGCCGCAACCTATGTGGACAATGGTTCCTCCCAGGTGCTGGCCCAGGGGGCCGGCATCCAGGCCGCTGAGAATCTGGTGAAGGCAGGCGCCCACGTGCTGCTCACGGGACATGTGGGCCCCAAGGCCTTCACCGCCCTCCAGGCTGCGGGCGTCAAGATGGTCCAGGGTGTGGAAAACATGACCGTCGGCGAGGCGGTGGCCAAGTTCAAGGCCGGGGAATTCACCTACTCCGACGCGCCGAGCCACTGAAATGATCGTCGCCATCGCCAGCGGCAAGGGGGGCACGGGCAAGACCACGGTCTCGGCGGCCCTGGCCACGGTGTGGAAGCGGCCCGTGCTGGCCGTGGATCTGGATGTGGAGGAGCCCAATCTCCATCTCTTTCTGCGGCCCGAGGCTGTAGTCTCCGAGCCGGTCTATCTGGAGATCCCCGTGGTGGACAAGGCACGCTGCCAGCTCTGCGGCGCCTGCGCGGAGCTTTGCCAGTTCAAGGCCATCAGCCTCCTGGGATCAACCCTCGTCACCTTTCCCGAGATGTGCCATGGCTGCGGCGGCTGTATGCGCATCTGCCCCAATGGGGCCATTCAGAAGGGCCAACGGGAACTGGGTGCGGTGGAATCGGGCCTCAGCCAGGGGCGAATCCCCTGCCTCACGGGACGCCTGCGGATCGGCGAAGCCATGAGCCCGCCCCTGATGAACAAGGTGCGTCAGCGCATGACGACCACAGCCCGAGCCGAGGGGCGGGACATCCTCATCGATGCCCCTCCCGGTGTGAGCTGCCCAGCCATGACCGCCGTGCAGGATGCGGATGTGATCCTGCTGGTGACCGAGCCCACGCCCTTCGGGCTCCACGACTTCCGGCTGGCCTATCGCGCCTTCCGCCCCTTCGGCAAACCCATGGGGGTGGTCATCAACCGGGCGGGCCTGGGGGATGATCGCGTGCAGACCTTTTGCCGGGAAAACCAACTGCCCATCCTCGCCGAGATCCCTTTCCGCCGAGACATCGCCGAGCACTACGCCAAGGGCGGCCTGCTGCCTCAGCTCGATGCAGGCATGCACGGCTGTTTCCTGGAGCTGACCCAGGCCCTGGAGCAGTTGGCCGGAACGGAGGTCGACCATGCGTGAGCTGGTCATCATCAGCGGCAAGGGCGGTACCGGCAAGACCTCCCTCACGGCGGCCTTCGCCCATCTGGCCGAAGGCAAGGTGCTCTGCGACCTGGATGTGGATGCACCCGATCTCCACCTCCTCGCGGCTCCCACCGTCCAGCGCAGCGGCCCCTTCATGTCGGGGCATCTGGCGGAAATCGCCCCCGCCGCCTGCACCGCCTGCGGCACCTGCGAGACGGTGTGCGCCTATGGCGCCATCCACAGCGAGGGGGGACGTTTCGTGGTGGAGCCCTCCCATTGCGAGGGCTGCAAGGTCTGTGTGGCCTTCTGCCCCGAACAGGCCATCGACTTTCCGGATCGCCTCTGTGGCACCTGGTACGAGAGCGAGACCCGCTTCGGCCCCATGATCCACGCCCAACTCGACCCCGGCCAGGAGAACTCCGGCAAGCTGGTCACCCTGCTCAAGGCCAAGGCCCGGGAGCACGCCGAAAAGCGCGGCATCGACCTGATCCTGAGCGATGGCGCCCCCGGCATCGGCTGTCCTGTCATCAGTTCTCTCTCCCAGGCCACTCTGGTGCTGCTGGTGACCGAACCCACACCCTCCGGCCTCCACGATCTGGAGCGGGTAGTCGATCTCTGCCGCCACTTCCGCCTGGCCTCGGCGGTGCTCATCAACAAGGCCGATCTGAATCTGGACTACCAGACCGCCATTCACACCTTCTGCCAGAGCCGAGGCATCCCCGTGGTGGGGCATCTACCCCACGATCCGGAAATAACCCTGGCCATGGTCCGAGGCCAGACCGTAACGGAAGGCCCCGAGACCCCCTTCGGGGCCAGGGTCCGCCAGATCTGGGCAGACCTGCAGCCCCTCCTGATAGCCCCCACAACCCGCACCTCCAAGGAGTCCCACCCATGAACCCCACCCGCATCGCCATCCCCTCCACCCTCCCCGGCGGCCTCGAAGCCGGTGTCGGCGCCCACTTCGGCCACTGTGATCTCTATACCATCGTGGATGTCAAAGAAGGCCAGGTTGCCGAAGTCAGCACCCTGCCCAATGTGCCCCATGCCCAGGGTGGCTGCCTCGCCCCCGTGAACTACCTGGCCCAGAACGGGGTCACCGTGCTCATCTCCGGTGGGATGGGGCTGCGTCCCCTCATGGGTTTCAACCAGGCGGGCATCGAGGTCTACCGGGGCGCCGATGCTCCCAGCGTGGACGCCGCAGTGAAGGCTTTCCTGCAAGGCGACCTCCAGCGCTTCAGCCGGGAGCACACCTGCGGCGGTGGTCACGCGCACTGAGACGCAGATCTGGGATCGATAAACCAGGGGAGAAGAAACCATGAACATCGCGATGATCACCCATCGGGAGGCCGCGCTGGCGGGCTTCCGGGACGGACTGGAACGGCGTAGCGCCCGGATCGAGTGCTTTGCCGATGCCTGGAGTTTCCTGCAGGCGGCCCGCACCCAGAGCTGGAACCTAGTCATCGTGGATGGCCTCACCCTGCCCTTTGCCGATCTGATCGAAAAGCTCCTGGAGCTCAACGCCAGCCTGAACACGGCGGTAATCACCGAGCTGGACGAAGCGGCTTTTCATGAAGCTTCCGAGGGCCTGGGCATTCTCTCTGGACTGCCCAGTAGGCCGGGCATGGCCGATGTCGCCCCCCTGCTGGACAAGCTCCAGGCCGTGGGCGGACTGGACCCAGTCATCGAGGCGGCCCAAAGCCGTCTCGATGCGGCGCGGCTCCAGCGGCACCCTCGGTGCGTCGTCTGTTGGGAACGCCATCCCTTCGGGCTGAAGGTGGAATATCGCGCCACCGGTGAACACACGGTGGAAGGCACCTTCGGCTGCGGGAAGTTCTACGAGGGCTACGAGAACGTGCTGCACGGCGGCATCGTCTCCAGCCTGCTGGATGGCGCCATGGCGAGCTGTGTCCTGGCCAAGGGCCTGGAGGCCTACACCGTGGATCTTCACGTGCGCTACCGCAAGGCCGTGGAAACCGGTGTCTCGGCAACCATTCGAGGGATCTGGCTCCAGAGCACCGGTCCCCTTCACCTCCTGCAGGCCACCCTCGAGCAGAATGGCGAAATCCGGGCAGTGGCGCGGGCCAAGTTCTTCGAGGGCAGTCCCAACCACCCCAGCGCCCCCATGGCCAACACGCCGGGCGTTCGAAACTTGGTGCGCCAAGCCCGCAAGAGGCTCGGATGACCGCACTAACCCCGGCCAAGATCCGCGTCCTCCACGACCAGTCCTTTCCCGAGCTGCTTTTCCAGGCCGCCACGATTCATCGCCGTCACTGGGATCCCACCCGCATCCAGCTGTGCACCCTGGACAGCCTGCGCACGGGGGCCTGTAGTGAGGATTGCGCCTACTGTGCCCAGAGCGCCCACCATACGACCGAGATCAAGCCGGATCCCCTGAAGCACCGCGAGGCCGTCCTGGCGGGCGCGCGACGGGCACTGGCGTCCGGCACCTCCCGGTACTGCATGGCCACGTCGGGTCGGAGCCTGGAGGAGGGACCGGACTTCGACGCAGTCCTGGAGATCGTCCGCGAAGTCCGCGCCCTGGGCCTGGAGGCCTGCATGAGCCTGGGGCTCATCACCGAAGGCCAGGCCCATCGCCTCAAGGCCGCAGGCTGCACGGTGTACAACCACAACCTGGACACCAGCCGCCTCATGTACGAGCGCATCGTGAGCACCCACACCTTCGACGAGCGCCTCGCCACCATCCGCGCTGTGCAGAAGGCTGGGCTTCAGGTCTGCTGCGGGGGCATCCTGGGGCTGGGAGAAAGCGTGGATGACCGCATCCACTTCCTCCACGAACTGGCCCTGCTGGACCGCGCCCCGGACGCCATCCCCATCAACATCCTGGTGCCCATCCCCGGAACGCCCCTGGAAGACATGCCCCCCATACCCGTGATCGAGGTGCTCCGGGTCATCGCCACGGCCCGCCTCCTCTTTCCCCAGAGCCGCATCCGCTTGGCCGCAGGCCGGAGCGGCCTCAGCGCCGAGGCTCAGGCCCTGGCCTTCTGCTGCGGCGCCAACTCCATTTTCACGGGAGAACGACTCCTGACCACGCCCGGCACCTTGGCCACAGCAGACCGGGAACTGCTGAACACGCTCGGCATGACTCCGGAATAGGCGCTTTCCAAAAAAGTCTTCCACTCAAGAGCCATTCCCCAAAGGAATCCCGCCATGTCCATCGGCTCCATCATCCTCGCCAGTTTCGTTGTGGGCCCGGGCAGTGTCTTCCTGGCCAGCCTGGTGCTGCGGCTGCCCGAGGACGCTCTGAAACGTCTGACGCCGAGGGTCCTCAGCTTCGCGGTGGGGGCCCTCCTGGCCATGGCCCTGCTGCGCATGCTGCCCCACGCCCTGGTGCATGGAGCGCCCATGCCGGTGCTGCAGACGGCCCTGGTGGCGATTCTGCTGTTGTTCCTGGCCGAGCGGTTTCGGATCCTCCGCCATTGCCACGAATTCCACTGCCAGGAGCATGCGGATCTGCCGTTGCGCATCTTCCTGGGCAATGCGTCCCATGCCCTGGTGGATGGCATCGCCCTGGCCCTGGCCTTCCAGGCCGGAAGCATGGCGGGATGGGTGTTCACTCTGGCCCTGGTGGCGCACGAAGTGCCCAAGTCCATCGTGAGCCTTGTGCTCCTGAAGGAAGGCAGAAACAACGCCGTGGCGCTGCTCTGGAATCTCATCCCCAGTTTCTTCACCCAGGTGGGTGCCCTGGCCGCGGGTATCAGCATCGCTTTTGTGAAGCCGATCACACCCTATGCCCTCGGGGCCGGGGCGGCCTTCTTCCTCTACCTCGCCCTCGCCGACTTGGTGCCCAGGCACCGCAGGGTCGCCGAGAAAGCCGAAGCCCTCTGGCAAGCGGCCCTGGTGGTAGCTGGCGCTGCCCTCATCTGGCTCTTGCCAGCCCACTAAAGCGACCCTCGATTATGAGCATTAGCGCAAAATGTAAAACGGCAGGAGAATTGAACATGCAGACCACCGTCACCCTCTCATTGCGCCTTCCGGATGGATCCATCCGGAAGCTTCCCGAGGGTGCCACCGGGGCCGATCTGGCCCGCAGCATCGGCCCTCGGCTACTCGAGGCGGCCCTGGCCGTCCGGGTGGACGGCACCCTGCAGGATCTTTCCCGGCCCCTGCGGGAAGGCGCCCAGGTGGCCATCATCACGTCAAAGGACACCGAAGCAGTCGACATCCTGCGCCATTCCACCGCCCACCTGCTGGCCCAGGCGGTGAAGCAGCTTTTCCCCCAGGCCAAGGTGGGCATCGGCCCCGTGATCGAGGATGGTTTCTACTATGACTTTCACGTAGAACCCTTCTTCACCCCCGAGGATCTGGTCGCCATCGAAGCGGAGATGAAGCGCCTGGCCGAGGCCGATCACCCCCTGCTGCGGGAGGAACTGGCCCGGGAATGTGCAGTGTCCCGTTTCACGGCCATGGGCGAACCCCTGAAGGCCGAATTGGCCTCGGAACTGCCCGAGGGTGAGGTCATCACGGGCTACCGCCAAGGCGACTTCTTCGATCTCTGCCGGGGCCCCCATGTGCCGAGCACCGGCAAACTGAAGGCCTTCAAACTGCTGAATACGGCGGCCGCCTATTGGAAGGGCAACGAGAAGAACACCCAGCTCTGCCGCATCTACGGCACCGCCTTCGCCACCCAGAAGGAATTGGATGAGCATCTGGCCCGCCTGGAGGAGGCCCGGGCCCGAGATCACCGAAAGCTTGGCAAGGAACTGGGGCTCTTCTCCTTCCATCCCGAGGCTCCGGCTTCGCCCTTCTTTCACGCCAAGGGCGCCGTGGTCTACAACGAGCTGCTGAACTATCTGCGCAGCCTCTACCGCCGCCGGGGCTACCAGGAAGTCATTACCCCCCAGGCCCTGGATGTGGCCATGTGGAAGACCTCGGGCCACTACGAAAAGTACAAAGACAACATGTACTTCACCGAGGTGGATGAGCGGGAGTACGCCCTCAAGCCCATGAACTGCCCCACCCACTGCCTGATCTACAACACGGCCCGCCCCAGCTACCGCGAACTGCCCATCCGCTACGCGGACTTTGGGCGCATCCACCGCTATGAGCGCTCGGGCGTCACCCAGGGGCTCACCCGGGTGCGCACCTTCTGCCAGGACGATGGCCACATCGTATGCGCGCCGGAGCAGATGAAGGCAGAAATGGCGGCCTTCTTCGCCTTCTTGCGGGAGGTTTACGCAACCTTTGGTTTCACCGAAGTACGGGTAGCCCTCTCCACGCGGCCCGAACAGCGGCTGGGTTCTGACGAAGTCTGGGACGAAGCCGAGAACGCCCTGGCCGAAGCCTTGCAGGAAGCGGACATGGCCTACCACATCAACCCCGGCGAGGGCGCGTTCTATGGCCCCAAGATCGAATTCCAGGTGCTGGATGCCCTGCGCCGCCCCTGGCAGTTGGGCACTCTCCAGGTGGACTACTCCATGCCCGCCCGCTTCGGCATGAAATACGTGAAGGCCGATGGCAGCGAGGGCACGCCGGTCATGCTCCACCGGGCCATCCTCGGCAGCCTGGAGCGCTTCATGGGCATCCTCATCGAGCATTGTGCCGGGGCCTTTCCCCTGTGGCTCGCCCCCGTGCAGGTCGCCGTGCTGCCCATCACCGATCGTGCCAATGCCTATGCCCAGACCATCCAGGAGAAGGCCCTGGACCTGGATATCCGGGTGGAACTGGATCTCCGCAACGAGAAGGTCAACGCCAAGATCCGGGACGCTCAGCTCCAGCAGATCCCATACATGCTCGTACTCGGCGATCGCGAGATGGCCGAGGGCACCGTGTCCCTGCGCCACCGCCGAGACGGCAACCTGGGCGTGCAGCCCCTGGACGCCTTCCTCGCCCGAATCACCGAGGAGATCCGCAGCCGAAAGGCGTAGGATGCCCCCACATCCCAACCCAAGGAGGAATGCCATGCGAACGGCCCTGGTTTCCCTCTTCACCTGCGGCCTGCTCTTTGCCCAGACGCCCGCAGCACCGGCCCCCAAGACAGCGGCCACGAGCCTCTTCATCAACCTCACCACCGATGAACCCCATCGCGCCACCATGGGCATCGGCTTCGGTGGCAACCAGCTCCAGCGCGGCCACGGCCTGACGCTTTTCCTCAACGATAGGGCCGTGGTGCTGGGCAGCACCAAACATTCCGCCCGCTTCCCCGAGCAGCAGAAGCGCCTTGCCGAATTGCTCAAGCAGGGCGCCACGGTCTATTGCTGCCCCATGTGCATGAAGCACTACAAGGTGGATGCCGCCGAACTTCTGCCGGGCATCCGCGTCAGCACCCCCGAGCTCACTGGCGCGGCCCTGTTCCAGGAGGGCGCCCGCACCCTGAGCTGGTAAGTCCAGAAAAGCATCCCAAACCAAGCCCTTGGCCCTTCCCCACACGCTGTGGGGATTCAACCCCCCTCATGGAGGTGCAGCATGAACGACCAGCCCACCCGTCTGCCGCTCATCGGCGACAAGGCGCCATCCTTCAAGGCCAAGACCACCCAGGGCGAGATCCAGTTCCCCGAGGACTACAAGGGGAAGTGGGCGGTGCTCTTTTCCCACCCGGCAGATTTCACGCCGGTCTGCACCACGGAGTTCATGACCTTCGCCTCCATGCACGAGGAATTCAAGGCCCTGAACTGCGAACTGATCGGTCTCTCCATCGACAGCATCTACGCCCACATCGCGTGGTTGCGGACCATCAAGGAGAAAATCGAATACAAGGGCATGAAGGGCGTGGAAGTGAACTTCCCTTTGATCGAAGACATCACGATGGAAGTGGCCAAGCTCTACGGCATGCTCCAGCCCGGAGCCAGTAACACCCAGGCAGTGCGAGCCGTCTTCATCATCGACCCCAAGGGCCTGGTAAAAACGATCCTCTACTACCCCCTGAGCAATGGGCGGAACATGCAGGAGATCAAGCGGATCCTTATCGCCTTGCAGCTCTCCGAGAAACACGGCGTGGCCACCCCCGCCAACTGGCAGCCCGGCGAGGATGTCATCGTGCCACCCCCCGGCTCCTGTGGGGTTGCCAAGGATCGGGCCGCCGATCCCAACGTCAAGATGCTGGACTGGTTCTTCAGCACCAAGCCCTGCCCCAAGGATTGATTTTAGGATTCATACCCATGAGAATCGGCATCCTGCTGGAAACGAACGAACCCGAAAAGGCATGGAATGGCGTCCGCTTCGCCAACACGGCCCTGAAGCAGGGGCACGAGGTCCGGCTCTTCCTCATGAGCGCAGGGGTCGAAGCCCTGGACATCACCCACGAAACGTACAACGTCCAGCACCAGATCAATACCTTCGTGGAGGCCAAGGGCACCCTGTTGGCCTGCGGAACCTGCATCAAGAGCCGCAAACAGCAGGGATCCGAAGCCTGTCCAATCTCCACGATGATCGACTGCCTCGACATGGTGACCTGGGCCGACAAGGTCATTACGTTCTAGGCCGCCCACAGGCCTGTTGCACCAAGCAGCGGACAAGCCCCAAACCTGTCCGCTGCGTTTTCCCAAGGATTCGAATGCTGTCTCTACTGTTCTCCCTAATGCTCATGGCCCCACCACCCGCAACAGACGGCGGGATCGTAACCCTCAAGGGTCAACATCTGCTGGCCGAAGTGGCCAGAACGCCCGTGGAACGGGAGAAGGCCCTGGCCTACCGCCAGTTCTTCAAGGCTGAGCGTTGCATGTTTGTCATCCCCGCCCAGGAGGGCCCCCACCCTGTCCGCACGGCCAAGTTCCTGATCCCCTTCGATGTGGCTTGGATCGATGCCGAAGGCACCGTTGTGGAAACCCTAACCAGCGTCCCGCCCTGCCGCAGCGGCGTGGACTGCCCCCTCCATGGCGGCACCAAGCCCTCCCGCTATCACCTGTTTCTGGCCACTGGCACCCTGCGAAGGCTCAAAATCATGCCCGGGGACAAGATCCACTGGGATCTCCATTTCACGGATGGTACCCACCTGCTGAATGGCCCCGAAGTGGGCCCCAACGCGCTGCCGAGCAGCAAGGCAGTGCGTGGGAAGAGGCGCACGGGTACCAAGCGGAAATAACGAATTGCAAGCTCACCACTCAGGAGAAGACCCCATGAATTGGCTTGAACCCATCGGCGCTCGCCTCGTCCCCGCGAACTTCGGTCCCCTGCGGGACTTCAATGCCCATGCCCGCATCGAGGGCTCCTGCGGCGACACCATGGAGGTCTGGGTGCTGATGGAGGATGTCAGAGTGCTGCGCGCCTCCTTCACCAGTGACGGCTGCGAAACGTCCATCGCCAGCGGCAGCGTGGCCACCCACATGAGCCAGGGCAAGAGTCTTGGGGAAATGCGCGCCGTGCGTCCCATCGATGTCCTGGAGGCCCTGGGCCAACCCGACAACGAAGAAGCCCACCACTGTGCTGATCTGGCCCTGAGCACCCTGGCCAAGGCTCTGGGCGAGTACGAAAAGGCCCTGAAGGCCAAGGAGGCGTGCGGACATAGCTGCGGGAGTGGCGGCGGCGAGTGCAGCGAGGATTGCTGCGAGGGCAGCGACTCCGAGTGCAGCGAACGCAAGGCGCCCATGGACCGGGGCACAGGCCCCGGCGTGGGTCAGGTGCAGCGCCGCATCCTGGTGATGTCTGGCAAGGGCGGCGTGGGCAAGAGCACCGTGGCGGTGAATCTTGCCCTGGGGTTTGCTGCCGAGGGATTGAGCACGGGCCTGCTGGATGCGGATCTCCATGGCCCCAGCGTACCCAAGCTCCTGGGCCTGGAGCGCGAAACCCTGCAGACCGAAGGCCAGAATCTGCTGCCGGTGGAGCTGGGCTCCCTCAAGGTGATGTCCATGGGTTTCGCCCTGGAGCCGGACCAAGCGGCCATCTGGCGCGGCCCCATGAAGGCCAGTGTGGTGGATCAGTTCGTGAACCGCGTGCAGTGGGATGCCCTGGATGTGCTGGTGGTGGACTGCCCCCCCGGTACCGGCGATGAGCATCTCTCCGTGCACCAGGCTCTGGGCCGGGTGGATGGCGTGGTGATCGTAACCACCCCCCAGGAAGTGGCCACCCTGGATGCCCGCAAGGCCATCACCTTCTGCCGCACGGCGCACATTCCCGTGCTGGGCATCGTGGAGAACATGAGTGGCTTCGCCTGTCCCTCCTGCGGCACGTCCACGCCGATCTTCCAATCCGGCGGCGGCGCGCGGCTGGCCGAAGAACTGGGCCTACCCTTCCTCGGCACCCTGCCCCTGGATCCCGCTGTGGGTGCAGGCGGCGAGGCCGGTCGCCCCCGGCTCTACGCTGGTGGCCAGGATGGAGCCGCCCGGGCCTTCCAGCCCATCCTCCAGAATCTCCTCGCAAACACCGGGGCCCACGCCTGATGGGCCGACCTTCAGCGGAGCGACCCGCGTGATCTCCCGTCTCCGCATCACCCTTCTGGTGGACCACAGTTCCGCTCGGCCGGACCTGGAGACCGAGCATGGCCTCAGCTTTCTGGTGGAAGCCGATGACCAGGTGGTGCTCTTCGATGCAGGGGCGACCGAGGCCGCCTTCCGCAACGCCGAGCGTCTGGGCACACCCTGGCGGCGCATCTCCCGGATCGTTCTGAGCCATGGGCACTGGGATCACACCGGCGGCCTGGTGCCCTTTCTCCAGGCCCTCCCGGAAGCGGAGGTGTATCTCCACCCCCGGGCCATGGCTCCCAATTACAGCCTTCATCCCGACAAACCGGTGCGGACCCTCAGCATGCCTCAGGAGGTTCAGGCCCTACTCCAGGCCCGCATGTACCGGCTGCACTGGTCCACGGCCCCCATGCGCCTGGGAAAAGGGATTGGCCTCACAGGGCCGATCCCGCGGCGGCACCCCGAAGAGTCCTATTCCGGCCCTTTCTATCTTGATCCAGAAGGCCGTGAGCCAGACCCCCTGGAGGATGACCAGGCCCTCTGGATCACCACCCAACAGGGCATCGTGCTATTGCTGGGCTGCGCCCACGCGGGGGTGGCCAACACCCTGGACAACCTCCGGGTGCTTACGGGCAAGAAATCCACCCTGGCGGTGGTGGGGGGCTTTCACCTCTCTGCGGCCCCGGAGGCCCGCATCCAATCGACCCTCCGCGCCCTTCAGAAAGCCAACGTGCAGCGAATCGCCCCGGTCCACTGCACCGGCCCAACCGCCACCACCGCCCTTCAGGAGGCCTATGGTGATGCCGGACAGCCGCTCCGGGTCGGGGATTCACTGGACTTCAACGCAACATCCTAGCCACCAGCAGTCTTATCTCAGGAGGTTCCCATGGGAACGCGCGGACGTGAAATCGTAGGCATGGACGTCAACGAGCTGCTGACGCTCCTCAACAAGGCCTTCGCCAGCGAGTGGCTGGCCTACTACCAATACTGGCTGGGCGCCAAACTGGTGAAGGGCCCCATGAAGGATGCCGTGGCGGCAGAACTGACTCTGCACGCCACCGAGGAACTGGCCCACGCCAACCTGTTGGCCGGGCGCATCCTCCAGCTGGGGGGCACCCCGGTGCTCGAGCCCCGGGACTGGTACACCCTGAGCCCCTGCGTCTACGATGCCCCTGCGGACGCCTTCGTGGGCACCCTCCTGGACCAGAACATCGCCGGAGAGCAGTGCGCCATCTCGGTCTACAAGAACCTGATGGATATCACCCAGGGCAAGGACATGATCACCTACAACCTGGCCCTCACCATCCTGACCCAGGAAGTGGAGCACGAAGAGGACCTCCAGGCCCTGAAGGAAGATCTGGAACTCCTCGTCAGCCATCCCCGGGGGTGATGCCATGACCCGCATCGGCATCATCATCTGTGGTCGCTATCAGAGCTGTGGGGGCGGCAAGTGCTTCCGGGCCCTGCGGGAGCGGCGGGGCGCCTTCGCCATCTACCCGCCGGAAGAAAACGTGGAGGTCGTGGGCTATTCAACCTGTGGCGGCTGTCCCGGTGGCAACGTGGAGTATGTGCCTGAAGAGATGAAGAAGAATGGCGCTGAGGTCATCCACCTCGCCACCGGCCTGGTGGTGGGCTATCCGCCCTGCCCCCATATCCGAAAATTCAAGGCCTTCATCGAATCCGCCTACGGCCTGCCCGTGGTCATCGGCACCCACCCCATCCCCCAGAAATACATGGACCGCCACGACAAACTGCCCTTCTGGCAGGATGCGGACATGACCCAACTGGCCAAGCCCTTGATGGACGAGGCCTGGGAGATCAAGACCGCCTACAACTGAGGGTTGGCTGTCGTAGTCAGAGTAGGAAAGGAACCTCCATGGTTGAGCGGAATGACTTGAAGGTATGGGCAGCGGTGCAGGCCATCCGGCAGCGGGGGCCGGTGGTTCACAACATCACGAATTTCGTGGTGATGAACACCACGGCCAACGCGCTGCTGGCCCTGGGCGCGTCGCCGGTGATGGCCCATGCCCCTGAAGAGATGAGCGACATGGTGGCCATCGCCTCGGCCCTGGTGCTCAATATCGGAACCCTGAACAAGCCCTGGGTGGAAGCGATGTTTCTGGCAGCGGAATGCGCCGCCAAGCGGGGCATTCCCATCGTGCTTGATCCAGTTGGGGCTGGCGCCACACCGTACCGAACTCAGACCGTCCGGGAGCTGGTGGCCGCCACCCGGCCCACCCTCATTCGCGGCAATGCCTCGGAGATCATGGCCCTCTGCGGGAACGGGGCCAGGACCAAGGGTGTCGACAGCACGGAAGCCTCCCGGGATGCCCTGGCGGCGGCCCAGGAGCTGCACCAGAGCCTCGCTTCCGTCATCTGCATCAGCGGCGCCACAGACTACATCGTGGGCGGCCCAGAGACCTATCGGATCGCCAACGGCCACCCCATGATGACCCGGGTGACCGGCCTGGGTTGCACGGCCACGGCCCTCTGCGGCGCCTTCGCCGCCGTCACGCCCGAGCCCGCCCTGGCCGCAGCCCAGGCCATGGCCGTCATGGGCATCGCCGGCGAGATGGCCGCCGACAAAGCAGAGGGCCCCGGCACCCTGCAGTTGCACTTCCTGGATGCCCTCTATCGCATCACGGAAGCTGACCTCGCACTGCGCCTTTGCATGGAGGCCTGACATGAAAGGCCTCTGCCTAGTGACAGACCGCGACCTCTGCGGGGCACGGCCCCTGGAAGCGGTCGTGCTGGAGTCCGTCCGTGGCGGGGTCACCTCCGTGCAGCTCCGAGAGAAGCACCTGGCCACCCGCGCCTTGGTGGCGACTGCCGCCCATCTCAAGACCCTGCTGGCCCCCTTCGGGATTCCCCTCATCATCAACGACCGGGTGGATGTGGCCCTGGCCATCGGCGCAGACGGGGTCCATGTGGGTCAGGACGACATGCCCTGCGAAACGGTGCGCCGTTTGATGGGACCCACCGCCCTCATCGGCCTCTCGGTGGAATGCTGGGAGGACGTGGTGCGGGCCCAGGACCAACCCGTGGACTACCTGGGGGTGAGCCCCATCTTCGCCACCCCCACCAAGACCGATACCCGGGGCGCCTGGGGCCTCGAGGGCCTGGCGCGCATCCGGGCCTTCAGCCGCCACCCTCTGGTCGCCATCGGCGGCTTGAACGAGGCCAACATCCCAGCGGTGGTCCGCGCCGGTGCCGAGGGTATCGCCGTGGTCTCGGCCCTCTGCGCCGCGCCCGATCCCCGCCGGGCCGCCGAAAAACTCGGCCGCTGTATAGAAGAGGCCAAGCAGTGGTCCTGAGATCGCCTGATCCGCAGGAAGGGCGTTCCGGAAGGATGAAGGAGAACCCGCCCTCGCCCTCCGCTATCCTGGTGCCATGATCGGTCGTCTCAGAGGTCTCCTCATCCAGAAACAGCCGGGCCAGGCCCTGGTGGAGTGCGGCGGCGTGGGCTATGTCTGCGCCATTTCTCTCGGCACTTACGGGTTGCTGCCCGAACCCGGCGTCGAAGTGGTGCTCCAGGTGGAAACGCTCCTGCGGGAAAACGACCTCAGCCTGCTGGGGTTCGCCACCCCGGCCGAGCGGGAACTCTACCGCCTGCTGGTGAAGGTCGATGGCATCGGCCCCAAGCTCGCCTTGGCGGCCCTTGGCGCCCTGCCCCTGGAGGAGCTCGTCCGCGCCATCCGTGCGCGGGATGTGAAGACCCTCGTCCGGATTCCCGGTGTGGGCAAGAAGAGCGCCGAGAAGATCTGCTTCGAGCTTTCCGAAAAACTGGGGGGCACCAGCGGCCTGGAGGGCCTGGGGGGCAGTGCCGAGCCCCAGGACCGCTGGGAATCTGACCTGCGGTCTGCCCTCACCAATCTGGGGTTCCGGGAGGATGCCGTGCTCCCCGTGGTTGCGGAGTTGAAGCTCCACAAGCCCCCCCTTTCCGAAGCCATCCGCCTTGCTCTGAGGGCCCTTCAGCGATGAGCATCCGCATCCTCTCCACCACCCCTCTCGTAGGGAAACACCTGACAGCTCTGGGCGAACGTTTCCCGGAAATGATCGTCGCGCCCTACCGATCCATCGCCTGGAAGATGGCCATGGCCAGCGCCGAGGCCATGATCGTGCTGCTCTCGGAGCCCCTGACCGAGGGCGATCTGGAGCTAGCCCCGCGCCTCAAGGTGATCGGTACCTACTCCGTGGGCACGAATCATTTGCCTCTGAAGGCCTGCCAGGAGCGGGGCATCCGCATCGTCAACACGCCCGGTGTCCTCACCGAAGCCACCGCGGATCTGGCCCTGGCGCTCCTGCTGGCCCTCACCCGCCGGGTGGCGGAGGGCGAAGCCCTGGTCCGCTCGGGCAACTGGAAGGGCTGGGCTCCGGATCAACTTCTTGGCCCGGGCCTGACGGGAAAGACCTGCGGCATCCTCGGCTCCGGCCCCATCGGCCGTGCCTTCGCCCGCAGGGTCTGGGCCCTGGGCATGAAGCCCATCTTCTGGGATCGGGAAGGCACTCATCATCCCGTGGATTTCGGAGCCGGCATCGCCCGCCGTCTGCCCCTGGACGAGCTGTTGCCCCAGTGTGCAGTGCTATCGCTGCACTGCCCGCTCACCGAAGAGACCCGGAACCTTCTGGATCGCACTCGGCTGGGGCTACTGCCGCGCCATGCCGTGCTGATCAATACCGCCCGGGGCGGCATCGTGGACGAGAACGCGCTCATGGAAAAGCTCCACTCCGGCGCCCTGGGAGGGGTTGGCGTGGATGTTTATGAGGGCGAGCCCAGGCTCGATCCTGCCTGGTTCGGCACCCCCAATACCGTGCTGCTGCCCCACCTGGGTTCGGCCACCGTCGAAACCCGGGACGCCATGGCCAGGTTGCTCTGCGAGGGGGTCGCCGAGGCCCTTTGAGGCTTGGCATCTCAAGAAAGGGGGGACCGCCTGCTCCCTGCGGTCGCGATGTCCCCCCTTTGACCCCCACGCGGTGTCCAGGCGGAGCC
>JAYREN010000051.1:0-17322 GCA_041908845.1 Holophaga sp. | reverse complement strand
TCGCGCCCAACCTCATCCGCATCGAAGTGGAGGCCGAGTCCCTGGGGCAGGTGCGGGAGTGCCTGGAGCTGAGCACTGTGGATGGTGTCCTGCTGGACAACATGACCCTGGAAGCCATGAAGGAGGCCGTGCAGCTCCGGAATGATTCGGGCCGCCGACTGTTCCTGGAGGCGAGCGGAAACTTGAGTCTGGACCGCGCCCGGGCCGTGGCCGAGACCGGCGTGGACTTCCTGAGCGTGGGCGCCCTCACCCACAGCGCCCCTGCCGCGGATCTCAGCCTGCGGATGGAGTAGGGTTCAGCTGCCGGAGTATTGGTCTGACTCTAGCGATAAAGAGAAAAGCTCATTGAAACCGCGAATGAACGCGAATGGTCGCGAATGCCTCAATCAAGGCTCGCCTGGGCCTGCGGCCCCCAGTCGCGCGTGCGCGGCTGGCCTTTCAATCGGCGTTCCGCCCGGCCTTCGTTGGCTGGGCTTTGCGCCGCTTGAATGGCGGCGAGACGGCGGTTGTAGGCCATTCGCGCGCCCGCAAGGGCGAATTCGCGAAATTAGCGGTTAAGTCTTTTTGGCGAAGTTCGGCCGATAGTCGGCTTCAACTACAAGCGCGGGCCTTCACGGGGAATCCGTGGAGGCCCGCTGGTATCAGGATGACAAGCCTCAGCTGGGCATCTGGCAGGAACTGGCGGTGGCGGCGGGCAGGTAGCAGTTGCGCACGTAATCCATCACCATGCGGTCGGCGTTGAAGCGCCAGGCTAGGGTGCGGATGCTGCGCTTTACCCGCTGCATCCAGTGGCGCGGCACGCCCTGGGCGTCGCGGTCGTAGTACATGGGCACGATCTCGTTTTCCAGCAGGGAAAGGAGGGCCTCGAAGTCCCGCTCGTCCTGGATGTCCTGGTTGGCGTGGATCTCGCCGTTGCCGATGGCGAAGCCATTCTCGCCGTCGTAGGCCTCGGCCCACCATCCATCCAGCACCGAGACGTGCAGCCCGCCGTTGGCGACCACCTTCATGCCGCTGGTGCCGCAGGCCTCCAGGGGGCGGCGCGGATTGTTGAGCCAGGCGTCCACACCTTGGTAAAGGTTGCGCCCCACATGGATGTTGTAGTTCTCGACGAAGGCCACACGATCGCGGAAACGGGGATCCTCGGTGAACTGGCCCACACGCTGGATGAGGGCCTTGCCGGGACCATCCGCCGGGTGGGCGCGGCCCGCGAAGACCAGGTTCACGGGTCGGTGCGGGTTGTTCACCAGAGCGGCGATGCGATCGAGGTTGCGGAAGAGCAGATCGGGACGCTTGTAGGGCACGAAGCGGCGGGCGAAGCCGATAGTGAGGGCATCGGGATCCAAGGGCGGCGGCTCGATTAGGGCCAGGCCATTGCGCTCCCGGAGCGCGCCGCTGCGCTCGCGCACCAGGCGGATCAGGCGGGCCTTGAGTACCTGTTTGATCTCCCAGAGTTCGGCGCTATCCATGGATTCGATCTTGGTCCACATGTCCGGGCGCACGATGCCATCCAGCCAGTTGATCCCGAGGTGGGTCTGGAAGAGCTGGTTCAGTTCTGAGGCCAGCCATGTGTGGGTGTGGACGCCGTTGGTGACATGGCCGATGGGCACGTCCTCCTCCTTGCGGTCGGGCCAGAGGCAGTTCCACATGGCCCGAGAGACATTGCCGTGAAGGGCGCTGACGGCATTGGCCTTTCGGGAATGCTTGAGCGCCAGCACCGTGGGCATGAAGGGGGCGCCGTCGTCGGAGGGATTCACCCGCCCGAAGCCCATCACATCGTGCAGGGGCAACTGAAGCCCCTGGGCCAAACTGGCGAGGTGCTCCGCAGCAAGGTCGGCGGGGAAGCGGTCATGGCCCGCATCCACCGGGGTGTGCGTGGTGAAGACTGTGGCCTGGGAACACTCCTTGATGGCCTGCCGGGGGTCCAGCCCATCGTGCTGCACCCGCTGGCGGGCCCGCTCCAGGATGGCGAAGGCGCTGTGACCTTCGTTCAAGTGGTACACGCTGGGGGTGATGCCGAGGGCCCGGAGGGCGCGGCTGCCGCCCACACCCAGCAGCAACTCCTGCTGGATGCGCATGCGCTGATCGCCGCCGTAGAGACGGGCCGCGAGCATCTTGTCCTCCTCGGTGTTGGCGTCATCGCGCGTGTCCAGAAGGATCAGGCGGATGCGGCCCACCCTGGCCTCCCACACCCGGGCCCAGACCAGGCGGCCAGGCAGTTCAACGCTGATACGCACCGGGTTGCCCTGGGGATCCCGGCCCACTTCCAGCGGCAGATCCTGAATGTCATAGGGCTCCGTGACATCGTGCTGCCAGAAGCTGGCGTCCAGCTGCTGGGTGGTGTAGCCCTCACGATAGAGGAGGCCCACGCCCACCAGCGGCAGACCAAGATTGGACGCTCCCTTGAGATGATCACCCGCCAGGATGCCCAGGCCGCCGGAGTAGATGGGCAGGCACTCGTGGATGCCGAATTCGGCGCAGAAGTAGGCCACGGGGCGACTCTGAAGGGTGCCCGCATGCACCATACCCCAGGTGGTGACGGGGTTCAGATACTCGTGCAATTGCCGCAGGGCCCGATCCGTGCGGGTGGTGACGTCCACTTGGGCAGCTCGCTGTTCAAGAAAGGCTGGTGTAATTTCCCGCAGTACCCGCAAGGGGTTGCGATGGGCTCGGTGGTACAAGTTGAGGTCGATATCCCGAAAGATCGAGCGCACTTCCGGGCGCCAGGTCCACCAGAGGTTCTGGGTAAGCTTCTGGAGTTTCTGCTGCAGCGTTTCCATGGTCGGCTCCTCGATGCGCGCTCGGCGGGAATCCTAGCGTTTCCGGGTGGGTGTGGGATCGGATTCGGGTTTGAGGAAGATGGCCCCCAGGGGCGGAAGGGTGAGGGGAACAGAGTATGGATGCCCGTGCATGGGCACGGGTTCCGCCTTCACGGCGCCCAGGTTGCCGATGTTCTGGCCCCCGTAGAGGGCGGCATCACTATTCAAGATCTCGACATAGCGGCCCGGGCCCGGGACACCAATGCGGAACTGCTCCCGGGGCAGGGCCGTGAGATTGAGCACTACGAGTACATGGTCGTTCGGTGCAAAACCCCAGCGCAGCAGGGAGAGCACACCGTTCTTGCGGTCGTTGCCGTCGATCCAGACCAGCCCGCCCTGCTCGCAGTCCTTCTCGTGAAGGGCGCTGTGGCTGCGGTAGATGCGGTTGAGATCCCCGACCAGATTGCGGATGCCTTGGTGCTCGGGGAACTCCAGCAGGTGCCAGTCCAGGGACTTGTTGTGATCCCACTCGTGGTCCTGGCCGAATTCGCAGCCCATGAAGAGCAGTTTCTTGCCGGGGTGAGCCCACTGGTAGGCATAGAGCAGGCGCAGGTTGGCAAACTGCTCCCATCGCGTACCCGGCATGCGCCAGAGCAGGGATTTCTTGCCATGCACGACCTCGTCGTGGGAGAGGGGCAGCATGTAGTTTTCGCTGTCCTGGTAGAGCATGGAGAAGGTGATCTCCTGCTGGTGGTACTTGCGGTGCAGCATGTTGCGCCCTAGATAGCGCAGCGTGTCGTGCATCCAGCCCATATTCCACTTGAAGCCGAAGCCCAGGCCACCGCCTGAGGTCGGGCGCGATACCTGGGGCCAGGCCGTGGATTCCTCGGCGATGGTCATGGTGTCCGGGAACTGCTCGTAGACCTTCTCATTGAGGCGCCGCAGGAAGTCCACGGCCTCCAGGTTCTCGCGCCCGCCCTGGCGGTTGGGCACCCACTGGCCTGCCTTGCGGCTGTAGTCCAAGTAGAGCATGGAGGCCACTGCATCCACCCGCAGGCCGTCGACGTGAAAGCGGTCCAGCCAGAAGAGGGCGTTGGCGATGAGGAAGTTCTGGACCTCGCGGCGGCCGAAGTTGTAGATCAGCGTGCCCCAGTCCATGTGCCGCCCCTTGCGGGGATCGGCATGCTCGAAAAGGTGGGTGCCATCGAAGGAACCAAGGCCGTGGGCGTCTTCCGGGAAATGGGCCGGAACCCAGTCGATGATGACTCCGATGCCCGCCCCGTGGAGGGCATCCACCAGGGCCTTGAAATCCTCGGGGTTACCAAAACGGGCGGTGGGGGCAAAGAGGCCCAGGGGCTGGTAGCCCCAGCTGCCGTAGAAGGGATGTTCGCTCACCGGCAGGAACTGGACATGGGTGAAACCGAGTTCCTTCACATAGGGCACGAGCTGCTCGGCCAGCTCGCGGTAGGAGAGAAAGCCGCCGTCTTCCCTGCGCCGCCAGGAACCCAGGTGCAGTTCAAAGATGCTCACGGGAGAGACATGGCGCTGCCGGGTCCAGCGATCGGCCATCCAGGCGCCATCGGTCCAGGCTGAGGTGTCGTGGGCCGACAGGATGGAGGCAGAGCCCGGCGGATACTCGCAGCGGAAGGCGTAGGGATCGGATTTCAGCGGCAGCAGCTTTCCATCCTTGCCCAGGATCTCGAACTTGTAGAAATCGCCCGGCTGCAGATGGGGCACGAAGAGTTCCCAGATCCCTGAATCCGACCAGCGCCGCAGGATGTGGCGCCGCCCATCCCAGCCATTGAAATGGCCCACCACGCTCACCCGGCGGGCATTGGGCGCCCACACCGCGAAATCGGCGCCGGGAACTCCCTCTCGCGTGGCGGGATGGGCGCCCATGTGCTCGTAGGAGCGCAGCAGGGTGCCTTCGGCGTGAAGGTAGTGATCGAGCTCTCCGAGCACGGGCCCGAACCGGTAGGGGTCCACTAATTCCACGGGATCGCCCCACCCATGCACGCGGAAGCGGTAGGGAAAGGCCTTGCGCCGCCGAGGCAGGTGGCCCTCGAAAATGCCTTCCGGATGGGTCATGGTCAGATCGAGGAGAACGCTTTTCTTGGTCCCGTCCAGGAGTTCCACGCGGGTGGCCCGGGGCAGGAAGGTGCGGAGCCGCAGACCCTCGCCCGGAATCAGGTGCATCCCGAACCACGGACCCGCGTCCAGGCAATCTCCCCTCAGGAAGGCCCCGGCGTCGAAGCTGTGGAAAGGGGCGAGGGTCATCAGGACTCCGGCAAGTGTGTATCGGTTTTCTCCATCTTAGCGACAAGGCTGATCCACACTCGTAACGCTTCGGTGACGGACCAGGCCTGGGCATCGCAGCCTCGGGCTTGATGCGGCGCGTCGCCATCGAGGATCTCGGGCAGGTGGCCGATGCAGCCCTCGTGGAGCAGGCGTTCTGCCGACCCCAGATAGGCCTGGGCTGCGGCCAGGGCGTTAGGATCGGGGTCGTGGGCCAGGGCGAGGGCCTCGCAGAAGACCGGCAGCAGCCAGTTCCAGGCGGTCCCGTTGTGGTAGGCGGGTTTGCGGCGGGTGTCTTCGTCACCCTCGTAGTGACCCTGGTAGGGGCGGAGGGGATCGTTGAGAGCCCGACCATCCGGTCCGCGGATGACCAGGGGCTCTGCCACCGGGAGCGGCGCCAGGCTGCGAAGGGCGCCGGGTACCAGCAAGTGGCGGGCGCAGGCATCCACGATGCTTCGGGCCCGTTCGGGAGCCACCAGGCCCAGCGCCACCGCGAAGAGCTGGTTGGGGCGCAGGTGGCCGTCCGGGGTGGCTTCGGCCGCAGGGCGTCCCGCGGGCGCGAGGAGGGTGTCATGGCAGCAGCCGAGTTCTTCGCACCAGAAATGCTCGAGGCTGGCCTGGGCCTTGGCTGCCCAGGCGTGCCAGGGGGCCTCGGGTTCGAGCCGCGCCAGGTGTTGGAGCAGGCGGATCCACAGGGCCTGGATCTCGATGGGATAACCCTCCCGAGGCGTGCCTGCGGGGTAGTTGGTGTCCATCCAGGTGAAATGGGCGGGGCTCCAGACGAGCGCAGACACGGGATCCACCCGGATGCCGTTGGGCGTGCCTTCCAGGTATCCGGTGGCGATGGAGGCCAGGACCTCGCGAAGCCTGCGGGTTCCGATCGGGGTTTCGTAGAGTTCAGGGCCCAGGAGAGCGGCGGCTTCTTCGCAGGCCACCCCGAACCAGAGGGGCGCATCGGAGGTGTCGCGGTTGGCGGTGGAATCCGCCGAAAGCATGTTGGGCAGGGTGCCGTGATCCTCGAACTGGGCGAAGGTGAGGAGGATCTCCCGCACTTCCTCGGTGAAACCGCCTGCCAGCAGACCCCGGCAGGCGATGAGCGTGTCCCGGCCCCAGTCCAGGAACCAGGGATAGCCTGCGATCACCGTGGACCCCTCCCCGCGCCGGGCGAGGAAGGCCGAGGCTGCCCGCTGGAGTTGTCGGCCGAAAGAGTCGCGGGCTCCCGAGGCCGATGCTCTGGTCGAGGGCAGGCCGATTCGGGAGAGCTCCTCCGCCTGGGGGGCTTCATGCTCGGCAGAAACCACCAGCGTGGCGGATCCAGAGATGGGCAGGGGCATCTCGAACCAGCCGGGGCTCCAGGCATCTCCGCGATCGGCCATGCCTCGGGTGGACTCCAGGGCATGCCAGAGGCCTCGGCTCCACTCCGCACCCGGATGGTATTCCCCGCAGGAGGACCAAACCCATAGCGCGCGATCCTCGGCAGGGGTGAAACTGAACCCAGGGCGGTCCTCGGCGGGGCGCGTGCTGCGCTGGAAATGGGCGTCGAGGTCGGGCGATTCCCGGGTCTCGCCGTGATAGCCGCGATCCTCCAGATCCACTCTCAGGGTGAGGCTGACCCGGCGATCCGTCTCCAGGGCCCGGCCCTGCGGGGGAGGGAGGTCCGGCCTCATTAGGCGGAGCACGATGGTATTCCGCTCCGACAGGAGCTCTGCGACAAGGTGAATCTCCAGGGCCCGACCATCGCCTGCGTTGGCCAGAAAGACCCAGCGCGCGGGAGGGCCGGGTTCGAACCGAAGCAGGTTGCGGCCTTCGAGGGCGGTGATGAAGCCGTCGGCGTTCACCCAGGCCCGCATGCGCTTGGCGAACATGTGGCGATCGCAAGGCGCCTCTGGATGGAGATTGGCCCCCAGCAGGCAGTCGTATTTGGAGGTCACGGCCCCCAGATCCGCATGAATCCGGGCCATGGCGCCTCGACCGTTGGTCAGCAGGGCGAGGCCCCTGGTGGCTCCGGCTTCAAAGGCTGGGTTCCCGGACAAAAGCAGTAGGGTACCTGTGGCTCGGCGGCCCTGCTCGGTGAATCGGTCGATGACCAGGGACGCGTCGACTCCATGACCGCCTTCGACTCGCAATTCCGACGGGAAGATGGCCGCCATGTGCCCGCCATCCCAGGGTGTGGAGCGCAGGTGCAGGGGGCGTCTTCCGGTTCGGGTCAGGGTGATTTCGAAGGGGGCGGGGTCTTCCACCAGCAGCCAGTGATCGGGAGGAACGGGGGTCACCCGGCTGAGATCCTGGGCGCTCCAGCGCACCACGGGAGCGTAGCCCTCCGTGACAAGGGCCTTGTGGAGCGCTTCGATTAGATCCACAGAGGCAGCGGCCGAATCCAGCCGCGGCAGGGCGGAGAGGAATCGGAGTGGATTGCGCCCCACCAAGCGAGCCAATTCCTGCCAGTTCGCGGTTCCGAGGTGTTCCGCGGGAATCGCTTGGTTCAGATGCCGATAGGCCCAGGCGGCCTGGGCGCGGCGCGTCCGGTAGGCCTCACCATGGAGACCCTGAGGCGAGGCTGTGGAGGCCAGGCAGAAACTGGCGCCCGGAGCCAGGGTGATGGAGACGAGCCCGGGCGTATTGGCCTGGATGGAGGGCGGTTCCTGGTCCAGGAGGTCCAGATGCGGGGTGCCCAGCTCCTGCCAAGCCCCCAAACCCAGTTCAAAGGACTGGGGATTTTCCGCATCCAGGTTCACCAGCACGAGGCAATGGTCAAACCCTTCCGCGGAATGCCGTCCGAGGGCGAGCACCGGGGAATCATCCGGACTCAGGCGCTGGACCTCGGCCCCGTAAAAAAAGCAGGGGCTGGTTCGCAGCAGCCGGTTGAGGCGGGCCAATTCGGGCACCAGGTTGGGTTCCTGGCCCCAGGCCAGCCCACGGGACTCGTGGACATCGATCTTCTCGGTGGCCAGCCATTCCACGCCCGAGGTGAAGGCAAAGGCGCCGGATTGGCTGCACAGGGCCGAGAGTCGATTGCGTAGCCGGGACCAGTCCTCGCCGCGCTTGGCCAGGCGGTCATTGTCGTGGGTCTCGCTGTAGTGGACCAGGGGCCCCATGCGCCGGGACTGGCGGATGGCATGGTCCACGTAGCCGGAGACTTCCCGGGGCGAAAAGTTCTGAAAGAGTTCCGAGTAGGCCCACTGCATGCCGCCTTCGGTCAGCAGGGCCTCCGTGGCTTCCCAGGCACCCCCGAGGCCTTCCAACAGGAAGACGGTGTCGGGGAATTCCTCCCGGATGCGAGCGACCAGGTACTGCCAGGCGGGCAGGGGCACCATGTAGCCCGCATCGCAGCGGAAGCCATCCACGCCCCGGCGGCACCAGGTGAGCAGGGCCTTCGCGGTGCTTTCCCACAGTTCGGGGTACCGATTGTCAAGCTCCACCAGGTCGCCCCAGGTGACGCCCCAGGCGCCGGGGCTCTTGAAACGGCCGTCCGGCTCACGCTGGAACCACTCTGGGCGCTCCTGCATGAGCCGCGAACCCCAGCCCGTGTGGTTGATGACAATGTCGAGGAGCACCAGGCCACTCCGTAGATGGGTGGCGTAGGTCAGTTCCCGGAACTGGTCCTCCCCGGTGGTGCGCTGGTCGAAATCCACCAATGCTGGATCGATGCCGACGAGATCGAGCTGCGCGTAGGGGCTCCCGAAGCGACCCATGCGGGCGTGCGTCGTGGGCGTGGGGCCCAGGGGCAACAGATGCAGGATCCGGCAACCCAGATGTTCGATGATGTGGGGAATGCAGGCGGTGAGATCCCTCAGCTTGCCGGAGGGAGGGATGACCGTGAAACCCCGCTGATCGAGGTCGCGCAGCTGTTCTTCCAGGGCAGGCTGACGGGTGGAGGCCCGGCCTCGGGTTTCACCGAACATCCTTGGAAAGGCGCAGTAGATGGTGTTGCCCGTGCGGAGGTGATCGGGCTGTACCGAGATGCCCATATCCTGGCCTTCCGGCCAGTATTGACGCCCATCCGGTCCCAGGCAGTAGGCCTTGGCCCGGAAATAGCCCACCTCGCAGAGTGGAAAATCCACTTCCCAGCCTGTGGGCGTGGGCTTCATGGGAATGTCCCGCCAGGAGGCGCCTGCAAACGTCGCGGCCTCCGCAGATTGAGCACTGGCGAGATCAATCACCTCTTGGCGGAGCCGGGTGGCCCGGGTGAGGTTGGTGCGGAGTAGCCCCTGCCATCCCGAAGCCTCCGGGTTGGGATGGCTGAGCTCGATCCGGATCCGGTCTCCGGCGTAGTGGACGATCCGGGATCCGGGCGGGGGAGTCATGGAGGGGCGTTGCATGTTGGTTTGGTCTCAGGCTAATGCTTTTTCGGTGATTTCTGGCTCGAATGTGAATGTCTGGAGACTTACCACCCGAGGCTCACACCTGGAGTGTGAACGGGCCGACACCGTTTTAGGGTAGTATCGGCCAAGGCACTGATCATCAATGTAAGAGCTCTGCCGTGGAGGTTGCCGATTTGTTCCACCCACCAAGGACTCAGGTCTTGACGAGTTGTGCCCTTTGGGGTGGGTCATCGACATTCCCCGAAGGTGGTTTCTCCGGATCGGAGAAAAGGGCTGCCTATGACGCCTGACGCCTCCGTTCGGTCGATCTACCCCTGGTTCAAGTCCGCACTCGATACGGTCGCGGCAGCCGTTGTCCTGGTTTTGGCGTCGCCCATCATGCTGGTGGCCGCCGTCGCTATCAAGCTTTCCTCCAAAGGCCCCGTTCTTTTTCGCCAGAATAGGCCGGGAAAGAACGAGAAGATCTTCCGGCTCTATAAATTCAGGACCATGGCCGTGGCCGCTCCTCGGGATGAAGAGGGTGCGGGCCTGAGTGATGCCGAGCGAATGACACGGGTGGGCGAAATCCTGCGCAAGACGAGCATCGACGAACTGCCGCAGCTCATTAACATCCTCAAGCAGGAGATGAGTTTCATCGGCCCCCGCCCCCTGCTGGTCCGCTATCTGCCTTTCTACACGCCAACCGAGCGGTCGAGGCACTCTGTCAGGCCTGGAATCAGTGGTTGGGCGCAGGTGAATGGCCGGAATACGCTTAGCTGGGAAGAAAAATTTAAATATGATGTCGAATACGTTCAAAATATTTCACTTGCTCTTGATGCCAAAATCCTTATTTTAACGATCAAGAAGCTTTTCTATCGGTCGGAAGTGATTACCGCAGGCACGACTCAGTCGACCATGGCTTTGGATGATGAGCGGAGACACTCGACTCCAGGGAATGGCCTCGTCGCGCCATCAGGCGGCGATCCATGAACTATCCTGATATATACTTCCATCCCGACTACGCCCGCGCCCACGAAATCGTGGAAAATGGTGAGGCCATTCAGTTTGTCCATGAATCGAGACTGGGAATGGTTAGTTATGTGTTCATTAAGCGGGAGATTACGTCCTCTATTTGTGAGAACGAACAATTTTTCGACATTGTGAGCCCCTATGGTTACGGTGGACCCATCATACTGGAATGTCACGACCCAGGAAATAGCTCAGCTCTGTTGAATGAATTCATGGCGGCGTTCTCTGGATATTGTGAACAACAGCGAATCGTCTCTGAATTCATCCGGTTCCACCCCATCGAGTGCAATCATTTGGGGCTGGAGGCCCACTACAGTCTTTCGACTTACAAAAAGACACTGGCCACCAATCTGGTCGATTACGGTGATCCTTATCAGACCGAATTCTCCAAACGATGCCGCAAGATTATCGAAAAATGCAAGGCCGTCGGGATGGAGTTCGCCATCGATTCCAAAGAGCCATCATTCGATGCGTTCCTGAAGATCTACGCCTCGACGATGAACCGGAACAATGCTCTGGATTATTACTATTTCGACGAGGTTTACTTCCGGGATCTCCTGGGGTTTTTCCCAGCCAATTCCTTCGTAGCCACTGTGTCTTTGGATGGCAAACCCATCGCGGGTGGTCTCTATTTGAATTTCGGCAAATATGTCCACGCCCACCTGTCGGGAACCCTGGCCGAGTTCATCCATCTGTCGCCGGCCTATCTGTTGAAGGCCGAGGTGGTCCGGTGGTCCTGGGAGCAGGGATACCGGTTCGTGCACCACGGCGGGGGCTACACCAATTCGGAAACGGATGGGCTCTTCAAGTTCAAGAAGGCCTTCTCCCAGAACACCGAATTCGATTTCTACGTGGGCAAGCGGATCTGGAACGAGGCCGCATATCGGGAGTTGACCCAGGCCAACCAAGGGTCTCCCGATACCGACTTCTTTCCGGCGTACCGGAGCCGGAGCTGATGCGCGGCGGGCCCTATGCCTGCATCTGATTCACGAGTTGCTGGAATTTCGCTGGATTCAGGCTGGCGCCCCCAACGAGGCCACCGGAAACGAAGGGCACCCGCAGGATTCCCTCGAAGTTCTCGGGTGTGACGCTGCCGCCGTACTGAATGGGAACCTCGGTACCCTCGTGGCTCCACAGACGCCAGAGTTCATCGTGGATGAAGGCGTGAACCTCCTCGATCTGGATGGGTTCCGCCACGCGTCCCGTGCCGATGGCCCAGACGGGTTCGTAGGCCAGCACCAGCGGCCCCGAGCCTGTGTGCTTCAGCACATCCAACTGGGCTTGAAGGACGTCCAGGGTGAAGCCGGCATCTCGTTGAGTCAGGGTTTCCCCGATGCAGAGTACGGGCAGGAGCTCGAATTCCCATGCGGCCTTGATCTTCTTGATCAGGTTTTCGTCGGTCTCCCCAAAGATGTGCCTGCGCTCGCTGTGGCCCAGGATCACACCGTGACAGCCCGCGTCCTTGATCTGAGCCATGGAAATCTCGCCGGTAAAGGCGCCCTTGGACTCGAAATAGGCATTCTGGGCAAACACCTTGGCCCCGCTCCCTACCAACAAACTCGCCACTTCGCGCAGGAGCGTGAAGGGAGGGGCGATGCCGGTCTCGCAACCGTCCTTGGGGGTGTATTCGGTCCTGAAGGCCTGGCAAAAAGCCTCGGCCTCGCGGGACAGCATGTTCATCTTCCAGTTGGCGATGAGGATTTTCATTGGGGCTCCCTGGTGGACTCTAGATTGAAAGCGCCGCGACGCCGGGGAGTTCGAGCCCGCTGAGGAATTCGAGACTCGCTCCGCCGCCCGTGGAAACGTGGCTCATCCGGGCGGTCACACCGGCCTTGTTGGCGGCGCTCACGCTGTCACCGCCGCCCACCACCACGAAGCACCCCTTGTCGGCGGCCTCGGCCATTTCATCAGCGATGGCCATGGTGCCCGCGGCGAAGCAGTCCATCTCGAAGACGCCCATGGGGCCATTCCAAACGATGGTCTTGGCGGCGCGGATCTCCTGGGCGAAGACCGCGACCGTTTCCGGGCCGATATCCAAGCCCATCTTATCGGCTGGGATGGCGGTGTCCTGGGTGATGGCGCATTCGGCGTCGGGCTTGATCTCAAGGGCCACCACATGATCCAGGGGCAGCAGCAGCCGCGTGCCCTTGGCCTCGGCCTCCACCAGCAGCTCCTTGGCGAGTTCCAGCTTGTCCTCCTCGCACAGGCTCTTGCCGATGGCGATGCCTTGGGCCTTCAGCAGGGTGTAGCTCATGGCGCCTCCGATGAGGATGGCATCGGCCATGCCCAGGAAGCGCTTGATGAGATCGATCTTGTCGGAGACCTTGGCGCCGCCCATGACGGCCGCCAGGGGCTTTTCGGGATGATGGAGCACCTGACCGAGGGCCTTCAGTTCCTTGGCCATCAGGAAGCCCGCCGCGATGCGATCCTTGGGGAAAAGGGACACGACCCCGGCCACGGAGGCGTGGGCGCGGTGGGCGCTGCCGAAGGCATCATTCACGTAGCTGTCCGCCAGGCGGGCAAGGGCTTCGCAGAACTCGGGCTTGTTCTTGGTCTCGCCCTTGTCGAAGCGGAGATTCTCAAGCAGCAGGACCTGACCGGGCTTCAGAGCCTTGGCTTCGGCCTCCACGGCCTCGCCGATTATGCCGCTGGCCAGCTTCGCCTGGAGGCCATTTTCCTGAAGCCAGTTCGCCACGGGCGCCATGCTGTAGGCCTGTTCGAAGCCGATGCCTTCGGGGCGGCCCATGTGGCTGCACATCACCACCGAGGCGCCGCCTGCCAACAGGTGCTTCAGGGTCGGCAGGGTCTCGCGGATCCGGGTGGCGTCCTTGATCACGCCATCCTTGATTGGCACGTTGAGATCGGCGCGAAGGAAGACGCGGTGCCCTTTTACGTCGAGTTCCGTGAGGGTCCTGAATCCCATGATGATCTCCTGCTGGAAAGGCCCATTGTGGCAGGATGTCTGGACATCTTCAGGCCTTGAAATTCCTGCGGAAGATGCCGATCCAGCGGGGGGAATCGGCGGGCACGAAGGTGGACCCCGCATAGTCGCCCAGTTCGGCGTGGCAGGTCAGGCCCGCTTCTGAAGCCATGCTGCGGAGTTCCTCTGACCTATAGAGACGGATGGATTCGACAACGTGGCGGGCCGTTCCTTCAGCCACGCGAGTCACGGTCATCCGTTTCACGATGCGACCATCTTCGATGGCGCGGAAACTGTGGACGCGAATACCCCCCTGCTCCAGTGTGTCTTCTGGTACCAGGGTGCGGGCGAGGTGCGCTGCATTGAAGAAGTCCAGAAGCAGCACGCCTCCAGGTCGCAGAAGGGCCGAGAGCCTGTGGAGCAGTTCCGCGTTGGCTGCGTCGGAGAAATAACCGAAGGGCGTGAACCAGAGGGAGATGCCCGCGAGGGTGCCGGGCCTCAGGGGCAGCCGCCGCATGTCGCCCCTCACCAGCCAGGACCGGAGATCGGCGGAGGCTTCGCTCAGGAGTGCCTCGGATAGATCCAGGCCGAAGGCCAGGGGGTTGCGGCGGCGCAGGGCGGTCAGGTGGCGGCCCGTGCCGCAGGCCAGATCCAGCACGGGGCCGGCAGCGAGTTCCGGGGCCACGGAGAGTGCCGTGTTCACGGCCTTTTCAGCCTCTCCATCATCTCTATGCGCGTACAGGGCGGCATAGTCGGCATCGAACCAGTCCTTGAACCATTCGTCCATGGAGGAATTGTGGCAGGCCAATAGGGGACGCGCATTGGCGCTACACTGGAACCTTCAAGGATTCCGCCATGCTCCGCCCCGAAAAACTCGAAGACCAGGTTCAATTCCTTCTGTCTACGCTGATCCAGCGCGAAGTTCGCGATCCCGATCTCGGTTTTCTCACCCTTACTGCGGTGCGTTTGACTGGGGATCGCGGCATCGCCAAGGTCTACTACACCGTGCTGGGAGATGGGGCCCAGCAGGAGAAGAGCGCCAAGGCCATCACCCGTGCCACGGGCTTTCTCCGCACGCAACTCGCCCAGCGTCTGCAGCTAAAAAAGGCGCCGGAACTGCGCTTCTTCCTGGATACCACCTTGGAACAGGGCAACAAGATGGAGGCGCTCTTCGCGGAACTGGAAAAGGAGCGCGCCGCGAGGCCCGCCACAGACGCGGACGAGCAGGAAAGCTGATGGTCGAGTCCGGCGTCTTCCTCGTCCACAAGTGCGTGGGCGAGAGCAGCTTTGATGTGGTGCGGCGCTTCAAGCACGCGGCCTATGAGGCCGGGCAAAAGAAGTGGGCCTTGGGTCACGGCGGCACCCTGGATCCCTTCGCGGAAGGGCTGCTGCTGGTGCTCTCGGGCCAGGCCACGCGCCTGATGGAGTTGATTCACCCCCTGCCCAAGACCTACGAAGCCGAGGTGGTTTGGGGCCGAGAGACAGATACCTGCGACCATCTGGGGCTTTCAGTGATGGAGGGCGATGCCTCGGGGCTCAGGCCCGAGGCTCTGGATGCCAGCCTGGTCGACTTCCTGGGCTGGCGGGATCAGGTTCCTCCCGCCACCTGCGCCAAGAAGATCGATGGAGAATCCGCCTACAAGAAGGCCCATCGCGGGGAGGAAGTCATCCTGCCCCCAAGCCGTGTCTATCTGCACGAGGCGGCGTGGGTGGCCCACGACCGGCCGACGTCCAGCACCCTTCGCATCACCTGCCGAGGCGGGTACTACGTGCGGAGCCTGGCCCGGGATCTGGGGCGCCTACTGGGCTGCGGCGCTCATCTTTCGGCACTCCGGCGCACGGCCATCGGCCCCTGGGTGGATCCCGGCGATGGCCACCCGCATCTTCTCCAGGGCTCCGCTCTGATTCCCTGGTGCCCTTCTCGGCTCCTCTCGGATGAAGAGGCGGATCACCTGGCCCATGGCCGGGCCATTCAGCCCGGTGAGTTCCAGGCCCCGAGTGTGGCCCTGCCTGAGGGCTTCCCCGATCCGGGCGCGCCCATTCGCGGGATCCATGAGGATCGCCTGGTGGCGCTGCTGCGCGAGGAGGATGGGCAGCTTCGGACGACCGCCAATCTGCGGGGCGGGATCTAGGATCCCTACAAGCGTCATTCGGATTCTTCCTTCTAAGCGCTTTCGGATCTGGTCCGTAGTCTGGACTCACGCGAATCCCATAGGCACTCGATGAAAAAGATCCTCGTTGCGGCATTGCTTGGCGTTCCTGGCCTTCTCCAGGCCGACACCCTCTCGGATATGCGGGGTGCTTTGCAGGCTCTGAAGGGGCAAACACCTCTTTCCCTTCGGGTGGAGCGGCATACCTGGGAACGGAAAGACGGCAAGGACGAGTCGGGACACGAAAACTTTGAACTGGAGGATGGTCCCAAGGGTTTGCGGCGCACAGATGGTAAGGCACTGCCGGCGGGAGAGGGAAAGGCCGAATGCTGGACCCGCGCCCATCTCGAACTCCTGGAACTCCTTCAGTTGGCAACCGTTTTGGATGAGAAGCCTGACCTGCTGGACGGGCGTCCGGTGCGCAGGCTGCGAGTTTCGCTCCTGCAGAGCCTGGACGCTCAAATGGGTGAATCCGGAAAGATCAAGTTCAAGAAGTTCAGCCTGGAGATGACCTTCTGGGTGGGGCCCGAGAATCTTCCCCTGGCTGCAGACAAGCAGATGGAGATGGAAGGGAAGGCGACCTTTCTGTTGACCTTTTCGAGTAAGGGGAAGGAATATCGCCGCTACCAGAGGATCAAGGACCGTCTCGTGATGGTGGAAGCCAACCAAGAGGCCCAGATCAAGGCTATGGGCAAGGAAACCATCGAACGGGAAATCGTTCGCTGCAGGGTTTTGTAAATTCTGCCCTGCATTTTTCGAAAGGCTGTCACATGTCCGCCCGTAATCACTGATGTGGGCGTGTCCAACACGTGATGTCACAGGCTTCGTGAATTCGACATGGCCCGGACCGGAGCTTTAAATCCGGCGAGCCCAACGGGCGATTTCTCGGGTGAACGCTTCTTGTGGAGGTTCGTGGAGATGGCCCCGGGTACCACCCGATCGGGTGATTACCGCGTACTCCAGTGCAGCTTCTGCTGCAGCACCCGGAAAAAGGGCAGGGCGGGATTCTGGAGCAGGATGAGATCTGAGGAGGCCTTGCGGAGTTCGACGCGATCGCCGGGTTCAAGTGGGTACTCCAGCTGGCCATCCAGGGTGAGATGGGCGTCTTCGGTATCACCCACCGCAATGCTTACCCTTAAGGAACTGGGCACTACGGTGGGGCGCAGGGTCAGGCTGTGGGGGCAGATGGGCGAGATGACCCAGGCATCCAGGGCCGGATGCAGGATGGGGCCACCGGCAGAAAGGGAATAGGCGGTGGAACCAGTGGGGGTCGCGACGATGAGGCCATCGGCCTGGATGGTGGCCGCCTCGAACCCGTCCACCTGGAGACGGAAGGCCATCATGCGGGCCAGGGAACCCTTGTTGAGAACGGCGTCATTGAGGACACACTGGGCGCCCACGATCCGGTCCCCCCGGACCAGCTCGGCCTTCAGCATGGTACGGGTTTCCTGGCGCAACTCGCCCTCGAAGTAGAGGCGCACCATGTCGAGGGCCTCCTCCACCGGATGGGCCGTCAGGAAGCCGAGGGAACCCAGGTTGATACCCAGAATGGGGGTGCCGTAGCGACTTACCTGGCGGGCGGCGCCCAGGAGGGTGCCGTCGCCCCCCAGGACCAGGCAGAGGTCTGGGGCGGATTGAACGCTCCCGAGGGCTGCATCGGGCTGAAAGCGACCATCTGGAAGGCCCGCCTGAACCCAACTCGGCTGGATTTCTGGGTGCCCGATCACCTGCCATCCACGTTCCAGGAAGGGTGGCAGAACCTGGGTCAGGGTCGAGATGAGGTGGTGGGATTTGGTCTTTGCAACCAGGGCCAGGGTACGGGACATGGCCCTAGGTTAACCTTGGAGGCATGGCCGCCAAAACACTCAGAT
>JAYREN010000050.1:13512-17407 GCA_041908845.1 Holophaga sp. | reverse complement strand
TGGCGGCGCGTCCCCGGCCTTCGGCGGCGGCGCATTGGGCCTCCAGCAGCTGGCCATCGGCGCCGCGGCGCGTTTCTGGATCGGCCTTTCCCAACTGGGTTCGGGCCTCCTCAGGATCCCCCAGCCAAAGGGCGAGCCTGGCCAGACCTAGCCGAGCCTCGCCATCCCCGGGAAACTTCGCCAGCACGGCCTCGTAATCCCTGCGGGCCTCCTTCAAGCGCCCGGTCCAGCTCCGGAAGCGGGCCTTCGCCAGGAGCGCGGCGCGATCCTCCGGGTGGATGGCCAGCCAGGCCTCCAGCCGGGAAAGGCTGTCCCCCAGGTGCCCCTGCCAGGCGCGGTAGGTGGCATCATCGAGCACCGCCTGGGCCTGTCCCTCCCTCACCCAGGGCGCTAAAACCTCTAAGGCGGCGGGGATTTCGTTGGCCCAGGCCCGCACCTGGGCGAGGCGCAGATCCGCGTCCAGGGCGCGCCTGGGATGGAGCTGCTTGAAGCGGAGATATCCTGCCGCAGCCTCCGAAAAATGGCCCATCCAGCTCAGGGTCTTGGCCCGCTCCAGCAGGGCGGTCTCGTGCTCCGGCGCCTGGGCCAGCACGGCGTCATAGGCCTGGATGGCTTCGGCCATGCGCCCCTGGTCCCGGGCCGCGCGGGCCCGCTCCAGAAGGGTGCCGAGGCCTTCCTGGGCCAGCAGGCAGACGGAGAGGCAGAGCAGGGGAGTCCAGTTGCGCATGGTCATCTCGTCGCGGAACTATCAGGCAAGCTACGAAGCGCTTCCTTCACGATCTCGAAGGACTGCTTCCGGAAGACGTGGAAACCGGGCTGTTCCCAAGGGGCCCAGATGAAGAGGGGAGGAAGCGGAATGGGCTCCGTCCCCGTCGGTCTCGGAAGGACGGCCTGAAGTTTCGTCTTGTCTGTCTCCTCCCGGAAGCGCACCAGGACGGCGCGGAAACCGTCGGTCTTGCGGGTGCCGACGCCATCCCCCAAGGGCAGCGGATCGTGGACCACCCGGTGGGAACTGGGATCTGTCACGTTGAGCAGGCCCCAGGGGATGCGCACCTCGATGAAACCAGGAGCCTCCATCCACTCGGCGTTGGAATCGAAGGCGGGATCACGGCGATCCTGGGTGCCGCGGCGCAGCCATCCGATCTCCTGGCGCCGGGGCGGGTAGCGCGTGCCGTCCCGCCCGATGCGCCCGCGATTGCTCTCGGTGCGGGGCATCACGAAGGTTCCGGCTTCGTTCTCCACGGAGCGATAGGGCCGCGCGTAGCGGTGGGTGAACAGATCGTACGGCGCATCCACGAGAACGGCCGCCCGGTCGCCCTGGATGCGCACCAGGAACTCCAGCCCCGCCTCGCTCTTCAGGCCCATGGACAGGGTGTGGGATCCCAGCTTCCTGTCGTAAGTGTCGAGGCCCACCAGGAAGTCCGCTCGGGGCCCCGGGGCGGGTGGGAAGAAGATCCCCAGGTGCAGCCAGCCTTCGTCGGCCTTCAATTTCAGCGTCAGCCCCTGGTCCTGCAGATACACCGGCACCTGCTTCCAGTCCTCGGGCTTGCCGTCGATCAGGATCGTGGGGCCAGCCTTGCCCGGGTGGGCGCCCAGCAGGCCGTAGTTCTCCTCCGCGTCCTGGGCGTTGTACCAGAGCGGTTTCCGGTCCAGGGGCTCCTCGAAGTCGATGACCAGCCAGTTCTTCTTGAACCACTCGTCGATCCACGCGAAGAGCATTCCGCCCGCGCAGCCCGAGTCGTGAATATTGCGGAACATGCGGGCATCCTGCTCGCCTTGTTCGCGTTCGTTCTGGCCGCCGTGGGTGAGGCCCTGGGGCTGCCAGTGGGCCACCAGTCGCGAGCTGGGCACGCCGAATTCGCTGATGACCACGGCGTGTCGGGTGTGGTGGCGCACCAGGTCGCGCAGGTAGGCCATGTAGTTGTTCGGCCCCAGGTGATCCGTGCCCTTGAGGTATTCCGCATCCAGGTTGAGGAAGTCTGGGTAATAGGGATAGGCGTGATAGCTGGCGAACAGTCCCGCCTTGAAGAAATCGCCGGACGCGTACTTCTCCATGTCCAGGCCCAGGGCGTCGTTGTCGTATTCCTTCACCTCGGCCCCCGGTTCCAGCGGCAGTGCGAGGCGCTTGCGGAGGGCGGCCTCCTCGTCCTTGGTGGCTTCCGTGGGATGAAAGAGCGGATCGAGGGTGGGCCAGTTGGTGTACGCTGCGGGGCGCTGGGCGTGATAGGTGTCGTGCTCGTAGGCCAGCAGCGCTTCCAGGGCTTGGGCCATGAAGACCTCCGTGGCGTGGCCTTGGTCCACGCTCACGAACCGCCCCCTCCAGTCCGCGAGTCCGGGGTGCCGCCCGTTGAATCCCACGACATTGAAGGGCTCCCATTCCCGCCCGAGGATGTAGGCCAGAGTCCAGGGCGTCACGTCCGCCCGGTAGAGGCCTGCGGCGTGGCCGGGCCGCTCCTTGAGCCATGCGCGCCCGTGGAGCAGATCCACCACCCGGCGCATCTCCAGCTTCCAGGGTTCGAACCACCCGGGGGCCGCGAAGTCATCTTGGGGGGGCGGTTCGATCCATACGCCGTGCACGAGGTAGATGGGTGAAGCCGCGGCCAGATTGTGTTCCCGCAGGGCCTCATAGAAGGCGGGAGGATGGACGGTGTACACCCGCACGCAGTTGAGGCCCAGTTCGGCCATGTCCTTTATCCAGGACTGGTACGTGGCCTTGTCCGGGAATTCGCTGGGATTCCTGCCGGGCAGCGCGGCGCCGAGATTGACGCCCTTGAGGAAGATGCCCTTCCACTGGTTGCCGGAACGCACCTCGAAGCCCTTCGAGCGGCTCACGCGGAAATCCAGGGACAGTGCCCCGGGGCGAACGATGGGTGGAATATCTGGGGCCTGGGTGAGGATCCGCTTCAGCGCGTCGGAGAATTCCTCACGGTTGGGTTGGATGCGCAGGGCCTGACGGATCGCCACCTTAGCCTGCTCAGGCTCCCCCAGGCGCTCCCGGGCGAGGGCAAGACCGAAGTGAGCATCCGCGTATGTTGGCGCCAGCTGGGCGGTCCGCTCGAAAAGGACGCGCGCGTCCCGTAATCGATCCTGGCGCAGCGCCGTGAATCCCGCGCCCACCAGGGCATCCGTATCATCGGCGGCCTGGGCGAGACGGGCCTCGAAGGCGACGCGCGCCGCTTCCAGGCGCCCTTCCCGGAGGGCGCGCTGGCCTTCCGCGAGAGGCTGCGCGAACAGGATGACTGTTGCGGAGAGAGAGAAAAATATCGCTTTCAAGGTGCGGCTCAATCCCCGAAACAGATTCCGAGATCCCGCCCCGTCTGCAAGGTGTCGCAGTCCAGGGGCACAGCCTTCATGCGTCCCGCGACTTCTTCCAGGGGCACGTAATTCACGTTGGGGAGGGCCAGGGCCACCATGACGCCGCTGTAGCCTTCGTCCAATGCGCGCACCGCGGCGGCACCGAAGCGCAGGGCGGCCAGACGGTCGAAGCTCGTGGGGCTGCCACCCCGCAGCAGATGGCCCAGCACCACCACCCGGGCATCCTTGCCCGTGAGTTCCTGCAGATCCTTGGCCACCCGTTCGCCGATCCCCCCCAGGCGCTCGGCGTGGCCGATCTCGGCCTGGGCCAGCACGGAGCGCTGGCCGTGGGCGGGGTTGGCGCCTTCGGCCACCACCACCAGGGAATACATGCGGCCATCGTTATCCCGTTCGCGGATCTTGGCGGCCACCTTCTCCAAATCGAAAGGGATCTCCGGAATGAGAATGGCGTGGGCACTGCCGGAGATGCCCGAATTCAGTGCAATCCAGCCCGCATAGCGCCCCATCATCTCCACCACCATGATGCGCTGATGGCTCTCGGCGGTGCTGTGCAGCCGGTCCAGGCATTCTGTGGCGAAGG
>JAYREN010000050.1:10760-13502 GCA_041908845.1 Holophaga sp. | reverse complement strand
CGGCGGTGTCGAAACCAAAGGTGGTGTAGGTCTTGTCGAGATCGTTATCGATGGTCTTGGGCACGCCCACCACCCGCAGGCCTTTCTTGCTCAGGGCGTGGGCGATGGTGAGGGAGCCGTCGCCACCGATGGAAACCAGCGCATCCAGCTCCTTGCGGGCGAAATACTCCAGGATCTCCCCCGTGCGGTCCACCTCCTTGATCGTGCCGTCCGGCATCTTCATGGGGAACTGCAGGGGGTTGCCCTTGTTGGTGGTGCCCAGGATCGTGCCACCCAGGTGGGCGATGCCCTTCACCCGGTCGCGGGTGAGCCTGAAGACGCCGCCCTCGGGATAGCGCTCCGGGAACAGGATGCCGTTGAAGCCCTCGCGAATTCCGTAGCACTCCCAGCCCAGATTGGTGGCCGCGATGACCACCGCGCGGATGACCGCGTTGAGGCCGGGGGCGTCCCCGCCTCCGGTGCAGATGGCGATGCGGCGGATGGGATTGGACATGGCGGCGCTTTCCGAAGGGATGGAGAGAGAATAGCGGAAGAAGGTGTTGGACGATGAAAGAGGGGCGACCATAGCCACCCCTCTTTCATCGTGATCGCGTTGGGCTACTTCAGTCCGCGCTTGACCAGCAGGGATTCCACCTTGGGATCTCGGCCCCGGAAGGCGCGGTAGAGCTCCGCGGCATCGGCGGTACCGCCCTTGGACAGCACTTCCTTGCGGAAGGCGGCGGCGGTGGCGGGGTGGAAGAGGTTCTTCTTCTCCACGAAGGCCTGGAAGGCATCGGAATCGAGCACTTCGCTCCAGATGTAGGCGTAGTACCCGGCGCTGTAGCCGCCCGCCCAGATGTGGTTGAAGTAGGGGGTGCGGTAGCGGCTGGGGATCTCGGGGATGAGGCCCAGCTTGTCGAAGGTGGCCTTCTCGAAGGCCATGGCGTCCTGCTCCTTGGGTTCGGGCAGGGTGTGCCAAGCCATGTCCAGCAAGGCGGCGCCCAGATACTCGACGGTCTTGAGGCCCTGACCGTAGTTGCCCGCCTTCTGCATCTTCTGGATAAGCGCATCGGGGATAGTCTCGCCGGTCTTGTAGTGCTTGGCGTAGAGCTTCAGCACCTCGGGTTCCATGGCCCAGTTCTCCATGATCTGGCTGGGCAGTTCCACGAAGTCCCGGGGCGTGCTGGCGAGCCCGCGGTACTTGCCCTTGTAGAAGAAGCCGTGCAGGGCGTGACCGAACTCGTGGAAGAGGGTCTCCACTTCATCCGGGGTGAGCAGGGCGGGCTTGTCGCCGGAGGGGCGGGTGAAGTTGCAGACGTTGGTGACGATGGGGCGAATATCGCCGTAGCCCGAGCGCAGGCGCCCACACCAGGCGCCGCCGCGCTTGCCGGGGCGGGGATGGTAGTCCACGTAGAAGATGCCCACGGGGCGGCCGTCCTTCTCCTTGACCTCGAAGACCTGCACCTCGGGGCTGTAGGTGGGCATGTTCTTCAGTTCGGTGAAGGTGATGCCATAGAGCTTCTGGGCCACCAGGAAGGCGCCAGCCCGCACCTTGTCCAGGGGGAAGTAGGGCTTGACGACATCCTCGTCCAGATCGAAGCGGGCCTTGCGGACCTTTTCTTCGTAATAGCGCCAGTCCCAGGCCTGGAGCTTCTCGCCCGGCAGTTCCTTGTCGAGCATCAGCTGCATCTCGGCGCGGTCCTTCTTGGCCACTTCCAGGGCGGGCTGCCAAAGCTGGTCCAGCAGGCCGTAGACACCCTTGGGGTTCTTGGCCATGTTCTCGTCGAGGATGAAATCCGCCCAGGTGGGGAAGCCCAGCAGCTTGGCCTTTTCGGCGCGCAGGGCCGCGATGCGGCTGGCGATGGCGCGGGTGTCCTGCTCGCCGCCGTTGCAGCGCTCGGTGTAGGCGGTGAGCATCTGGCGTCGCAGCTCGCGGTTGTCGGCGTACTGGAGGAAGGGCCACAGGCTGGGGCCGTCCAGGTTGAAGAGCCACTGGCCCTCCTTGCCGGCCTTCTTGGCAGCCAGGGCGGCGGCATTGCGCACGCCCTCGGGCAGACCCGCGAGGTCGGCGGGCTTCTCGATCACCAGGCGGTAGTCCTTGGTGGCCTTCAGCATCTTGTCGCCGAAGGCCACGCTCAGATTGGAGAGTTCCCCGTTGATGGCCCGCATGCGGGTCTTCTGGTCGGCGGCCAGGTTAGCCCCGGCGCGCACAAAGCCCTTGTAGGTGTCTTCCAGCAGGCGGGCCTGCTCGGGCTTGAGTTTCTCGGCGGCGCGGTTCTCCCACACGGCCTTCACCCGCAGCCACAGCTTCTCGTTGAAGTTGATGTCGTCGAAGTGGGCCGAGCGCAGGGGCGCCAGTTCGCGGTTGATGGCCTGGAGCCTCGGATTGGTCTCGGCGCCGGAGAGGTGACCGAACACGGCGCCCACGGGCTCCATGAAGCGCCCAGAATTCTCCAGGGCCTCGATGGTGTTGACGAAGGTGGGCTTCGCCTTGGACTCCGTGATGGCCGCGATTTCGGCCTTGTGGCGCTTCATGCCTTCCCGAAAGGCGGGCATGAAGTGGTCCTCCTTGATCTGGGCGAAGGGCGGTGCGCCAAAGGGCGTCTTCCAGGTCTGGAAGAAGGGATTGTCCGCGGGGGTCTCAGCGCCCATGGGCAGACCGGCGGCGAGGAGCAGGGGCAGGATTCGCATGATTCATCCTTGAAGAGAAGGGTTGATTATTTCAGGCCGCCCATTTCGAGCAGGGCTTCGACCTTGGGATCG
>JAYREN010000050.1:0-10750 GCA_041908845.1 Holophaga sp. | reverse complement strand
GGTAGAGGGCGGCGGGATCCTCGCTGCCGCCCTTGGAGAGGAGCTTGCGGAAGGCCTTGGCGGTCTTGGGGTCGAACAGGTTGCCCGTTTCCTTGAAGGCCTGGAAGGCATCGCTGTCCAGCACCTCGGACCAGGTGTAGCTGTAGTAGCCCGCGGAATATTCATCGGCGGCATGGGCGAAATAGGGCGTGCGGTAGCGGGGCAGGATTTCGGGGATCAGGCCCCACTTGGCCATCCGCGCCGTCTCGAAGGTGGTGGCGTCCAGCACCTTGGCATCGGTCAAGGTGTGCCAGTCCATGTCCAGGAAGGACGCGGCGAGGCGCTCGGTCCAGCCAAAGCCTGCATTGAAATTGGCGGCCTTCTTCAGCTTCTGCACCAGCTCCTGGGGAATGACTTCGCCAGTCTTGTAGTGTTTGGCGTAGAGCTTGAGCATCTCGGGCTCGAAGACCCAGTTCTCCATGATCTGGCTGGGCAGCTCCACGAAATCCTGGGCCACGTTGCCGCTGCCGCGGAACCGGCAGTTGGCGACCATGAAGTGCATGGCGTGGCCGAATTCGTGGAAGAGCGTTTCCGCCTCATCCGGCGTGAGCAGGGCGGGCACATCCCCGGCGGGTCGGGCGTAGTTGCTCACGTTGTAGATGATCGGCGAGATGAATTTGCCGTTCTGGATCCACTGCTCCTGAATCGTGGACATCCAGGCGCCGCCGCGCTTGCCGGGCCGGGGATGGAAGTCCATGTAGAGGATGCCGAGATGCTTGCCGTCCTTCTCCTTGAGCTCGAAGGCCTGCACCTCCGGGTGGTAGACGGGCAGATCCTTGCGCTCCTTGAAGGTCACGCCGTACAGCTTGCCCGCCAGGGTGAAGGCGCCGTTGCGCACGCCCTCCAGGGGGAAGTAGGGCTTGAGGGCTTCCTCGTCCAGACTGTACTTGGCCTTCTTGACCTTTTCGGAATAGAAACGCCAATCCGAGGGCTCCAGCTTAAAGCCGCCCTTCTCGGCATCGATCATGGCCTGAAGGTCGGCGGCTTCCTGTCGGGCCACCTTGAGGGCGGGCGTCCAGAGCTGCTCCAGGAGCTTGTATGCGTTCGCGGGAGTCTTGGCCATGTTCTCGGCCAGCACGAACTCTCCCCAGTTCTTGTAGCCCATCAACTGCGCCTTCTCCACCCGGAGGGAGGCCAGCTTGGCGAAGATGGCCTTGTTGTCCGTCTCGCCGCCCTTGTCGCAGCGGGTGGCATAGGCCGTGAGGATCTGCCTGCGCAGGTCGCGGTTCTCGGCGCTCTGCAGGAAGGGCCAGATGCTGGGGGCCTTCAGGGTGAACACCCACTTGCCCTCCAGGCCCGCGCCCTTGGCGGCCTCGGCGGCGGCGATGATCTGCCCCTCGGGCAGGCCCGCGAGATCCGCCTCCTTGTCCACCACCAGACGGTATGCGTTGGTCTCCTTCAGCAGGTTCTCGCTGAACTTGATCTTCAGGCTGGAGAGCTCGCCATTGATGGCCCGCAGACGATCCTTCTGGGCTGCTTCCAGGTTCGCTCCGCCCCGCACGAAACGGCGGTAGGTCTTCTCCAGGAGCATGGTTTCTTCGGCGTTGAGCTTCTGGCTGGCGCGGTGGTCATAGACCGCCTTCACCCGCTGAAAGAGCCCTTCGTTCAGGTAGATATCGTCCTGGTGGGCGGCCAGCATGGGCCCCACCTTGGCCTCCAGGGCCTGGAGCGCGTCATTGGTCTCGGCGCCGGTCAGCAGGCCGAAGACGCTGTACACCTTGCCCAGCAGGAGCCCGGAATCATCCAGGGCCGCCACCGTGTTCTTGAAGGTGGCCTTGGCGGGGTTCTTGACGATGGCCCCGATTTCCAGCTTTTGGCGCTTCATGCCTTCTTCCAGGGCGGGCATGAAGTGTTCCGTCTTGATCTGACCGAAGGGTGGCACCGCGAAGGGTGTCTTCCAGGGGGTGAAGAAGGGATTGGTGGCGGGTGCGGGTTTGGCGGCCATGGCGGGTATCGAGAGGCAGACCAGCGCGGTCAGCGGGATGAGAGAACGCATGAGGATCCTCCGGAAGGGTGGCAGAATGAACAAAAACATCATAATACGATGTCCTTTCTCCCGGAGTCTTGCCATGCACCTGCAAAGCCTTTTTTTCGCAGGCACAGTCCTGCTCTCCCCCGCCTCTGCCCAGGTGCCTGAGCGCCGGGACAGGGTGGTGTTCGAGCCGGAAAAGGACGCCAAGCTGAGCGCCATCAAGGCCGAGCTCCAGAAACAAGGGGAGGACTCGCCCAAGAAGGCCATGTGGGTGGACTTCTCCGCCCTCGATGCCCCGAAAACCGTCTCTGAATTCACGAAGGTCTGGCATCAGCCTGCGGTCTGTCAGGGCATATCGGGCATGTGCTGGTGTTTCTCCACCACCTCCTTCCTGGAATCCGAGGCCTACCGCCAGACCAAGCGGGAGCTGCGCTTTTCAGTGATGCATTCCGTCTACTGGGAATACGTGGAGAAGGCTCGGGGCTTCGTGCGGAGCCGGGGCACGTCCACCCTCGGAGAAGGTTCCCAGGGCGCCGCCGTGCTGCGGGCCTGGCGCACCCACGGCGTGGTGCCCGCGGAGGCCTATTCGGGACTGAAGGAGGGGCGCAAGGACTACGACCACTCGGGTCTCTTCAAGGAGATCAGGACCTACCTCGAAGGCGTGAAGGCGGCGGGTGCCTGGAACGAAGAACAGGTCGTCTCCACCGTGCGCGCCATCCTGGATCACCACCTGGGCGCGCCGCCTGTGACAGTAAAGGTGGAAGGCAAGCAGCTGACGCCCATGGAATACATGCAGCAGGTGGCGCGGCTGAATCCCGACAATTACGTGGAATTCGTCTCCTTCCTGGCCAAGCCCACCTGGCAGCACACCGAGTACGAGGTGCCGGACAACTGGTGGCACGGCAAGGAGTATGTCAACGTGCCTCTGGACGCCTTCCTCGGGGCCTTCAAGAGTGCCGTCCGCAAGGGTTACAGCCTGGCCATCGCCGGCGACATGTCCGAACCCGGCTACTCCATCGGCGCCCCGGGCCTCGCGGTGGTGCCCACCTGGGACATCCCTTCCGCCCACATCGACGAGGCGGCCCGCCAGTTCCGTTTCAACAACGGCACCACCACCGATGACCACGGCCTGCACGTGGTGGGCTTCACTGAGAAGAACGGCCAGGACTGGTACCTGGTGAAGGACTCCTGGAGCAGCGCCTGGAACAACGAACACCCCGGCTATTACTTCTTCCACGAGGACTACGTGAAGCTCAAGGTGCTCGGCTTCATGGTGCACAAGGACGCAGTGAAGGAGCTGTTGGCGAAGGTGAAAGACTGAAGCGAGGGGCGGTTCCCCGACCGGCTACCAGTTTTCCAGGAAGGCCTCGGCCTTCGCCTGGGCACCCGGGGAGAGGTGGGCGAAGCGCATGAGGCGGTCGTTGAACTCGAAGTGCAGCTCGCGGTTCTCTTCGAGCACCAGCTCGATCTGCTCCCGGTGGATGGCCTCATCGGACAGGTAGCGCCAGTAGATGGCGCTGGCGACCTCTTCCAGCTCGAGGGCCTTGGCCTCCCAGTACACGCGGATCAGGGTGCGCCAGCCGACTTTCTTCATCAGGCTGCCCTGGTCGATGGCTTCCTGCCAGAGGGGACCGGCCCAGGCCTGGACCAGCTCCACGGCACGCTCTTCGTCGTGGCGTGCCAGGTTCAGCACCAGCTCGCCCAGATCGTACACCACGGTCTCCAGGCCGAAATGCAGGCCCTGGCGGGCGGCGATCTTGCCGTAGTGCAGCAAGTGCTGGGCGGCCTCGTGCATGCGGCTGGGTGTTTCGTGGAAGGCCTCGATGAGCAGGCGGTAGTGGTACGAGAGATTCTGGAAACGGCGCAGATCCTTCTCCTCGATGGCCTCCCGCATCAGGGTGTTGAAGGCCATGATGTGGAGTTCCACCACCGAATCCCGCTGGAGCACCGAGGCCAGACTCGCCGTCTCCACCATCTGTCCGGCCAGCTCGGCCATGATCTCGTGGTGGCGCTTGGTGGCGCCCTCCATCACCTTGAGCGTCTGGGCCAGCACGTAAGCCTCGGGCCAGATCCGCTCCCGGATCAGGTAGTCCTGCCCCTCCATGGCCAGCCCCGGCACGAAGAAGGGTTGGCCGGAGCGCCAGGATCCGGTGCTGCCGATGATCTCGGTGAGCAGGGCGTTCATGGACTGGAGGGCCAGCAGTACCAGCTGGCGGTCCCCCCGGGCCATCCCGGTGAGGGCGATGTTGGTCACCACGTCGATGGTTTCGAAGAGATCGTGGACACTCTGGCGGGGGCGCTTGCCCCGGTTCAGATCCTGGAGGGTGCGGGCGCCCTTCCTGGTGAGCATGGGCATGAAGAAGCTGGGCCGCAGGAACTGGCTGATGCCGTAGAGGTAGGGAATGGCCCCGGCCATCACCAGCAGGTAGATCAGGGCCAGCACCTTGACGAGCACGCGGCTAAGGAGGTGGTGCATGGGAATGAAGTTCAGGGCCAGGCTGATGATGTGGCTGGTGAGCAGCAGCGAAAGCATGGCCACGATCAGTGGATGCTTGACGTACAGCGTGACCAGCTTGGGCGTGTAGAGATTGGCCGTGAGCGGCACGATGAGGGCGATGCAGGTGAGCACGATGGCCATGAACCCGTTCAGGGTCCGCCCCGCCACCGGCAGTGTGATCGAGTCCACGCCCTGGTTCACCCCATAGGCGGCGATGAAGGCGGCCAGCACGAAGGCGCCAAGCAGGCACACCGCGGTCAGCAGGATCAGGCCGCGGGAGATCCGTGAATTGCCGAGGGTGTGGTGTTCCATGGGGCATCCGGGGGGGAAGGCTGAGGATGGCACGAATGGCGAGGGCCGGGAAGAACCGGGCGGGCGCTCGGGGGCAGACCCAGATGCGGCCATCCTTCACACAAGAATGCCAATCGACGGAGGCCCATCCCCTTCATCCCCTGTATCCCTGTTGAAAGGTTTTCCCATGCCCTTTGCCGAACAAGAAGCCGCCGAACGAAGGCTCAAGGATTCGGCTGTTCGGTTTTCCAAGAAGAATCAACAAGGATGGAGGGGATAACAGCGGGCACGGCTCAAAACCAGACAGGAAGGCATTCTGGCCCGCGGAAATCCGCGGGTGGGTGGGGCAAAATCAAACCGCTTCCTCAAGACATGTGCGGTCCTTCACGCAGGGCCGGGAAGAACCACATCGGCCTGCCGCCCCCGCGCCTCCCGCGTCTTTGGACCTTCAGTCGCCCATCAGCGCCCGCTGGATCTCCCCGAAATCCGCCCTGGACGTGACATTCAGGCTGAGGGGCGTGACCGCCACCACGCGATCCACCGCCAGGGCGTGGATGTCGGAGTCGGCTTCCAGGCGGGCGTGGTCGATGGCCACGACGATCCGGCCATCCCCGATGCGGCTGGTGAGGCAGGGGGTCTCCAGCACCATCTGGAAATAGGGCTGGCGGGAGAGGCGGCTCAGGCGCCAGGGCGTGTTCACCGTGGCGCCCTCGGGCACGTCGATCTTCAGCAGATCCACATCGAAGGGCAGCGAGGCTCCCAGCAGTCGGACCGCAAAGAGCCGCAGGAAGTGTTCCGCCGCAGACCAGTCCTGTTCCCCGTGCTCCATGACGTCATCGGGGTGTACCTGGCGCGCGGCGGCCAGGGCCGGGATGCCCAGGCTGGCGGCCTCCATGGCGGCGCCCACGGTGCCCGAGGCCGTGATGCTGGAGCCCACGTTCTCCCCGTAGTTGATGCCCGAGATGAGCAGGTCCGGCAGGCGCTCCTGGCAGAGCACCTGCAGGCCGTGCCGCACCACGGTGGCGGGGGTGCCCTCGGCGTGGAAGGCGCGCACCGGGTGGCCGTCCACTTCGAAGACGATGGGTTCCAGTTGGGCATCCTTGCGGCCCCGGAAGCTCCGGCCCATGGCCGTCTGCTGGGTAGAAGGCGCCACCACCAGGAGTTCCCCCAGCCCCAGCACGGCCCGCACAGCGGCCTGGAGCCCGGGGGAGGCGATGCCATCGTCATTGGTGAGCAGGATCAGGGGGCGGGTCGACATGATGTTCCATAAGCAGCACGGGTGGCCTGCTGATTTCAGCCTGCGATGGAATGGCCTGCGCGTCCAGAATGGAACCGAGGTTTCCTCCCGTGACCCGAGGGCCCAGAATGGAGGTGGCGGAAGCGCCTGGGGTCTTCGGGCGTCAGGCTACGCGGGGGAGCCCGGCATCGCCCAGGAGCCTCGATCGTGTCCGTGGAATCCCGAGAACTCTTTCCTACCCGCAGGCGTCAATTGCGTCTTCTCGCCCATTCCCGGCGAATCCTGGGCGTAATGCTCCCCCTGGGGGTCGGTATCGGTTTCCTGGTGGCCCTGGCCCTGCGCGGTCTGGAGGCCTTTGAACCCTGGGTGCAGCGGGTGGGGAGTCGCACCCACTCGGTCATCCTGCTGCCCGGGATCGGCCTCTTCCTGACCACCCTGTTCCTGCATTTCACCCGTATTGGCGAGGCGTCCCTGGCCAAGGACATGCACGCCGCGCGCCGGGATCCCTACCGGGTATTCGCCTTCCGTTCTTCCGTGGCCAAGGTCGTGGCCTGCACACTGACCATCGGTTTTGGGGGAAGCGCCGGAGTGGAGGGCCCGGGCAAGTGGCTGGGGGCGGCCCTGGGCATCCAGTTCCACCGAGTGCTCCATGCCGCGGCCCAGCGGTTTGGTGCCCTTCGCCGCCTGCTGGCTCGCCCCATCGTCATGGCCAAGGCGGGGGCTGCCGCGGCTCTGGCCGCCGTTTTCAGGGCACCCCTTTCCGGGGCCCTGTTGGCGGCGGAGCAGGATGGGCGGATCTCCTCGGAGGCCCTGGTGCCCTGTCTGGTGTCCGCCGCCTCGGGCTATGTGGCTTTTGCCGTCTGGATGGGGCATGCGCCTCTCCTTCCCACGGTCCGGCCCTACCATCTTCAGGGCCGAGAAGTCCTCTGGGCTTTGGTATTGGGGCTCTCCTGTGGACTTGGGGCCTCCCTGTTCTTCGGGTTGCGGTCCCGGTTGAGTCGCTTGTTGGGGCGTGTCCCCTTCCTGTGGCGAGGGGCCGTGGCGGGCCTCGGGCTGGTGCTGCTGGCACTCCCGGGACACGTGTTCTGGTCCGATCTGCCCGTGACGTTGGGGGGTGGCCTGGAACTGGTGCGCCACCTCCTTCAGGGGGAAACGCTGCCGACTCATGCCGTGATGTTCTTGGCCCTAAAACTGGCCGCCACGGCCCTCACCTTCGCGGGGGGAGGAATCGGGGGCCTGTGGCTCCCCTCCCTGGCGATGGGGGCCGCCATCGGCTCCGCCTTCGACGCACTGATTGGTGCGGGGCAGCCCGGGTACATGGCGATGGTGGGGGCCTCGGCCTTCGCCGGGGCGACCCATGAAACCCTTCTCGTCCCCTGCGTATTCCTGGCGGAGACCACGGGACAGGCTGCCCTGGTAGTGCCCGCCCTGGTGGGAACGGTTGTGTCCTACCTCGTGGTCCAGGAACGCTGAGGACGCTCCGTGTGTCTTTTTGGCAATCTTTGTCGCCATGAGGACCAGACCGTGCCGACCGAAGCGTTCCGCGAGGTATTCTGGCTCCGATGCTTCCTGATTCCACCTTCCCTGACCCTTCTCGAACGCTTCCCCGTGGCCGCGGCGTCTACTGCAACCGGACCCTGAATTTCCGGGCCCTCAAGGCCATTGGCTACGACATGGACTACACCCTGGTGGACTACCGGGCCGATATCTTCGAGCGGCGGGTCTACGAGCTGGCCTTGGAGAGCTTCCTGAAGGACGGCTGGCCCGTGCAGGCCCTGAGCTTCGACCCGGAGATGGTGGCCCGGGGCCTCGTCATCGACACGGAGCTGGGCAACCTGGTGAAGGCCAACCGCTTCGGCTTCGTCAAGCGCGCCATGCACGGCACCCAGGCCCTGGACTTCGCCACTCAGCGGGATGTGTATACGCATGTGCTGGTGGACCTGGCAGAGGATCGCTGGGTCTTCCTCAATACGCTCTTTTCCCTTTCGGAAGGCTGCCTCTACGCGCAGATGGTGGAACTCCTGGACCAGGGCCAGCTGCCCCAGGTCAAGGGCTACGAGGATCTCTACCGCCGGGTGCGGGCCAAGGTGGATGCCCAGCATCTCGAAGGCCGCCTCAAGGCCGAGATCGCCGATGCGCCGGAACGCTACGTGGTGCTGGATCCCGAGGCCGCCCTGGCCCTGCAGGATCAGCGGGCGGCGGGCAAGAAGCTGGTGCTCATCACCAATTCCGAGTGGAGCTTCACCCAGCGGATGATGACGTACGCCTACGACCGCTTTCTGCCGGAAGGCACAACGTGGCGGGAGCTCTTCGATCTCGTCATCGTGAGCGCCCGCAAGCCAGATTTCTTCACCGAGCGCGCGCCCTTCTTCGAGATCGTCACCGAGGACGGACTGCTGCGTCCCCTGGTGGGCGCCCTGAAGCCCGGCCTCGCCTATCTGGGCGGTTGTGCGGCCCAGGTGGAACAGGATCTGGGGATCTCCGGCGACCAGATCCTGTACGTGGGAGATCACATGTTCGGCGATGTGCATGTGAGCAAGCGCCTGCTGCGCTGGCGCACGGCGCTGGTGCTGCGGGAGCTGGAAGGGGAAGTGACGGCCCTGGAATCCTTCGCGGAAACCGAACAGCTCCTGGCGGCGCGCATGGAGGAGAAGGAAGGCCTGGAGGCCCAGCTTTCCCAGGCGCGCATTGCCCTCCAGCGGCTGCGGGGCGGCTACGGGCCCAGGTCCGAAGCCACCAGTTCATCCCTCGATGCGACCATCCAGTGGCTGCGGAACCGCCTGGTGGCCATGGATGCGGAGATCGCCCCCCTGGCCCGGGCCTCCACCGAACTCACCAACAGCCGGTGGGGCCTGCTGACCCGGGCGGGCAACGACAAGAGTCATCTGGCGCGGCAAGTGGAACGCTATGCGGATGTCTACACCTCGCGGGTGTCCAACTTCCTCCACGCCACGCCCTATGTCTACCTGCGAAGCCCCCGGGGCAGCCTGCCCCACGATCCCGGTACCCCCGGCGGCCCGCCGCTCTCCCCGGCCATCTCTGCGGACGAGCCCGGCGAGGCCTGAATCTACTTGCCCGTAATTGCGTAGACCGTGACGCCGTAGTGTTCGGCATCCCGGGGCCGGTCGGAATTCCAGTCGCCGTAGGCGTGGGAGTCATCGGTCCTGAAGTGCAGGGTGTAGCTGCCCTTGGGCAGGGTGATGACTTCATCCACCAGGCGGTTCTTGGTGGCGCCACCGGCATGCCGAGAATTGCTGTAGTCCATGGTCCAGACCCGGTTTCCGGTCTTGGCGTCCTCGATCCAGGCGTAGTCTTCCAGGCGCCTGGTGGTGCCTTCACCGATGGCATAGATGCGGATGAGTTCGTCGGCCTTGAGGGCAAAGGGCACGGAGCGTTTCTCGTCGTCCCGCACCCGGACGACTTCCGCCAGCACGGGGCCGGGCTTGGGCATCTCCATGAGCGCGACGCGCTGGAAATCCGCATCGCTGGCGATGGAAAGGGTCAGCCCATGGAGGGCGGGATCGCAGGGGGGCGCCGCGTTCCAGTCGGCGGGCGAGTGGGAGTCGTCGGCGGCGAAGCTGGCGATGTAATCGCCGGCGGGAAGCTGGATGGTCTCCACCTGGCGCAGGTTCTTCTGGGCGCCGCCGGCATACTGGGCTCGATCCGCACGCATTTCCCAGACCCGCTTGCGGGTGCGGGCGTCCAGGATCCAGCCGGAATCGTTCAGTTCGCGATTGCGCCGCCCTTCGCCCAGGGCGTAGACGTGGACCGATACGGGTTTGGAAACGCGAAAGGCCTGATCGGACTGGGTGCTGTCCACGGATTTGGCTAGGGAGACGAAGACGTTCTTCCAGCGCAGCGGGGCCTCGAAGGTCTTCACCTGGCCTGCGACCGTGGTGGGCGCATAGATCTCCATGCCGTAGTTCTGGGCGCGATCCTGCCAGAAACGCAGCTGGGACTGGGTATCGGCCCCAAAGAGACTCAGGAAGCCGATGCCCTCTTCGGGGCGACGATTGCCCTCTTTGACGAGGCGGCGCCGATCGATGTTGCGGTTCCACTGGGAGAAGAGGGTCTCCCGCCCGAAGCCGTGGTTGCTGAAGTAGGCCTCGTAGCTGCCCGCAGGCAGGTCGATGTATTGATCGGCGATCCGGTAGACATCCTGCCGCTTGCTGTTGGCCCCGCTCATCTGCCAGACCACTTCCCGGGTGGTGGCATTGAGTATCCAGCCGTAGGCGAAGAGCGTCTGGTCGTCGTTCCAGCGGCGCTCGATGCCGCCGCCCCGGGCATAGACATGGACCTTGGCGGCACCGGGCAGGGTGAAGCCCTGCTGACGCACCTCGGTGGAGATGAACTCCTTCAGGGAGACGATGGGCGTCTCCTGGGCGACGAGGGGGATCTGGGCCAGGGGCATCATCAAGTACACGGCGACGGGCATCACGAGGCGGCCCATGGAGAGTGGAGATTCAGCGTGGAGGTTCGGCATCGGGGCTCCCGGAACGGACTCCCTCAAGGTAGAGCCGGTGTCCGCAGTTTTCCTGGTCGGATCGGCGAATGGTCGCTGCGGATCGGCGAGCAACTTGGGGGGTGCCGTGGGTGGATCGGGGCGTGGCGGCTGCGCAGGTCAGCGGGAGCGGTGCCCGAGACAGGAGGTGCGTTTGTAGATGAGGAATAGAAGAACCACAGAGAGCACAGAGGAAAAAACGAGAGGACGCAG
>JAYREN010000049.1:0-17825 GCA_041908845.1 Holophaga sp. | reverse complement strand
GGCGAGGCCTTCCCTCCGAAGGGCTGGATTCGCCTCGCCGGTGCGCAATTCGTAGGCCACCCACCTCTGGGGTGCTTCCCAGGACTGAAGGGCCTCGAAGGGTATCGGCTCCCGCAGTTCGGGAATGCGGCTTCGGTGACTCTGTTCGCAGGCGACGGTCACGATGCGGCGCCAGCGCTCCAGCTTAGGCGCAGTCTTGCGGACGTCGAACTCGCTCCGGGCGTAAATCACGGGCTGAATGAGAGTGACGCCCAGCTCCACGGCCCCTGGTAGCCATTCGTCCCACAGCGAAAGCTGGGCCGTGAGAGGCAGGCAGGCCTGGAGGGAAATGGGCGGCTCCCGGTTCTCGTCCAGGGGCGCCACTAGGCGTACCAGGGCGCCGCGCTTCCCCAATTCCGCCAGGTCGGCCTTCCATGGACCGGAGGGCAGCAGCAACTCCAGGGCGTCTCCCGGCTGGAGGCGCAACACACCCAGATGACGCGCCTGTTCCGACTCCAGAGGCAGGAGCAAGTGCTCGGCGGGAAGGCCCGAAAAAGAGAGGACAAAACGGGGAAGGCTCATGCCCCTAGTTTCGCTTGTTATCCTGAAAGTCTGGAGGTTCTGTGTTTCACGCTCTGCTCGATTCCGCTCCCCTTTGGGCCTGGCTGGGCTTCCATGGCCTGGTGTTCGTGATGTTGGCCCTGGATCTGGGCGTTTTCAACCGTCGCATCCATGCCCCTAGCTACCGTGAGGCCGCCGTTTGGAGCGCCGTGTGGATTGGCCTGGCCCTCGTCTTCAACGGGGCGGTCTTCCTGGGCTACTTCGCACCCCCGAACGCGGTTCACTATGACGCGGGAATCAAGGCCACCGAATGGTTCACGGCCTACGTGCTGGAAAAGAGCCTGAGCGTGGACAACCTCTTCGTGTTCGTCATGCTCTTCGCCGCCTTCGGCGTGGAGATGAAAAACCAGCACCGCATCCTCTACTGGGGCATCCTGGGCGCGCTGATCATGCGGGCCGTGATGATCCTGGCGGGCACCGCGCTGCTCAACCGCTTCGAGTGGATGATGTACGTGTTCGGCGCCTTCCTCGTCTACACGGGGATCAAGATGTTCTTCGTGGAAGAGGCCGGGGCCGACCCCACCAAGAACGGCATCGTGCGGGTGTTCCGAAAGATCATGCCCTTCGATCCCGAGGGCGGCCACCAGCACTTCCTGGTGAAGAAGAACCACCGCCTGTACGCCACCCCCATGCTGCTGGTGCTCATCTCCGTGGAGGTGACGGATCTGATTTTTGCCGTGGACAGCATCCCGGCGGTGCTGGCCATCACTCGGGATCCCTTCGTGGTCTACACCTCCAACATCTTCGCGATTCTCGGCCTGCGGAGCCTGTACTTCCTTTTGGCCAAGATGATGGATCGGTTCCATCGGCTGAAGGTTGGCTTGGCGGTGATTCTCACCTTCGTGGGCATCAAGATGTGCGCCGCCCATTGGCTCAAGACTTCCCTGGGCATTTCGGACCAGACCCTTATCGTCACCAGTCTTGTGTTCATCAGCTCCGTGCTGGCGGGAAGCATCATCGCCAGCCTCGCCTGGCCCGCCGAGCACCCTGGAGAGAAACCTTGAAGCTCTGGCGTCACGGCCTGGAGGAAGGCCCGCCCCGCTCCGGTCCCACGGTGCTGACGCTCGGCAACTTCGACGGAGTTCACGCCGGGCATCGGGAACTGGTGGAAACCGCCGTGCGCAGCGCCAGGTTGCGGGGCCTGCCCGCCGTCGTCGTGACCTTCGATCCCCATCCCTCGGTGGTGGTGGCGCCGGAACGCAAGCCCAAGCTGCTCACCACCCAGGCCCAGCGGCTGGCGGTGTTCGAAGCTGCGGGCGTGGACATCACCTGGGTGATCCCCTTCAGCCGTCCTTTTTCCCAGCTCAGCGCCCAGAACTTTCTGGCGGGCCTGGATCGTGTGCTGGAGCCGGTGGAACTGCACGTGGGCCGCGCCTTTCGTTTCGGTCGGGACCGTCTGGGCGATCTGCTGGCCCTGGAGACCTGGGGCCTGGACACCGGCTGCAAGGTGATCCCTCACGCCTTCAAAGCCTATGACGGTGGCTGGCTCTCCAGCACCCGGGTGCGGGAGGCCCTGGAGTGGGGCGATGTGGAAGAGGCCGCCCGCCTCCTTGGGCGACCCTATGTCCTGTCCGGAGTGGTGGTCGAAGGTGATCGTCGCGGTCGCCACCTGGGCTTTCCCACGGCCAATCTGCAGTGGGAACAGGAACAGCTCCCGGCCTCCGGCGTGTACGTCACGGAGGTGCGCGGGGCCCATCTGGGTCACCCCCGTCTGGGGCTCACCAATCTCGGTTTGAAGCCCACCTTCCAGGGCCTCACCCTCAGTGTCGAGACCTTCCTGCCTGACTTCACGGGAGATCTCTACGGCGCCCGGCTCGAGCTGGCCTTCCTCCATCGCATTCGAGGTGAGCAGCGCTTTGCGGACGTGGAGGCCCTCCGTGAGCAGATTGCCCACGACGTGGAAGCGGGTGTGACCTGGTGGAAGACCAAGCACTCTTGACGTAATCGAACCCCTTTGGAGTGGCCATGCGCATCCTGCTCGCCCTGACTCTGCCCCTCGCGCTCTATGCCCAGGCCCCGCCAGCGGCCCCTGGCATCGAACCTGCCAAGCGCGAAGCGATCCTCAAGCTGCTCAAGGTGACCCGGGCCGGGGAAATGAGCGTCCAGGTGATGCAGGAAGGGATCACGGCCCAGAAACAGGCCATGCCCCAGGTCCCGGAGATCTTCTGGACCGAGTTCGCCAAGGCGATGACCGCGGACAACTTCGAGGCCTTGGCCGTCCCGATCTATGACAAGCACTTCGCCCTGGATGAGCTCAAGGCCATCCTCGCTTTCTACGAAACCCCCGCGGGTCGGGCGATGCTGGCCAAGCTGCCCCTGGTGCTGCAGGAATCCATGGAGGCCGGGAAGGTCCTGGGGGGCCGCATCGGCGAGGAGACGGCCCGGCGCCTCAAGGCGGAGGGCAAGATCTGAGATCCGCTCAGTCGACGCGGCCTGAAACCAAGGGCAGCTGAAGCACCGCCCTGGCTCCCGCCGTTTCGCGGTTTGTCAGCCGCAGGGTGCCGCCGTGGCCCTCGGCGATCTGGCGGGCGAGCAGGAGCCCGATGCCGCTGCCACCGGGCTTGGTGGTGAAGAAGGGCACAAAGAGATTGCCGCCCGTAGGCAGGCCCGGGCCTTCGTCCTCCACGATGAAGCTCACCTGCTCCGGCGTTGCGATCCAGGAGAGCTTCACCGCGCCTCCCGTTTCCAGGGCGGCATCCACGGCATTTCGGAGCAGGTTGATGAGGGCCTGCTCCAGCTGATCGCCATCGGCCTGGAAGCTGAGGGCGGGCCCTTCGGTGATGCCCACGGTCAGGCGCAGTTCCAGTCCCGCGACCTTGCGCACCAGGGAATCCGCCTGCACCGTTCCGAGGCGAGGCTCCGGCAGGCGCGCCAGGCGCGTGTAGGCCTCCATGAAGCGGCCCAGAGCCTGGGCGCGGGAGGCGATGATGGACAGTCCCTGTCGCGCGTCGCTCTGCCAATCTTCACCTTGCTGCTCGATCATGGTGCCGATGCTGCCGGACAGCGACTGGATCGGGGCCAGGGAGTTGTTGATCTCGTGGCCCATGACCCGAATGAGCCGCTGCCAGGCCTGACGTTCTTCCTCCCGCAGGGGCCGCGTGAGGTCCGAGAGCACGAGCAGCTGATGGGGCCTCCCGCCCTGCCGGAAGCTGCCCCGTCGCAGCTCAAAACGGCCGGCGCGGCCCGGCAGGTCGAGGTCCAGCAGCCGTGGGGAGTCCTTCTCCAGAGCCTCATCCAGGCCAAGTTCGGCGGCAGAAAACCCCAACAATCGTTCCTGAGGCCGAGCCAGCAGGGCCTCTCCCGCTCGGTTGACGAGGCGAAGCAGGCCTTCTTCGTCGAAGGCGAAGACCGCCACATCGATTTCCGATATCACCGTGCCCAGCAGGGCCGCGGCCTCGATGGCCTTCATCCGCTGCTGCTGGAGCAGTTCGGACAGGCTGTTCAGTTCCTGGAATACGGTGGCGAGGGGATCATCCCCCCGATTCGTGCGAGCCCGAAAGGAGTAATCCCCCTCTCGGATCGCCGCGAGCACGTTGGAGAGGGTTTGCAGGGGCCGCTGGGCCAGCAGCCGGAGCCGCTTCAGGGCGAAGAAGGAGGGCAGTAGGACTCCGATTCCCAGTCCGAGCTTGAGGAACCAAGGCAGGGAGGTCAACCTCAGCAGGACCAAGGCCAGCAGTAGAGCTGGTAGCAGCGCGGCCACCGCCAAGAGTTGCAGCCGACGATCGTGGGCCAGGTTCACGGCGTGATCTCGAACTTCTGCATGCGGCGGTACATGGCGCTCCTGGAGAGGCCCAGGGCCTCGGCGGCAGCGGTTGCGCTGCCATGGCGATCCAGGGCCTTGCGAATGAGCAGGGCCTCGACTTCCTCCAGTGCCAGTTCATCCAGCTTGCGTGCGGGTGCGGAGGCGGCGTTCAGCAGCAGGTCGGAGGCCGTGATGGTCAGGCCTGTCGCCATCAGGGCGGCCCGCTCCACGGTGTGATCCAGCTCGCGGACATTGCCCGGCCAGCCGTGCTGCTCGAGGGCGCGGAGCGCGGCCGCATCGAAACCCGTGAGGGTCTTTCGGTACTTCCGGGCGTGGGCCTCCAGGAAGTGGGCGGCCAGGGGGGCGATGTCCTCCCGCCGCTCGCGCAGGGCGGGCAGGTGCAGTTCGAAGGTGTTGAGGCGGAAGAGGAGATCCTGACGGAAGCGCCCCGCCGCTACTTCTTTGGGAAGTTCGGCATTGGTGGCGCTGATGATGCGGACATCCACCCGCTGGGTGCGGCTGGAACCCACCCGCTCGAATTCGCCGGTCTCCAGCACCCGCAGGAGCTTGGCCTGCAGGGCCGCAGGGGCGTTGGCGATCTCGTCCAGGAAGATGGTGCCGCCATCCGCCAGCTCGAAGCGTCCCGCGCGATCAGCCTTCGCGTCCGTGTAGGCGCCCTTGGTGTGTCCGAAGAGCTCGCTCTCCAGCAGCCCCTCCGCGAAGCCCCCGGCGTTGAGGGTGATGAGGGGCCGCTCCGCGCGGGGGGATGAGGCATGCAGGCAGCGGGCCAGGAGACTCTTGCCCGTTCCGTTCTCTCCGGTGATGAGCACGTGGGCATCGGAGGGCCCGAGGCGCTCCATCAGCCGCAGGACAGGCTCCATGGCCCGTGAGCGCGCGATGAGCTGGGGCAGACCATCGTTACGCAGAAGGCGGTTCTCAGCCTCCAGGCGGCCGCTGCGGCGCAGGGCCGCCGAGAGATCCAGTTGGGTACGCAGCGTGGCCAGGAGTCGTGCATTCTCCCAGGGCTTCGTCACGAAATCCCGGGCGCCACGCCGCATGGCTTCCACCGCTAGTTCGATGCTGCCCCAGGCGGTCATCACCACCACCGGCAGGGCTGGCTCTGCCTCGCGGATGCGATCCAGCAAGGTCAGGCCCTCCTGGCCCGAGGTCGTGTCCTGGCTGTAGTTCATGTCCATCAGCAGCAGATCCGGACTGCAGGCCGCAACCGCCGTCAGTGATGCCGCCGGACTGGCCGCCACATCCACCTTGAAGCCTTCGGATTTCAGCAGCAGCCGCAGGCTCTCCCGGATATCGGGCTGGTCATCGGCGATCAGGATGCGGGCGGACATATCCCTAGGCTACTCAACTCTCAGGGCCTGGCGTGGGGCGGATTCTTGCCTGTCGGAGGCGTCAGGACCGTCTTGGCCACCTCCACCGCCAACTCGAAGAGCCGGGATTTGCCCACGCTGCTGTTCACCTGCACCGCAACCGCCAGGCGATGCTCGGGGAAATAGAGGAGCTGGGTGCGGTAGCCGGGGAAGAAGCCGCTGTGGCCGTACGTGGGTCCGAGCTCGCTCTGCCGAAGGATCACCCCCAGTCCGTAGGCGATGTCCGGGCCCAGTTCCGGGGCGGGCACACCCTTCAGCATCACGGGCAGGAGGGCGGGATCGAAGGCCCTGCCTTCGTACAGCAGCTTGCCCCACCGGGAGAGATCGGCGGCGGTAGAAACGACGCCGCCCCCGGTCCATTCGCTCTTGGGGTTGAAGGCGATGCGCCCATCCTTGACCATGGCATCGGTGCCCCCGAAGGGATTGTCAGGGCCCGCATAGCCTTGGACGAGGTCCGGGATGCTGCGGGACTCCGGTGCCATCGTGGCCTTCAGGCCCAGGGGACGCAGGAGTCGCTCGCGCAGCAGGGCTAGGTAGGGCTTGCCGGCGACCCGCTCCAGCACCAGACCCAGGGTGATGTAGTTGCTGTCGGAGTAGCCAAAACCCTGACCGGCGGGAAACAGGGGCTTGTCGGCGAACAGGTAGGTGAGCATTTCTTCGGGCTTCCAGTCCTTGTCCGGCTGGCGCGTCAGCTCCTTCTGGAAGGCCTCCTTGAACTCGTGGCGTTCCAGCCCCGCCGTGTGGTTCAACAGCATGCGCACGGTGATGTCCTGGGCGTTGGGGAGTCTGTGGTACCAGGGGCATTTTCCCAGGTACTGGGCCACCTTGGCGTCCAGGTCCAGGCGTCCTTCCTTCACCAACTGCAAGGCAACCGCCGCGACAAAGGTCTTGCCCACGCTGCCCGCGGGCATGCGCCCCTCGGGGGTCAGTGGAACCTTGGTGTCTCGGTCTGCCAGACCTGCGGCTGCGGCAAGGGTCTGGCCGCTGGGCAAGGTGACTCCCACGGTGATGCCCGGGAAGGCGCCCGTGGCTTGAAAGGCGTTGACCTTTTCCTGCAGGCGGCTTTTCAGAGCGTCGACCTTCGCGGCTGCACTCTGGGCGTGGAGCGCTGGCGCGAGGCTGAGTGTCAAGCCGACGAGCATGGAGATGACTTTCATGGGGGACCTCGCTTTCGAACAAAATTTCCGATGGATTTCCACCTCTAGCACATCAACCCTGGCGGGTAATGAATGGGAGTGGTCGTTCCGATCGCAGCGTCTGGCGTAGCAGAGAGATGAAATCGGACATGTTCTACCTTCGGGTGGATTTATTCCCCGCGCAGCGCTTCTGCGGGATTCACGCGGCTGGCGCGCAGGGCGGGCAAAAGACAGGCGAGGAGGGCGGTGGGGGCCAGCAGTGCGAGCACGCCCAGGAAGATGGCCGGACCGGGAGTCTTGAGCCCGAAGAGAAGCTGGCTCAGGGTTCGACTCAGTCCCCAGCCCAGGATGGAGCCTGCGGCCAACCCCAGGCCCACCAGGCTTCCGGCACTGGAAAGGATCTCGCGGAGGACTCGGCCCTGGCTGGCGCCCAGCGAGATGCGGATGCCGATCTCCCGGCGGCGCTGTTGGGTGATCTGGCTGATGACGCTATAGAGCCCCACGGCGGAGAGGACCAGGGCGATGGCGCCAAAGGTCGAAAAGAGGGTGCTGGCCACCAGGGCCATCATCAGGCTGGTGCTTTCTTGAAGCGCTGCCCTCATGGGCTGGGGGTTCGGCAGGGCCAGTTCGGGATCCAGGGCCCGGATCGCAGCCTTTACCGGGGCCGCGTAGCGGCTGGGATCACCCTGCACCCGGAGCACCACCACCGGGCCTTCGAAGAGCTCATAGGCTCCGGCGGATACGTAGAACTGGGGATCTTCCGGTCGCCCCAGGTTGTTCTCGGCGGTATCGCCCACCATGCCCGAAACCGTGAAGGGTGTTGGCCAGCCCGGTGCATGCACGAGGCGACCCACGGGATCCTGGTTGGGCCAGAGGCTCTGGGCCAGGCGGCGGCTCACCATGCAGGCCCGGGCATCCGCCAGCGGGAAGGCCTCCCCGGCCATGAGCGGGATACCCATGGTCCTGAAGTAGCCCGGGGAGACCACGTGCCAGCGAACGTAGACGGTCAGAGCCTCGTTGCGGCCACCGTTCCCGGCCTCGGGGCACACATAGCCGCCATTGGTGGCCTTTACGAAGGGCAAGGTGTCGTTGACGCCCACCGATTCCACCCCCGGCAGGGCGTTGAGGCTCAGTTCCAGTTGCTGCAGGAAACTCTGCTGCACCGGAAGGGTGTATTTTTTGGGCGGCAGGGGGATGTTCACGGTGAGCACCCGCGCAGCCTGGAAGCCAGGATCCACCTGCCGCAGGTTCACCAGGGTGCGGATCAGCAGTCCGGCGCCCAACAGTAGCATCACCGAGAGAGCCACCTCGGCCACCACCAGACCCTTGAGCACCCGCCAGTGGTTCCGGGTCTGGCCGCCCCGGGCGCCGCCCTTCAGGGTTTCGGCCAGGCGAGGATGCCGAGCCATGAACCAGGAGAGCAGGGCCAGGCCGAGGCCCGTGAGCAGGCTGAGGCCCAGGGCCGCCCCGAAGAGGGCCGGGTACAGACTGGCCTCCAGGGCCATGGGCATCAGGTCCTTGGTCAACCAGCTCAAGCCCCCTTGGAAATAGAAACTCAGGCCGATGCCCACCCCGCCGCCCAGGAAAGCCAGGATCAGGCTTTCGGCCAGGAAGAGGCGCACCATGGGGCCCTGGCCCGCTCCCAGCGCCTGGCGGATGGCCAGTTCCTGCCCTCGGGCCATGTTCCGCACGAGCTGGAGCCCGGCCACATTCAAGCAGGTGATGAGGAGCACCAACCCCAGGGCCCCTTGGAAGAGAAAGAGGATCTGCTTGAAATTGCTGACGGTCTCCTCCAGCAGGGAGGTCACGGCCACATCGAATTCCGGGTTGCCCGTGGTCGGCCCCAGACGGCGCGCGATGACCTTGGCCTCGGTCTGGGCCGCGGCCACCGACACACCGGGCCGCAGGCGCCCCAGGCCCAGGAATGTGCCCATGCCCCGGTTGCCGCGCCCCGCGAAAGGCGTGGCCTCGGGGGTGAACACTTCGGATTGAGCGATCCGGGTGTAGAACCGGAAGTCCGCAGGCAGCACGCCCACTACCTGCAGGGCGTGGCCATCCAGCACGACGGTGCGGCCCAGCACGGCAGGATCGCCGCCAAAGCGTTTCAGCCAGAGGTCATGGCGCAGCACCGCGACGGAGGCGGGCAGGACTTCCTCCTCGGCCCGGAACACCAGGCGCCCCAGGGCCGGTTTCACGCCCAGCAGGCCAAAGAAATCCGCCGTTACCATGCCCACGTTGAGCCGCACGGGCTCCCCTACCCCTGTCAGGGTGCGCACGCGAGCCGTGCAGGCCGCCATGGCCTGGAAGCTCTTGCACTGGCCCTGGAGATCCAGGAAATCCGCCATGGTGAGCGGGCCCGCGCCCCCGGATCGGACGTCCGTGGACTGGATCACCGCCAGCCGTGCGCTGTCCGGGAAGGGCAGGGGGCGCAGCACCAGCCGGTCCAGGTGGGAGATCACGGCCAGGTTGGCCCCGATACCCAGGGCCAGGCAGGCCGTGGCCGTGAACAGGAAGCCCGGCGCCCGCAGCAGCGAGCGGAGGGCGTGACGGAAATCGAGGAGCAGAGTGGTCATGCGAACTCCGGGAGGTGCATCAAGCGCCGCGCAAGGGGACTTCTTCAGGGCACGTGCTGTTTCTTGGCTTCTTCTTCCGACACGATGCGCCCGTCGAAGAGGTGCACGGTGCGGTCGGCGGCTCCGGCGAAGCGGCTATCGTGGGTCACCATGCAGATCGTGGAGCCCCGGCGGTGGAGGTCTTTCAGCAGCTCCATCACGGATTCGCCATTGGTGCTGTCCAGGTTGCCCGTGGGCTCGTCCGCCAGCAGGATGCCGGGACGGCCGCCCACGGCCCGGGCCACGGCCACGCGCTGCTGCTGGCCGCCGGAGAGCTGGCTGGGCAGGTGTTTGGCGCGGTGGCTCATCCCCACTTCCTCCAGGGCCTCCATCACCCGCGTGCGGCGAGCCCCGGCGTTCAGGCCGCGATAGACCAGGGGCAGCTCCACGTTCTCGAACACCGTGAGATCGCCGATGAGGTTGAAGCTCTGGAAGATGAAGCCGATCTCCTTGTTGCGGATGCGCGCCCGCTCCGCCAGCTTCAGCCCCGAGGCGGGCTTGCCGTTCAGGATGTACGTGCCCGAAGTGGGCGTGTCCAGCAGGCCCAGGATGGAAAGCAGCGTGGATTTCCCACAGCCCGAAGGCCCGGCGATGGAGACGAACTCCCCCTCCTGGATATCCAGATGGATTTCGGAAAGGGCGTGGGTTTCCACTTCGTCCGTGGTGAAGACCTTCTGGAGGGATTCCAGATGGATGAGGGGGGTGGCCATGGGGGCTCCTGTTGAATAACGAGGGAGGAAGAAAAGTCGAGTCGAGTCGAGTCAATCGCGCCGAAGGACCTGGGCCGGGTGGACCCGAAGAATCCGAAGCGCGGGAAGCAGGGAAGCCAGGATGCAGGTGGCCGAGAGGCCCAGCAGGGTCCAAAGGAGAATCCTCCAGTCCAGGGGAGGCAGGCCTGGAACGTGGGCACCCAGGATGCGCCAGGCCACCAGGGAGCCCAGGAGACCGCCGCCCAGCCCGATACCCACGGGGAGCCGCAGATCCTTCAGGAAATCCCGCAGTACCCGGCCCGGAGTGCCACCCAGGGCCATGCGCAGTCCCGCTTCCGGCAGGCGCTGCAGGGTGATCTGGCGCTGCAGGGAGTAATGTCCGGCCATGGCCAGCACCAGGGCCGTGAGGCCCAGGATCCCGAAGAGGGTCGCGGCCAGCCGCTGAGGCTGAAGTTGACGACGCAACCGTTCCTTCAGGGGCTCCACCCGAACGATCCCCAGCCGCGGGTCCAGGCGCCCCACCTCATCCTCGACCCAGGTGCGGAAGGTGGTACTGGGAATTCCCGACCGGATGATGAGGGTCTGGAGCGCGCTCAAGCGCTGGCGATTGCTCAGGTAGACGTAGGGAAGTGTCGGATTCAGGGGGCCGGCCCACCGATGGTCCGCCAGCACGCCAATGATCCGCGTCCGCTTGCCATTCTCGTCCTGGATTGTCTTGCCCAAAGGGTCTTCTTCGCCGCAGAGCGCACGGGCCGCGGAGGCACTGAGCACGGCCACGGGTTCGCTGGCGGTGGTATCCGTCTCCGAAAAATCCTGGCCCCGGAGCAGGGGAAGGCCCAGCAGCTTGAAGGTGCCTGGGGCCACGATGTTGCGGTAGCAGGTCACGCAGCTGCCCTTGGCATCCAGGAAGCCGTGGGTCACGTTGAAGGCCTCGCAGGGCGGAATCAGGACACAGGTGGCTTCCATGTCGGGGCGCTCCTGGAAGCGTTTTCCCAGAGCCATCCAGCCTTCCAGAATTGCGGCCCTTTTCAGATGGGTGGGCAGGGCGAAGCTCACGGTCTGGAATCCCTCCAGGTTCAGCCCCAGGGGCGTTCGGGTGGCCAGCTGGAGCATCTGGAGGCTGCTGAGGGTGCCACCCAGCAGCAGCACCGAGAGCGCGAGCTGGAGGCCCAGGAGAATCTTCCGCCATCTCAGGCCCTCCCTGGGGCCGCCCCGATGCCCGCTGGGGCGGCTGGGATGGCGCAGGAACCAGATCCAGGCGAAGAGCAGAAGCGCGAGGGCCAGAATGGCAATCAGCGCGAAGGCCAACCCCAGCACCCGAAGATCGAGGGCCGGCCGCAGCGTAACCGGGAATTCTGAAGGCGGGGTGAAGCCGGAGAGAAGCTGGCCCAGACCCCAGGCCATGGGCCAGGCTCCGAGCCCGCCGAGGGCGAGGGTGGCCAGCATGGGTCCGCTCAGGTGGGCCACCAGGCGGATCAGCGGCGCTCCCAGGGCCACGCGGGTGGCCAGTTCCTCCCGCGCCTCCAGCCACCGCGCCACCTGGAGGCTGCCCACATTCAGCGCGGCCATGAACAGCAGGGCCAGGGTGGCCGCCCCGAGGAGGGTGCCACCGGGTATGAACCGCTTCCAGGTGCCGAGCCGCAGTTCGCCCAGGGACTGCACCCGGGGCCGCAGCGCCGCGGGCGCCTTGGGCATGAGCTCCTTCCAGGATTCCGCCAGGGGACCCATCGCCCTTTGCAACTGCGCGGCTGAAATGCCAGGGCGCAACCGGGCATAGGTCGGACTGCCCAATTCCCGGGTCGTGAGCACGTTGGCTTCCCGCTGCCCGCTGCGGGCCCGAGCCTCGAAGGGCACGTACAGGGCTGGCTCCTGTCCTGGCTGGAATCGGTCGAAGCCCGCGGGCGACACGCCGAGCACCACCAGGGGCACCCCATCCACCACCACCGTCGAGCCCAGGGGAAATTCGGAAGAACGGGTGCGCCAGGTGTCATGGGAAAGCACGACCCCCGGTTCCGGATCCCCTTCCGCGAACAGTCTTCCCGCCGCAGGGAGCAGGCCCAGGGCCGTGAACAAATTTGGGGTGACCGACGCCACGAGATGGCTCGAGGAATGGCCCCCGGCCTCGACCCGCAGGGGGCGCGCGTCGATCTGGAAGGCGGGTTCCATCAAGCCGGAGAGGGCCGCCATCTCACGGGCTTCGAGGTAGAAGTGATCCCGCGGGTAGCTGCTTCCATCCGAGTCCCGCTGTTCCAGGTCGAGGTACACCAGGCGTTCCGAGCCCTCGAAGGGCAGGGGTTTCAGAACCAGTTCGTTGTAGAAGCTGAAGAAGGCCAACACCGTGCCCAGAGCCAGGGTCAGCACCAGGGCCGGGAAGACGATGTTCTTGAAGGAGCGCAGGGCGCGGGCGGTGGAAGGCATGGGCATCAGTCCTGCCGAAGGGCGCGGGCGGGATCCAGGGAGGCCGCGCGGAGGGCGGGGAGGAAGGCGGCGGCCAGGGCCGCGCCCACCATGGCTCCCAAGGCCAGGAAGGCCAGCAGGATGGGCGGATCGGGCCAGGTTCCCAGCACGGATCGGCTCAGCCGCTCCATCGCGCTACCCAGGAAGACACCCGCCAGGCCCGCCAGCGTGGCCAGCCAGAAGGCCTCCCTCATGATCTGACCCAGCAGGGAGGTCGGCGTGGCGCCCAGGGCCGAGCGGACTCCGAATTCGGCGCGGCGGGACGCCACGGAGGCCGCCATGAGGCCGAACACGCCGCCCCCGGCCAGGAGAAGGGCCAGGACCGCGAAGGTGCCCAGGAAGGCGCGAGCCATGCGCTGGGGCCCCAGCCGGGTCTTCAGCAGGTCCTTCATCGGCCGGTAGCGGTGGAGGGCCTGGCCGGGCGCTGCCTCCCGGAGCAGGGCCTGCAGGCTGGATTCGGAGGGGGGCGGTCCCGTCGACCGGAAGGCCACGTAGAGATCATCGTTCCAGACGATCTCCGACTGGGCCAGGGGCAGGTAGAAGATCGGCGGCGCTTCCTGGGCCGGGCTGAACTCCCGCACATCCCCCAGTACGCCCACGATGCGGAAGGACTGATCCTGCAGCGGGAGGCTCCGGCCCACCACGTCGTCGGTGCCAAAGGCCTCCTGGGCCAGCTTCCGCGTCACCAGCACAACCCTGTCCGATCCGGCACCGTCCGTAGGCTCGAGATCCCGGCCCCGAAGGAGGCGGAGCCCCAGGGCCCGGACCATGCCCGGCGTCATCGCCCGGGCTTCCGGGTCGATTCTCCGGCCATTGGGAAGTCCGGTGTTGAGATCGCTGCGGAAACCGCTCATGGGCAGGCCGTTGGCGGCGCCCACGGCCTCCACCCCCGGAAAGGCGCTCAGCCGTTCTCCGATGGCCTTGGCCAGCTGGGTGCGGGTTTCCAGGGGCATTCTCCTCCCTGGCTGAATCTGGAAGCACCACACGTGATTCACATCGAAGCCTGGATCCGTGGCCAACATCTGGCCCAATCCACTCTGCAGGGAAAGGGCCCCCAGCAGCAGCGCGCTGCCGAGCACCAGCTGGGCGCCCACCAGCAGGCGCCGGGAGCGCCCGGCGGCCAGATTCTGGTTCCGCCCGCCCATGCGAAGGATGTCCGCCAGGCGCTGGCCCGGCTGGGCCGCCAGGGCGCACCCCGCTCCCAGAAGGGGGCCCAGCAGCGCGGCCGTCAGCACGGAAGGCAGGTCCATGGAAAGCCCTTCGAGGGCGAGATCGGGGTAGCTCCAGGCGAGGATCCGTCCCGTGGGGGCCAGGCCCATCTGGGCCAGGAGGAGACCTCCGGCCGCGCCCAGGAGCCCGAGCAGCGCGCCTTCCACCATCAACAGGCGGCGGAGATCGGTCGGCTGGGCCCCGAGGGCGCTGCGCACGGCCATCTCGTTTCGCCGCCCCATGCCCCTGGCCAGGAGCAGGGCCGCGGCGTTGTAAGCCGCCAGCAGCAGCACGAGGCCCGTCGCGATCTGGAGAATGCGCAGAACGCGCAGGCCCTGACCCAGCGCCTCGTCAATGAGAGGGGTGGCGCCGTAGTAAAGGCGGCTGATGAGGTCCTCGGGAGCCTTTTCGGCGCGCCCGATCACCCGGATCTGCTCTGTAACCTGCCTCATGGCCGCTCGGGCCTGGGACAGGGAGGCTCCGTCCCGGAGGCGGGCCAGCACTCGCAGGTAGTGAGGGCCGTGGTTGTCGCGCTGGGCGGCGGTCCACTGGAAGGGACGGAACAGTTCCGTGCCGTGGGGCGTGTGGAAGCCTTTTGGGAGGATGCCGATCACCTGGGCGCTCACGCCGTTCACCGTGAGGGTGCGCCCCACCAGGCCCGGGTCGGCCCCGAAGCGGTCGCGCCAGATCCCGTGGGAGAGCATCACGGTGGGCGGCGCACCGGCCTCGTCGTCGGCAGGCGTGAAGCTCCGGCCCAGGGCGGGCCGCATTCCAAGGACCTCGAAGTAGTTTCCGGTCACCCGGTCCAGGCGAACCCGCACCGGTGGCTCCAGGCCGAGATTCGCGTTGGTGGGCTCCCAGGCCGCCACGCCCTGGAAGACCTCCGGGAAGTTCCTCATCAGCTGGAGTTCGCCCGTGGAGGGTGTGCCCCGGGCCTCCGGCTCGTCGGTGACTCCGTTCCAGAGGCTCACCAGCCGATCGGGCCGGGGGGCGGAGAGGCTGCGGAGCATCAGGCTCCGGTGGAGGGCCATCATCCAGGCGAACCCGCCGACCCCGAGGGCGAGGAGGAACAGGGCCGGAAGGGCCGTGCGCGGCTCGCGCAGGATGGATCTCAGCAGTGAGGCAGGGCGCATGGTGACTCCAGAAGTGCCGGGATGATTCGGGAGCTACTTCAACCGGATGCGGTCGGCGCTGTCCCAGGAGCTGGTATCGCTGAGGATGATCCGGTCGCCCTCCTTGAGGCCTTCGAGGATCTCCACGGTGGAGACGGAGGCGCGGCCGAGCTTGACCTTCACGCGGGTGGCCTCGGTGCCATCGGCGTTGAGCTTGAACACGCTCAGGGTGCCGAAGGACTGGGCCTGCACGGGGCGGCCGGTGAAGAGGGCGCTGGCGGCGCGGTCCAGTTCCACGATGCCTTCCACGCTCAGATCGGGGCGGGCGCCCTTGGGCAGCTCGCCCTCCATGCTGGCGTCCACGGCCACGGTGCCATTGAGCACGGCGGGATCGATGCGGATCACCTTGCCCTTCACGAGGCCGTTGCGGGTATCGATATCCACGCTCTGGCCGATGAGGATGTCCTTGGCCTGAGTCTCGCTCACCTTCAGCTCCGCCTTGAGAGGCAGGGGCTTGGCCACCTTGGCGAGATTGGCGCCGGGCATGAGCTGCTGGCCCACCTGGAGGGGCACCTGCTGGAGGATGCCCGCCATGCCGGCCCGCACCTTGAGGGAGGCCACCTGCTCGCGCTTGAGCGCGTAGAGGGCCTTGGCCTGTTCCAGCCGTGCCCGGGCCGGGCCCACCTGACCGGCCCGGTTCTCGTACAGGCGCATCCGGGCCTCCTCGGCGGCCATGCGGCCATTGACCTCCTCGGACTTCACCCGGGCCCGCAGCACATCCAGATCGCTCTGAAGGCCTTCCCTGCGCAGGCGCTCCGTGGCCAGCAGCACGGCCTGGGCCTCCTGAGTATTTGCCTTGGCGGCGTTCAGGGTGGCCTTCTGGTTGAGGTGATCCACCTCGTAGTCGGCCTCGGCCCGGCGCATCTGCCAGAGAGCGTCCTCGGCGGCCTGCTGGAGTTCGGGCGAAGAAAGCTCGGCGATGAGGCTGTCCTCGGTGACCGGCGTACCGGGAAAGAGCAGGATGCGCTCCACCTTGCAGGGCACCTGGGCTGTGATCATGCGGACATCCACCGGCACCAGGGTGCCCGTGCCCCGCACCTGGAAGACCATGGCCCCGCGTTTGACCTCGTCGATGAGCAGGGATTGGCGCTCCACCGAGGGGGCCGCAGGCTTAAGGCGACCCAGCCCGATGAGCAGCAGGATCAGCGCGAGGCTGCCGCCAATGGCTGCGACGAGCTTCCAGCGTTGCTTGGGGACTTGGCGAGGCACATCCATGAAGGGACTCCTGCCCGCAAGAAGCCAAAGCTGTGCCACGATATAAAATAAATTAAAACAACAATTAACAAATAGTGACCAGCAGAATCTGTCCCAGAACTGGGACGAGGGCTCCCGGGAGTGGGACGGGGTCTGCGCGAGCCTCTGATCCCGATCACGCTTTTTCCCCGCGCGTTCCCACCTCCTCCACAATGATTCCTGGCGCGGCCGCGGGGTGCGGTCGGAACAGGAGTCGGCGATGTCCCACCGTGTGGTCGAATGCGTTCCCAATTTTTCCGAAGGCCGCGACATGGCCAAAATGCGGCTCATCACCGAGGCCATCGAGGCCGTGGCGGGGGTGAAGTTGCTGGATGTGGATCCCGGCGCCGACACCAACCGCACAGTGGTGACCTTCGTGGGCGATCCGGATGCCGTGGTGGAGGCCGCCTTCCGGGGCATCCAGAAGGCCCTCGCGGTGCTGGACATGCGCGGCCACAGCGGTTCGCACCCGCGCATGGGCGCCTGCGACGTGTGCCCCTTCATTCCTGTGGAAGGCGTGACCATGGAGGACTGCGCGGAGCTGGCCCGGCGCCTGGGCGAGCGCGTGGGCCGCGAGCTGCAGCTGCCCGTCTATCTGTATGAACAGGCGGCCAGCCGTCCCGAGCGCAAGAATCTGGCGGTTGTGCGCAAGGGCGAGTACGAGGGTCTGGAAGAAAAGCTCAAGGACGCCAACTGGGCGCCAGACTTCGGACCCGCCAAGTTCGTGCCCGAATTCGGCGCCCTCATCACTGGCGCCCGGGAGTTCCTCATCGCCTACAACATCACCCTGAACTCCCGAGACAAGGCCCACGCCACGGACATCGCCTTCGAGCTGCGGGAGAAGGGCCGGGTGGCCCGACGCGGCCAGACCAGTGCCTTCTACAGCAGCGGCAAGGAACTGAAGTATGCCGAGGGCTGCTTCCCCTGCGGCAACTGCGATCAGGACTTCCCCACCTTCGAGGCGCTCGAAGCCCACTGCAAGGGCGTGCACGGGTACGATCTGCGCCGCCTGCTCAAGCTCAACGACATCGACGCCGCCAAGGGTGTCATCGGCCAGAAGGCCTACAAGGCCGGTCTCTTCACCGAGTGCAAGGCCATCGGCTGGTACGTGGACACCTACAAGCGCGCCCAGCTCTCCATCAACCTCACCAACTACAAGGTGACGAGCACCGTGGATGTGCTGGAGGCCACTCGCAAGATGGCCGTGGACCGCGGGCTGGTGGTGACTGGCAGCGAGATCGTGGGCCTGGTGCCCTTCAAGCCGCTCTTCGACGCGGGCCAGTTCTACCTGCGCCAGCAGGGCAAGTCGCCCTTCGTGCCCGTGGCGGATGTGCTGGAGAACGCCATCTTCAGCATGGGGCTGGCGGATGTGGCACCCTTCGAGATCGAGAAGAAGGTGCTGGGCCTGCCCAAGATCTATGAGAACGGCCTCATGGCCATGAAGGTTACGGATTTCGTGACGGAGGTGAGCCGCGACACCCCCGCCCCCGGCGGCGGATCGATTGCGGCCCTCGCGGGCGCGCTGGGTGCGGCTCTCGCCTCTATGGTGGCCAACCTCACCAAGGT
>JAYREN010000048.1:0-18035 GCA_041908845.1 Holophaga sp. | reverse complement strand
CTTTAGCGGGTTTGTCCCAAAAGGAACGGTTGGAAATGGGGGGGCGAGGCCGCGCATACTGCCATCAACATTTCGACAGGGTAGCCCTGATGGATGACTTGCATGATTGGATTCTAGAATTGATGAATTATTAAATCATAAGGTTCGCGTATGAGGCGATTCACGGGGTTTCACTTTTCCCTTCGTGCCACTAAAAGTGGACTGCACGCCATTCGAATATTGGTTGTCATATTTCAATTAATCCTTATTGCGGCCTGCGGTTCAACTGCCCAACAAGAGCGGGTTTCAGCGGTTCAAGCCCCCAACGCCCTCATCTATTTCCAGAATCCTGCCATCTACACCCGGAACACACCCATCGCCCCAAACCCACCAAGCCTCTCGGGGTCCCCAGCCACTTCTTTCAGAGTCACCCCGGCCTTACCGGCGGGGCTCATCCTGAATGAATCCACGGGAGTAATCTCCGGCACCCCAACCACCGCAAAGACGACCCTCACCTATCTTATTTCAGCAAGCAACGCCGCGGGGACAACCACAGTCGACCTGACGCTCACCATCACCGACCATGCCCCCACCAGCCTTCTGTACTCAGAGGGAACAGTGAATTACCCACTGGGGTTACCAATTCGGGAGAACATTCCGTCCATTGGTGGTGCTACTGCGGAATCCTTTGGCGTTTCACCCGCCCTCCCCCCAGGTCTTGTCTTGGACCATAGGGCTGGAATCATCTCTGGTACACCCAACATTCTTCTGCCTGTAACAGTGTTTACCGTAACGGCCCGGAATTCAGGTGGTTCGATCTCTACCACCCTCAAAATCGGTGTAGGAATGAACCTCAGAACCCTTCAAGGTTGGGATATCGCCCTCGCCAGCGATGCCAGCCCTAGCGAGGTTTACGCAGCCGAAGAGTTCCAGGCCCACTTCGCCCGGGTCACCGGTTTGACCCTACCCATTTCCCACGCAATTATCGACCCTGATCGGCATGTTTTTATCGGCGGTGGCCTTGCGAAGGGCATACTCGGTGGATTTGATACGGCAGATCTGGGGCCAGAAGGATACCGGATCATGGCTGATGGCCGTTCCATCGTCATCGCTGGGGGCCAACCCAGAGGGACTTTGTACGGGGTGTATGTCTTCCTGGAAGATGTGCTGAGGGTACGTTTCCTTACAGGCGATCACACCTATGTTCCTCCACCCGAAACCCTGCTTGCGCTGCCTCCGGTGGACCGCCAGGAACAACCCTCCTTCGGCTTCAGGTGGAGCTATTACGGTGAAATCAACCTGGATGCCCGGTTCGGAGTGCGACTCCGGAACAATATCATCGAGGACGCCGAGGCCAATGCTGATCCAAGGCTGGGTGGAAGTTCGCCCCAAGCCCTCATCAACCACAGTTTTGCGTCCTTCGTGCCGGCCAGCCATTACGGAAGTGAGCATCCGGATTACTTCCCAGAGCGGGATGGGCAACGTCTTTGGAACGTGCCCGATAGCGAAACCCAACTGTGCCTGACCAACCCAGAGGTCCTTGGGCTCGTGATCGATTCCATTTTGCAGACACTTGAGGCGAACCCATGGATGGGGAACGTGTCCGTAAGCCAAAACGATAATCTCATGTACTGCCAATGTGCCCCGTGCACTGCGATCAACGAACGCGAGGGCACCCCCATGGGCTCTCTCCTGACCTTCGTCAATGCGGTGGCGGCTGAGATCTCCAAATCCCACCCCCAAGTGCGCATCGGCACCCTGGCCTACCAGTATTCCCGGATGCCACCCAAGACGATTCGTCCCCATGCCAATGTCCAGATCCAACTCAGCACCATCGAATGTTGCCAGATGCATCCCATCAGCGACCCTTCATGCCCCTTGAATGCGCCCTTTGCCAAGGACCTTAGCGATTGGGGGGCCATCTGCGAAGACATCTACCTCTGGAGTTATGGTGTCAACTTCGCGGATTACCTGCTGCCCTGCCCAAACTTGCGCATCCTTGCCCCGAACCTTCGCTACTTCCGGGCCAACCATGCCAAAGGCGTATTCATGCAGGCGACCGGATATGCCCTGGGCGCCGAGTTGTCCGATCTCCGGAACTACCTCATCGCCCAACTGCTTTGGAATCCCGACCTGGACGTGGCCCGCTTGCAGGATGAATTCCTCACCCACCACTACGGGCAAGCCGCCAACGCCATCCAGCGATTCATCACCCTTACCCATGACACGGCGGAACGAGAGGGCGCTCACAACGGGTTCGCGGGCCGGGCCGTCGATTACGGCCTCGACGAAGCGGTCGGAGTTCAAGGCATTGCCCTCTTCGAAGAAGGGATGGCCTCCACCGAAAACCAAGAAGTGCGAGCCCGCGTGGAAAAGGTGTCCGCCTGCGCCTACCGGCTGGCATTAGAATCAGTTTGGTACCTGACGAATCCGGCCGATCTCGCCCCCGCCTTGGCTCAGCGTATGAAACCTCTTGCACAGCGCTTCTTCGAGATTTGCGACACCCATGGCATCACCCAGGCCAATGAACTGGAATCCATGGAGGTGCCAAGGAAGCGGCTTAATGGATTGTTCGGACTGAGCGGGGCGGAGGGGGGTGAACTGGTCATGGATGTACACCCAGTTGCTCCCATTCAATCCGAATGAGTTATCCAACAGGCCACGCCTCCACTATTACACAAGTAAGCCACTCCGCCGCACACTAAAATATTTAAACAATCCAGTCACAGTAAACAGAACCTAGTCGTTTGCAAGCAGATTGATATCCTATCTATCAATTATTCCGTTTCGGGGAACTCATGGGGCCAACAATACGAACAGTTCTGAAGACGTCCATTCTCCAAAGTAGAGAGTTGGAATGATTAAGCACGATTACACCAAGGCCCGCTCATGGTCACATATTCTATTCCTGTTCTTCATTTTGACTACCCTCCTGGCCCCAGCCGCCCCTATCAATAAAATTATTTTTGCGATCATACTATTAACTTTTATATTTTATTTTTTTGAAGGGTTATTTCGGAAATTGAATATCACGTTTTCTCCATTTATTATATTTGGGATTTTTTCCTATGGATTAATTCTCTCTTTTCATTGGCCTTCCGACCCAGCATTGAGTCGACAATTTTTTCTAGGCTCTCTCACCCTTTTCTTGATTTACAGCCTTCGAGCATTCTCTATTGAACTAAATCGGTTGGCTAAAATATCCGGGTTGATCGTCGCAACGGTAACGCTTGGGCTGCTGGGATTACTGATAACCCTGGGAGCGCCATTTATGGATACTACACTGTGGCGCATCTTCACCCAATACGGCCTTGGTGCGTCTGGTGAACGAGGATTTACAGAGAACGCTTTTATAATGTTCCACATAGGGTCAGCCCCTTTTCTGTTTTTGCCATTTTCTCTATTCGCCTGTTCCTTCATGGAACGCCCAAGGGTCTCCTCGTTGGCTAGCCTTGTGCTCCTATCCATCGCTGTCGTTGCTAGTACATCGCGAGGGTTGGTCATTATCTGTCTACTTGCTCTACTATTCATCATCCTAATCAAGGGAAAGGGCCGGTTCCGCTTGTGGATGTTGAGTGCGGCTATCTTAGGCTGCATGGGCATTCTTGCATGGGCCTTTTCATCTACTGATATTCTGAATTCTCAAGAACCCTCAAACAGCGCCAAGCTTGGCCATCTCGCCTCTTACCTCGAACGTGTGTCCGTCGAGGAACTCTTCACGGGCAAGGGCCTAGCGTCTATGTATTTCAGCAAAGGATTCGGTGCTGTTACTCCCCACACCGAGATCACGCCTCTCGACATGCTGAGATTCTTTGGGGTACCTCTGACTCTAATTCTTTATGGTTCACTATTACTGCCGGTCCTAAATCTGAAAGCATACAAGGGCAAAAGTCTCACCATACTTATTTTCAACTTATACCTAGCTCTTTCCTTTACCAATCCGGTGTTATTTAATTCGGCGGGACTCCTGGTTGTGCTCTGGTACTGGAACGAGATTCTTCCCGTCCAAACCTTGCCCCGGCTTCTAGCTACTCCTAAAACGACTGATACAGAATGAAAATCATCTCGGTCATCGTCACCTACTTCCCAAATCCCGAGCATCTGGTCGATCTGTGCCAGACTCTCTTCGATAGCAACTCCTCGGTCATCCTTGTGGATAACAGTGAAGAATTCATTCTCCCTGCAAATTTGGCCGTCATGCCTCACTGCATCATCATTAAATTGCATGAAAACATGGGTATAGCCAAGGCTCAAAATGTTGGCATCAAGCTGGCGCTTGAATCTGGGGCAGACATCATTGTTTTCTTTGACCAAGACAGCAAGCCGACCCCACAATTCATTCCTTCGCTACTTGTCGGGCTCAACAATGACGCCCCCTGTGTTGTCGCCCCCGTTTGCCTTGATGATGTTACGGGAGTGGAGCTGCCTTCATTTCGAATCAATGGGTTTGGATTTCCGGAAAAAGTATTCAGTGATCAAAGTTCAGCCCCCATTCCCGTCGATCTCGTGATCTCCTCAGGCTCGGCCGCGACAGCTTCGACTTTCAAGGCTGCAGGCATGATGGACGAGTCTCTATTCATTGATTATGTCGATTTCGAATGGTGTTTCCGATGTAGAGAAAAGGGAATCCCCATCAGGGTGCTGCCTCAAGCCACCATGAGACATTCTATTGGGCAAAAGTCCATCAAATTCGGCTTCATGGGTGGCTCAGTTCATAGCGCGCATCGGTCCTATTACAAGGTGCGGAATTGTTTTCTTCTCTTCCGTAAACCTACAATATCCTGGAAATATGCCGCCCGGGAAACAGGGGTAATGCTCATTCATTTCATTTTATCGCTTCCATATGTATCCGACAAACATGCCTATGTTAAGATTTTATTTAAAGGAATTTCTCATGGGCTTCAAGGTTTAACAGGAAAACAAGGTTAGTCAAGAATATAAGGAGTAGAATTTCATGCCATCAACAGTAGGTGACATATCACTTGAGGAAATAAGCATTAGCGTGTGCATGGCTACCTACAACGGGGCCGCGTTCCTCCATGAGCAGCTGACATCCATTCTCGAGCAACTAAAACCCCAAGACGAACTTATCATCGTCGATGACAATTCGAAGGATGCCACCCTCGACATACTCAACGAGTATGTTGATCCGAGAATTCGAATCTATGTTAACGAGCGAAATCTCGGCCCCAATAGCACATTTGAGCGCTCTATCAAGCTCGCTAAACATGACATCCTGCTGTTAGCGGATCAGGATGACCGTTGGCTGACGGGAAGGCGTCAATGCCTACTGGAGGCTTTATTGCGGAGCGGAAAGCGCGTTGTTTCATCTAATTCGCTATTCATGAACACAAAGGGGGAACCCATCCATTTCCCAGCCACACGACTGGTTTCTACGGATTCCGGGCGCCATATCCATAATATAGTTAACATTTTCAGCGGGGCGACCGGCTACTTCGGCTGCGCCATGGCCTTTCACCGGAGTATCTTGCCATTAATTCTTCCAATTCCAAATTTCGTCGAATCTCATGATCTTTGGATCGCCTTGGCAAGCAACCTTACCGGCACCAATCTACACGTAGATCAAGACACTCTGGCACGACGAATTCACGGAAACAATGCCAGTGTTCTTCAACGCAGTTTTCATCTCAAGTTATGGTCCCGAGTGGTGCATGCTAGATCTATAGTCGTTCTTCTCTTCCGTCACCTTAAGGCCGGGAGTTGAATCGGAACTGCCAAACTCAGGATAATTATCGAAGGCGGCGGTAGGCCTCAGGCCATAGACAAACGGCACGGTAAGTAAAGATGAAGCACTCGACTAGAAGCATGAATGAAGCGATGGCCAGCCCGCTGACCTTGTTCAAGCCAACGGCCGCAGTCACGCAAACGATGTAGACCACCGAACCGAAGATCACGGATCGATTGGCAACCTCTGTACGTCCCAAAACCGCAGCCAGGGGATATCCCGACATAACAGTGCATATGTGAACAACAATGCAAACAAGGAAGATGTTTAAAATAGGCATTACTAGTGTGGTGCGAGGGCCAATGAGTAGGGTAAGGAATAGGGGCGCAAACCAAACGCTCACTATTGCAATAAAAGCTGCGGCTGCCACACACGCCACACTGATTTTCGCAAGGAGCCTGATCGCGCGTTCCTTGACCATATACGGAAAGATTGCCTGCACCAGCGGCGCAAACACCTGCTGCATCGCCTGGTAGCATCGCTCGGCGATGGCATAGGCCCCCGCAATGGCGGGCGTGGCAAAGAGCCCCAGCAGGATGACGCCACTGCTCACATAAATGGTGGCGGCGATGCGGGACAGGAAGAACCCAGCCGTCATCTTCAGGGTTGAGCGAAGGTACCGCCAGTTTGGGCGCCTGGGGCGGTAGCCCAATTTCACCATCATCACGATGGCCACCACCGAGCCCGTCACCTGTCCCACCCCATCGGCGATAATCGCCATGGCTGCCGTGGATTCACCGGAGACGGTGAGCATCATCAGGGAGAGGCCAAGGAGTTTGGCCACCACGGTAAAGATAGTGATGTAACGCATCCGCTCGATGCCCGAGAAGAACCAGATGGGTTGGAAGGTATAGCCCAGGAGCGGCAGCAGGGTCCAGGTCAGCAAGGCCCGATGATCCGCGTACTTCTGAGTCAGGCAGGCGTAGGTTAAAAGGCCTGCGGAAACCAGAAGATAACCGATGGCCTTGAGGGTGAAGATGGACCCCAGGAAGCGGCCCACACTTTGGGTCTGGTTTCGCCGCTGGCTGATTCGCTGGGTCGCCGACAGTGTGAAGCCAAAATCGAGCAACACGGCGGCAAACTGCACCAGGGCGAAGCTGTAGGCGACCACCCCGTAGAGGCCGATGCCAATCACTCGGTTGAGGTAGATGAGCGAAACCAGCGGCGTGATGTAGGTGAAAGCTTGGACAATGACCAGGGCCCCCGCATTTCGGACCAGGCGATGCTCCCTCAGGCTCCGGAAGAGGGATTTCATTTCAGTCCCTCGGCTGGTTCCATTCCCGCCAAAGCCCTCATCTGTTGAATGGCCCGTTGACAGGAACCCGCATCATGGTATCTGTGGAATCGTCGACGAAGCGCTTGATAACGTACAGAGGGTGCTTGGCCCCGGCGGACCCGGCGGAGTTGGTTTTTGACGTCTTCCCAGGTCAAGCATGGTTCATCAGGGCAGAGATCGGGATAGTCATAGTAGAGACCTCGATCCCGCCTCAGGTAGTCTTCCAGGTCGAATGGGGCCAAAACAATGGGCTTCCCTGTAATCAAAAAGTCGAAGTAAATCCCGGAATAATCCGTGATCAACACATCGTAATGGCCAATGGATTCATAGATATCGCCATCCCCCGTGATGCTGCGAATCTGCTCGGTTTGCTCGATCCTGACAAGATCATCCGTGGCAAATCGTTGAACGGGATGCAGTTTGATATACAAATGGGCATCGATGGTCTTCAGAAAGGTGTCCATCCCCTCGAAATCAAAGCCAGCACCTCCCAGCAGTCGAAATTCGGAACCCGGCTCACCCCTGAAGGTGGGCATGTAGATGATCTTCAGTGGACCAGATGCCAGGGATGTCCCATGGGTGGCCTGCCGCATGACTTCATCGTTGCGGGGATAGCCCGTAATGATGACCTTCTCCAGCGGCGCATCAAATGCGGTCGTATAGATGGCTTGGTCCGCCTCGCCAGCGGCAAGCACCAGATTCCAACGATCTTCCAGAAAGGGAAAGAACAGCTTCACGAGCCAACGCCGATTAGGGCTGGCTTGGTGGAGTTCGTCATCAAAGCCGATTTTCTTCATGGGAATGCCATGCCAGGTTTGAACCCGGCGGGTATTCCGACCAATGAGGGCCGGTACGAAATCACTTTGAACATCATGCGTACAAACGATCAGGCCCGCTCGAATTTGCAGCCAAAATCCTCGACAACCGTAGGCGTACACCACGGAGATTCCGCGGGCTTTCAGGGTGTTCGAGAGGGTGCGATCCTTTGCCAACCACACCGCCTTGATATCAGGGTGGTGCTGCGTGGCCTCTAGGAACAGGTGTTTCGGATTGTCCAGGAATCGTTGTCCCATCCAAGCCCCGAAAAGCCACAGCGATTTTTTTTGGGGAACGAGTCTGGCCAAAAAATAGATCGGGATCAGAAGGAGGAGTTGGAGGCCTTTAAGGACCCATCTCATGACGCCCATGGCTAACAGGGGCCCAAGGATTCCAGAACAATCTGCCGGATATCGTTCGGTGGGACAGGAAGGACTGCGTTTTCGGCCCGGCCGGGGTGGTGCATCTCGGACCAGATGGCTTCGCAGTCAGTCGGGCGCACGTAACGGCTCATCCATTGATCAAGATGAAGGCCCAACAGGAAGTCATGGGCCTCCTCGATCAGCGCCCTTTCGCCTCTGGGCAGGTCCAGCAATAGGTACCGCTGGATGAGTGCCGGGAGGGAAAAGCTGCAGGCGAGGCCATGGGGCACCCCGAAATGACTGGTGAAGGGGTAGGAGATCGAGTGGGCGAGGGCGGTACGAGTCTGGCTGATCGCCAGCCCGGCCAACAGGCTGGCCTGCTGCATTTTGGCCCGAAGCTGAGGAAGATTGGGTTCTCGGAGCAACAACGGAAGTGCTTCAAGCCCAAGCTTCAAGGATTGGGTTGCAAGCGCCCCCGAGATCGAAGTTCGGTTCCGATTCCAGAGCGACTCGAGGGCATGAGAGCAGGCATCAAGTCCGGTGAACAGAGTCTCCTGTTGGGGAAGGCTCAGGGTCAAGTCAGGATCAAGGATCGCCCAGGTGGGAAACACGAGTGGATTCGCCAGGGAGAATTTCTTGCGGGAGGTACGGTCCCATACCGTTGCAAAAGGAGTGACCTCCGCACCGGTGCCCGCGGTGGTGGGTATGGCCACCACCGGAAGACTGAACGTCCAGTCCGGGGTCAGGCCATCCACCATGGTTTGTCGAAGGGGCTGGGGATGACGACAGACGAGGCCAACTCCAAGGGCCTTGCCTGCATCAATGACGCTGCCGCCCCCTAAGGCCACAATCCCCTTTACCCCATCGGGTCGGTGGCGCTGGATGATTTGGTCGAGATCGTCCACCTCGGGATTGGGCGTGACCCGATCAAAGACAACAACCCGATGGTCACCGAGCAGTCGCACCAGTCGTTCAGTCACCCCCCTACGCGTAAACCCTGTAGAGGTCACGACGAGCAGAGTGCCTTCTGGAGGAACCAGGTCTCCGATAGAATTCAATGCCCCCGAACCACCGGTGATCCGAACCGGGTTGAAATACCCCCATGATTCAGGATTCGCTGACTCAAGCACGACTGGCCTCGATAAAGGCATGTTTGTTTTCCTCCGGGGTGGAGGAGGGTCGGCCCAGATTATCCCGCGAACCCTTATCGATTCGAATCTCCAGCAGGCATGGCCCATCGGACGCCTGGATGGTCTCCCACGCCTGATCGATTTCCTCTAGGCTCGAGGCCTGGTGAAAACTTCGATAGCCACACCCGGCGACCACGGCCCTGAAATCCATTCGGCCAGCCACCGTGGGTTGACCGCCAACGGACTCATGCGCCGCATTGTTCAGTAACACGTGGACAAGGTTCGCCGGTTTGAGATCCCCAATGATGGCCATGGCCCCCATGTGCATCAGCAGGGAGCCGTCACCGTCGAGACATATCACCCGCCGACCAGGAACGCCCAGGGCCAAGCCAAGAGCAATGGAAGAGGTGTGCCCCATGGAGCCCACGGTCAGGAAATCCCTGGGTCTTTCTTGGCGAGCCACCCTGAGCTCAAAGAGCTCCCGGGAGGTCTTGCCTGTGGTGGAGACAATCAGATCGTCTTGGGAGGTCAATTCCAGGAGACGCCTTAGGGCATCCTCACGTAAAAAACTGGGCTGAGGCTTTGGTTTCATCGGTTTATTGAATTTCGAGAAGGCACCTTCCTGGACGAGCAAGGCCACCGGCGCCTGGTTTTTCTCCAGGTTTCGGAATACGTCGTTGAGAAGGTCTACGGGATCGCTTTCGGCTCCAACCACCCAGGTAGGGATTTCCAAAAGATCTAGCAGCGAGGCCGTGATTCGACCCTGCTTGACATGTTGGGGTTCATCCTTGTGGCCCGGTTCGCCACGCCACCCCACCACAAGAATGAGCGGAATGCGATACACATCAGCATCCGCCAGGGATGCAAGTGGATTCACTGCATTCCCTAGCCCCGAGTTCTGCATGTAGATCAAGGGGACCGCACCTGTGGCAAGGTGGTGACCCGCGGCCAATGCAATGGCGTTGCCCTCATTGGCAGTGATGATGTGCTCTATCCCTTCCACCCGAGCGGCGATACAAGCGCAGAACTCCTTCAAAAGGGAATCCGGAACTCCTGCGAAAAGGCGCACGCCCCGTTCTCGAAGGAGATCGAACAGTCTATTTGGATCGATCATTACTTGCCCCCCGGGATCAGTTCAAGAACCTCCTTGATCGGCATCATCTGACCATCACACTCTGCGGAGCGACGATGAGAAAGGATGGAGCGGGCGGTTCCAACCATGGCCGGATAGGCGCTGCGAAGAAGCTGGTTGGCGTAGATGACGATGTTCACACCGTGGGCCGCAAGTTCCTCTTCATATACCTGGTTGTAACTGGAGGGCACGGCGACCAGGGGTTTCCTGTTTTCCAGTTCATTGTAACGGTCGCAAAAGGCAAAGATCTCATCGGGTGTTTTCTCGCGACTGTGGATCATGATTCCGTCGGCACCGGCATCGAGGTAGGCCTTGGCTCGTTCCATGGCATCATCGATGCCCTTGCCGAGAATTAGGCTTTCAATTCGCGCGATGATCATGAAGGCAGTCGTGCTCTGGGCCTTCTTTCCCATCTTGATTTTTATGCAGAAATCTTCGATGGTGTCTTGCGTTTGATCCACATCAGTTCCGAACAGAGAGTTCTTCTTTAGACCCGTTTTGTCTTCAATGATCACAGCAGAGACACCGAGCCGCTCAAGCGTCCTCACAGTGAAAACAAAGTGCTCTGGGCGTCCACCAGTATCGCCATCATAAACAATTGGCTTTGTTGTAACTTCGAGGACTTCGTTAAGGGTCGTCATCCTAGCCGAGACGTCCACTGCCTCAATGTCGGGTTTACCTTTGGCTGTGGAGTCTGTAAGGCTGCTTGCCCACATCCCATCGAACTCTCGACGTCCATGAGGTGTATCTACCGATGTGTTTTCGATTATTAGACCGGTTAAACCGTTGTGAATGTCTAGAAGGCGAATGATGGGTTTGATGTTAAGGAGGCGGCGGAGGGATTTGAGGCGGATTTCTGGAGTTGTCCCCACTTCTCGAATCGCCGCATGTATCTGGGTAGAGGAAATTCCCGGTGTATAAGGAACCTCCACGAGCTTCCCGCCCCACCGGGCCAAAACATCGATCACCCGCTGGCGAGTTTGTTTCTGTACCCCCACCTTCCAGTCGTCCCCGTGGACCACGTAATCAGGCTTTAAGTGTTCCAGGTTTGGCACATAGTCCAGCATGGTCTGGGGCACAACCTGAGCGACACCTTTAATATTTTCAATAACCACCCGGCGTTGTTCGAAAGTCATGTAAGGCATGCGCTTATAGCTCGCTATCGCCTCATCGGTCAGCAAACCAATAGTGACTTCACCGAGCTCGGCAGCCTTTCGAATGATATTCAGGTGACCAGGGTGGATCATGTCCGCGCTCATGCCGACATAAACTGTTTTTTTCATATTTTAAGCCTATTTTCTGCTATATCCGTGAAGAACAAGGTTACATATTTATTGTTTTCGGTGATCTCAGGTACCAGGCCACTGTTTGCAGGATCCCATCTCCGAAGGCGGTCGCCGGGACCCAGTCTAGGACCTTCCTTATTTTTGTAGGATCGATGGCATACCGCCGGTCATGCCCTGCCCGATCCTGCACGAAGGTCTTGAGCCTGCGACTGCTGCCCTGGGGGCGCCCCAGACGCTCGTCCACCGCATCACAGAGCAGGTCCACGAGGGCTAGATTGGTCTGTTCGTTATCGCCACCCACACAGTAGGTCTCTCCGGCGACACCCTTGAGCATCACGGTCTCCAGGGCGGCGCAGTGGTCCTCCACAAACAGCCAGTCGCGGATGTTGAGGCCATCGCCGTAGATGGGAATGGGCTCGCCCTTGGCCATGCGGGTGATGGCCAGGGGAATGAGCTTTTCCGGGTGCTGGCGGGGGCCGTAGTTGTTGGAGCAGTTCGTGGTGACAGTGTTCAGGCCGTAGGTGTGGTGGTAGGCCCGCACCAGGTGATCGCTGCCGGCCTTGCTGGCGCTGTAGGGGCTGTTCGGGGCATAGGCCATCTCTTCGTGGAACTTGCCGGTGTCACCCAGGGAACCGTACACCTCGTCGGTGCTGATGTGGAGGAAACGGCAGGCCTTGTCCCCGACCCAGGCCTGCCGTGCGGCTTCCAGCATGGTGAAAGTGCCCACCAGGTTGGTCTGGATGAATTCGGCGGGGCCAGTGATGCTGCGGTCCACGTGGCTCTCGGCGGCGAGGTGGAAGAGCTTGGTGACGCGGTGTTTTTGAATTAGGTGCCGGGCCAGTTCCAGGTTCTGCACATCGCCCACGATCAGCTCGACGTTTTCAAGCCCCTCGATCTGGGTGCGGTCGGCGGCATAGGTCAGCTTGTCCAGTACCAGGATGCGGTCGTCGGGGTGGTTGCGGTGCCAGCGGTGGACGAGGTTGGAACCGATGAAGCCGGCGCCGCCGGTAATGAGGATGGTTTCAGACATTAGAGACACCCAAAAGAAAAGGATTTAACACGGTGGGCACGGAAAACACGGGGAAAGAGAAAAAGAGAGGGAAAGAAAGAAAAAGATTCCCCACGGAGAACGCGAAGAACACAGAGGTGGATCTATTAGTTGTGCCCGATGCGGGGCGCCTCGGTGTGGCCGGCATCGCGGAGGACGAGCTCCCGCTGGGCCAGTCTGAGGTCGGTCTCCACCATCATGGCCACCAGGACGCGCACATCGGTCTTGGGCTCCCAGCCGAGGATGCGGCGGGCCTTGGCGGCGTCACCTTCCAGGTGATCCACCTCCGCGGGGCGGAAGTACCGGGGATCGGTGGCGACGTACTGCTGCCAGTCCAGGCCCACCCGCTCGAAGGTCAGGGCGAGAAAGTCCTTGATGCTGATGCTCTCACCGGTGGCCACCACGTAGTCGTCGGGCTGGTCCTGCTGGAGCATGCGCCACATGGCTTCCACGTAGTCGCCCGCAAAGCCCCAGTCGCGCTTGGCGTCCAGGTTGCCCAGGGTGAGCTTGTCCTGCAGGCCCAGCTTGATGCGGGTGGCGGCTCGGGTGATCTTGCGGGTCACAAAGGTCTCGCCCCGGCGGGGGCTCTCGTGGTTGAACAGGATGCCGTTGCAGGCGAAGAGGCCGTAGCTCTCCCGGTGGTTGATCACCTGGTAGTGGGCGTAGGCCTTGGCGCAGGCATAGGGGCTGCGGGGCTGAAAGCGAGTGCCCTCGTGCTGGCGGGGCTTGGCGCTGCCGAACATCTCGGAACTGCCTGCCTGGTAGAACCGCACCTGCTTGCCGGTGTGCTTCATGTAGCTGCGGATGGCCTCCAGCAGGCGGATGACACCCACGCCCACCACATCCACGGTGTACTCGGGCTGGTCGAAGCTCACGCGCACATGGCTCTGGGCCCCCAGGTTGTACACCTCGTCGGGTTGAACTTCATCCAGCACATTGCGCAGCGCCCCGGCATCGGAGAGATCGCCATAGTGCAGGAAGAAATTGGGGTTGGGCACCTCACCCACGTGCAAGTGATCGATGCGGTCCGTGTTGAAGAGGCTCGCCCGACGCACGATGCCGTGCACATGGTAGCCCTTGGACAGGAGCAGCTCGGCCAGATAGCTGCCGTCCTGGCCGGTTACGCCGGTGATAAGGGCGATGCGGGTCATGGGGTGCCTCCGGGAGAAGATTCTAGGATCATGCTGGAGAGGCTATCCGACAAGGTGTGGCTGGCCCTCCAACCGGCGGCGGCCAGGCGGTCGGGATCGCCCACCAGATAGGGAATATCGCCGGAGGAATTGGGGCGATCTCGGAACTGCACGGGCCGCACGCGACCCAGGAGGGCCATGGCGGCGAGCACCACGGCCTCGATGCTGTGGCCCTGGCCGGTGCACACGTTGAAGGTGCGGTGGGCGGGGGCCTCCAGCTCCAGGATGGCCAGGTAGGCGGTAGCCACGTCCCGCACATCGATGAAATCCCGGGTGCTGTTGAGCCCCTCCATGAGCACGGGACTGTCGTCGTCGGGCAGGGCCGCCAGGCGCCGCAGCAGGGAGGGCACCATGAGCTCGGGCCGCAGGCCGGGGCCCAGGTGGTTGAAGGGGCGGGCCACCCGCAGGTCCAGCCGCTCCTGGTAGTGGAGGGCCGCCTGCTCCACCAAGTGCTTGGAGAGCCCATAGAGCCCCTGGGGGGCGATGGGGTCGCTCTCCCGACACCGGGTCGAGCTGGGGCCGTACACGTGGGAACTGCTCACCAGCAATACCCTGGAATCTTGCAGGTGGTTCAGCAGGTTGAGGGTGAGCTCCAGGTTGAGCAGCACGGGGGCCGGGGTGGCGAAGAGACTGGGAATGGAAGCCCCGGCCAGATGGATCACCCCATCCCAGGTGCGGGGCAGCTCCGTTAGGGAACCCGCATCCCGCAGATCCACGGAGCGGAAGTCCACCCCAGGGGGTAGATTGGGCCGCGCCCCCAGGTCCAGGGCGGTCACGGCGTACCCCCGGGTCAGCAGCAGGCGGATCACGTGCTGACCCACGAAGCCCGAGGCCCCGGTAACGAGGAAGGATTTCTGCTTCACCGCGGGCCTCCCTGGGCCACGACTTCGCTCAGGGCCTCTTCCCAGGTGGGCATGAGGTCGGTGCCCAGTTCGGCGCGGTGGGCGCCCGCCAGCACAGAGTAGGCGGGGCGCCGAGCGGGAGTGGGATAGTCGGCGGTGGTGCAGGGGCTCAGGTCGGCGGCGATGCCCTGGGCCCGGAAGATCGCCTGGGCGAAGCCATGCCAGGTGGTCTCCCCCTGACAGGTGGCATGCACGAGGCCCTGCCAGCCCTCCTCGGCGGCCACCTTGAGCTGGCGGGCCAGGGCTCGGCAGGTGGTGGGGGTGCCGCGCTGGTCGTCCACCACCCGCAGGGCGCGGCCCTGGGCGGCGGCGTTGAGCATGGTGAGGTAGAAGTTCTTGCCCCAGGCATCAAAAAGCCAACTGGTGCGGGCGATGAGGTGCCGGGTGCACCGGGCGGCCTGGCGCTCGCCCTCCAGCTTGGTGCGGCCATAGACGGACGTGGGGTTGGTGGGGTCGTCTTCCCGGTAGGGCCGGGTGCCCTGGCCGTCGAACACGTAGTCGGTGCTGATCTGCACCAACAAACATTGGGCCTCGTTACAGGCCTCCGCCAGCCAGCCCACGGCCTCGCCGTTGATGCGCTGGGCCAGCTCGGGCTCGGTCTCGCAGCGGTCCACCTGGGTAAAGGCTCCGGCGTTGATGAGCACCTGGGGGCGGGCGGCAGCGACTACAGAACGAATGGCCTCGCGGTTGCCGAGGTCGAAGGTGGCCTCTTCTGGAAGCAGAAGCTCATGGTCCACCCACGTCTCGCGGATGGCCCGGGCCAGTTGGCCCGAGGCGCCAGAGACCAGGACCCTCACCGGGAATGCACCCGGCGGGCGAGTTCGTCCTGCACAAAGGGGTTCTCGGCATCGTCCTCGTGGCGGATCTCGTCGATGGGGGCCCGCTTGCCTTCGCCCGCAAAGAGCCGATTGGGGCAGTTGATGACCAGGCCCGGCTCATGGCTCACGCAGCGGTAGCAGTGCACCACACCCGTGGGAATCAGGGCCGAGCCGGGGTTGTTCAGGCCCATACAGAATTCCATGCGGTTGCCGTAGGTGGCGCTGCCCGGGCGGTTGTCCCAAAGAGTCACCTTGAAGTCGCCGGGGCCCACCCAGGCGAAAAGATCCGTCTGGTCCACGTGCTCGTGGGGGCCCCGTAACACGCCGGGGAGCGTAACGCTCACGTAGGTCATGGCCGGGTGGAACTCTGCGGGCAGCTCGTCGTGGCGGAAGATCTCCGCCAGCCAGCCCCGCTCATCGATGAACTTGCGGAAGGGCTTGATGACCACGCCCTCGATGGCGCCTTTGCGGATCTCCATCAGATCCTCCGGGGCAGATCGGGAAAGGGCATGGCCTCCTTCAGGGCCAAGTCGTTGGCCACTGAGAGGCTCGGGAAGGTGCCTGCGTCGGTCCACCAGCCCTGGAAGGTACCGAAGGTCATCTGGCCTCGCTGGATGTATGCGTTGTTCACATCGGTGATCTCCATCTCGCCGCGGCCAGAGGGCTTGACCGTGCGGATGATGTCGAAGACCGTGCCGTCGTAGAAGTAGATGCCCGTCACGGACAGGTTGGACTTGGGCTCCTTGGGCTTTTCCTCGATACCGATGACCCTGTCACCCCGCAGCTCGGCCACGCCGAACCGCTGGGGGTCCTGCACTGGTTTCAGGAGGATACGAGCACCCTGCCCTTGCTTCTCAAATGCCCTCACGTCGCCCGTGAGGTCATCCTGGAAGATGTTGTCTCCCAGAATCACACAGACGCTTTCACCCGCTGCGAAATTCTCCGCCAGACTCAGGGCCTGGGCGATGCCCCCCGCCTCGTCCTGCACCTTGTAGGTGAAACGGCAGCCAAAGTCCTTGCCCGACCCCAGGCAGCCCACCACGTCGCCCATGTGCTCCGTGCCGGTGACGATGAGGATCTCTTCGATGCCCGCCTGCTTCAGCTTCCAGACAGGGTGCCAAAGCATGGGCGCGTAGCCCACGGGCAGCAGATGCTTGTTGGTGACCTTGGTGAGGGGGAACAGGCGCGAGCCCGTGCCACCGGCGAGAACAATACCCTTCATGCCGCACCTCCTGTGCGGCACCCCTTCGGGGCTTCGCTTCGCAAAGTGGCACTCCGCTCCTGCTCCGTGCTCATATCAACTCCTTTGGGGGAAGAGGCTCTCTGTCGGAGTCCTCGGAATCCATTAACCGTGCGCGAATCCAGTCCCGGTTGGCGTAGGCCCAGGCGGCACCAGACACCAGCAGGAAGGACAGTAGAACAAAGATTGAACGCTCGGGACGGCTCTTCTCCATGGGCAGGTTGCCCCCATCCATCACGTTGAGGATCGGGACATCGTTCTTTTCTTCCATCAGCGCCTGCTCGCGATTGACGGCGAGGGTGGTGAGCAACTGCATGCGAAGCTTGAGTTCGGCTTCGAGGCGCGCACCCCGGATCCGCACCGTGGGATCGGTGCTGGTCTGGTAGTTGCGATTGCCCTCCAGGAAGCGACGGAAGGCATCCTCCGCCTGGGAGGTTTCTTCCCTTGCCTCGGCGAGGCGTGCCTCGGCAAAAGCCGCCTTGGCGCCGCCGCGGGTGCGGCCCTTCTGCTGGACGAACTCCTCAAGAAGCTGAATGCTGCGGCGCACCAACAACTGGGAGAGCTCGGGGGATTTGGTGTCCGCCCACACCAGGATGACCTTGGATTTCAAGTCCCGGGAAGCGCCGAGCAGGGGCCCCACCTTGAGCAAGGCGCGATCGAGATTCTTCTCATCGAGATAGGCATAGAGTGTCTCGCGGCGCTCCGCCTCCTGGCCGAATCGCCAGGCCCTGGCCTTGAACAGGAATTCCGTATTCAGGAGTCGCTCCCGAAGCCACCGGCTCTGGAGGATGTCGAGAAAATTGGCGTCGGAGCTATCGCCCCCGGGCACGCTGACCCCAAAGGCCGCGGCGGCGCTGGCAAGGTTGCCCAGCCCACCGCCGATGCCCTTGGCTTCCACGGGAAGAATGCGGGCCTCCGAGCGGTAGTAGTTCGGAAGAAACAGGCTCACCAGGGCCGCAACCACGGCGGCCGCAAAGCCAAGCTGAAGGGGGCGCTTGAGGCCAAGCAACCAGGAAGGCATCCAGGGACTCCTTGAAGCATCGCGAGGAAGGGATGAGCTTAGCATGAAAAACGGCAAGTGCCGCCCTGGCTGGGCTCTTGCCGCGATTC
>JAYREN010000047.1:0-18131 GCA_041908845.1 Holophaga sp. | reverse complement strand
GGGTGAGATCGAAATCCGGGGGGATGTTGCCCTTGAATTCGTCGAAGGGCGCCAGTTCCTTGCGGATCTGCTGAAGCTCCCGGGCGATGTCCGCCACTACTTGGCGGTCCACGCCGGTGTCCAGACCCAGCTTGTCGGCGAAGATCTGGATCAGCTCGAAGGCCGGGGCCGCAGGGCCCCCGGCGAAGGGCATGATCACCGTATCCACGATGTCGACGCCCTCCACCATGGCCACCAGCACCGAGGCGAGGCCGAAGCCGGGCGTGCAGTGGGTGTGGAGGTCCAGGGGCACCTTCACGTTCTGTTTGAGTGCCCGCACGAGCTTGGCGCAATCCTCAGGCCCCACCAGACCCGCCATGTCCTTCAGGGAGATCATGTCGGCGCCCAGGGCCTCCAGGCGCACGGCCTTCTGGACGAAGTAGTCCACAGTGAAGGTGTTGCGGGGCAAGGGGCGTCCCTTGAGGTAGCCCTTCATCCGCTCCATGAAGGTGAACTGGGGATCCACGGTGTAGCACACGGCGCAGTCTGCCAGGCCGCCATTCTCCTTGACGAAGCGGATGCTGGCTTCCATGTTCTCGGTGTCGTTCAGGGCGTCGAAGATCCGCATGATGCCAATGCCGGACTGCACGGCGTTGCGGCAGAAACCCTCGATGACGGAATCGGGGTAGGGGTTGTAGCCGAAGAGGTTCCGCCCCCGGCTCAGGGCCGTGAGCTTAGAGACCTCGCCGATGGCGGCCTTGATGCTTTCCAGGCGATGCCAGGGGTTCTCCCCCAGGTAGCGCATGATGGAATCCGGCACGGCCCCGCCCCAGACTTCCAGGGCGTAGAAGCCCGCCCGGGTGTACAGGGGTAGCACGCGCTCCACCTGGGCCTGGGTCATGCGGGTGGCGAACTGAGACTGCTGGCCATCCCGAAGGGTAAGGTCGCGGATCAGGATGGAGCGTGCCAAGGGACGTACCTCACAGGAGTGGCCGTGTCGGCCGGAATCTCCCATGTTCCCACGAGATGGGGGTTTCCGTTGCCCCCTACCGGGCCTGCATGCTGGGCTGAGCCTCGGGCTGGGCCAGGGTTTCCTGGGCGGGGCGGATCTTCTGGGGGAAGGCGCTGCTGTTGATGGTCACAAAGGTGGTGAGGAGGAAGAGCAGCAGGCCCAGCAGGGCAGCCCCGCGCTTGCCGGCGGCCAGGGTCCTGGGGGCCATTTCGGACATGGCCAACAGGCCCACCACCAGCAGGAGCTTCCAGTGGAAATAGGAGAACCAGAACAGGTTGATGTTCTGGTGATGGCGGATGCCCCAGAGGGCGAGGCCGAGGATCAGGGCAAAGCGGAAGGGCCAGGTAACGGCCTTCTTCCAGATCGAGGCCGCCAGGCCCCGCAGATCCTCGCGTTCTTCCTCGAACCCCGAGAGGAGGAGGGCCACCACCATGGCGCCACCGCCGATGGCCAGGGCCACGAAATGAAGCCACTTCACCAGGCTGAAGGTCTCGAAATGGGGCATGGGAACCTCGGGAGTGAGGCTTCAGGATAGCCCACCCCCGCCATTCCGGGGAAACCGCCTAGGCGCTGACGCGGGCCAGGGGCATGGTCATGCAGCGGGGGCCGCCCCGGGCCCGGGAGAGCTCGCCACATTCAAGCTGGATGAGGTATTTGCGGCCATCCAGCAGATCGATGCTGGGGTCGGCCAGGAGCTTTTTCACGGGCAGCACGTTGTAGCCGTTCTTGGCCAGTTCCTCGGCGGTGCCGGTGTTGCGGCTGTAGCTGAAGATCACACCGGGGGCCATGGCGAAGGCGTTGGCGCCATCGGTCCACTGCTCCCGCTGCTGCTTGACGTAGTCGCTGCCGCCGCAGGCGATGGGCTTGAGATCGATGCCCACCATCTTCAGGGACTTCAGCAGGCTGGGCTGGGTGGTGAAGCGCAGATCGTCGTGGCGCAGATCGATGGACATGACGTTAAGGAGTTCGCGACTCTGGCCCGCGAAGAAGGGCGGGAAGACCAGGCACTCGTCCTGGCTGGTGCGGGTGAAGATGGTGTCCAGATGCATGGCCGAGCGGATGGGCGGCATCAGCACCATCAGCAGGTGCTCGAAGGTGGTCTCGCCCCGCTGGAAATGATCCCGGAGGCTTTCCGCCAGATGGTGCACCGCATCGGCGCTGGTGCGCTCGGAGCAGCCGATAGCCAGCACTTTGTCGCTGAGCACCAGCATGTCGCCGCCTTCCATGGCCAGGGGCGCGCGAATCTCACCCTTGAGGAGGGGCGTCACCTGGTCGAAGAGCCGCGCCCGGTCCGGGAGCTGGCGCAGGCGGGGGTGGTGGCGGAAGACATAGCTGAGGATCAGCGGCTCCCGCTCCCTGGCCCAGGTGGCCATGGAGTTCACGGAGTAGGCGTTGCCCAGCACGGCCGCAGGGTCGCGCATGAAGAGCAGATTGGGGATGGGGCGCAACTGGTATTCGAAGCCCCGCTGCCAGTGGGTGTGGCCGGGGATGTCATCCCAGGCGATGCCCGTGATGATGCTGCGGGCGCAGGTGGCCGCGGGCATTTCCCGCAGCAGGTTGCAGGTGGCATCCGGCAGGTTCACCAGCCGGCGGAGATCCTCGATGAAGGCCAGCTTCACGCCTTCTTCTTCCATGGCTTCCACGAAGAGATCCTGGATATCCAGGACTTCCTCCGCCACCCGGGCCAGGGCGCCCCGGAAGAGGGCGTGCTCGTCCCGCGCCTGCTCACCGTGCAGGATGTCGTCGAAGAGCAGTTTCTCCATGATGGTGGGCACCATCAGGTCCACTTCGAGGCCCGGGGCGTGGACCACCACCTGTTTGAGGCGGTCGATTTCGGAAAAGACGGAGAGGTTGATCGGCGGCATGGGAGGCTCCGAAACGCAATTGAAGTGGAACCACTCTATCCAGGGTGGCCTCCGCCCGGGTCGGTCCGGTGCGGGCGGAAATTTCTTGTAACGCCTCGGGGCCGGTTCGAGCCTAAGGGTCTAGTCAACTTTACCGGGCCTCGCCCCGTAAATCCACCGGAGGAACCATGGCAGCATTCGTCACCCAGCCCGCGCCCGATTTCAAAGCCGATGCCCTTGTCAACGGCCAGTTCGTGGAGAACTTCAGCCTGAGCCAGTTCAAGGGCAAGAAGGTGGTGCTCTTCTTCTATCCCCTGGACTTCACCTTCGTGTGCCCCACGGAGATCCTGGCCTTCTCCGATGCCAAGGCGGAGTTCGATGCGCGCAACACCGTGGTGGTGGGTGTCTCCGTGGATTCCAAATTCAGCCACTGGGCCTGGACCCAGATGGAGCGCAAGGACGGTGGCATCAAGGGCATCACCTATCCCCTGATTGCCGACCTCAACAAGACCATCGCCCAGGATTATGGTGTGCTCCTTTCGGCGGGCGTGGCCCTGCGCGGCCTCTTCATCATCGATGCCGACGAGAAGCAGAGCATCCGCCACATCACCATCAACGACCTGCCCCTGGGCCGCAATGTGGAGGAGGCCCTGCGACTCCTCGACGCCATCGACTTCTCCAACGAGCACGGCGAAGTCTGCCCCGCCAACTGGAAGAAGGGCGACAAGGCGTTCAAGCCCACCTTCGATGGCCTGAAGGCCTTCAGCTCCAAGTAGCAGTTCTCTCAAAACGCAGCGAGGGCCGCAGTCATCTGCGGCCCTCGCTGCGTTTGGGAAGGATCTACTCTTCTTCGAGTTTGGGGAAGATGAACCCGGCGAGGGCCGCGCCGATGAGGGGGGCGATCCAGAAGAGCCAGAGTTGCTGAAGAGCCCAGCCACCGTCCGCGAAGAAGGCCACGCCGGTGCTGCGGGCGGGATTCACGCTGGTGTTGGTGACGGGGATGCTGATGAGGTGGATGAGGGTGAGGCACAGGCCGATGGCGATGGGCGCGAAGCCCGGCGCAGCCTTCTTGGAGGTCGAGCCCAGGATCACGAAGAGGAAGAAGCAGGTCATCACGACTTCGGTAAGGAAGGCCGAACCCAGGCCGTAACCACCGGGACTGTTGACTCCGTAGCCGTTGCTCGCGAAGCCACCCGCCACGAAACCCGGCTTGCCCGAGGCGATCAGGAACAGGATGCCGCCGGCGGCCAGGGCGCCCAGCACCTGCACGCCCCAGTAGGGCAGGAGATCTTTCCAGGCAAAGCGGCCGCCCACCGCGAGCCCCAGGGTGACGGCGGGGTTCAGGTGGCAGCCGGAGATGGGGCCGATGGCGTAGGCCATGGTGAGCACGGTGAGGCCGAAGGCCAGGCTCACCCCGTGCAGGCCGATGCCGACGCCGGGAAATGCCGCCGCCAGGACGGCACTGCCGCAGCCGCCCAGCACCAGCCAGAGTGTGCCGAGGAATTCCGCAGATAATCGCCTACTCAGGGACATCATTGCCTCCAGAAGATGGGGTTGAAGTTGGGAAATTATAGACTGAGTATTCGCAAGCCCCCTCCATTTCTCTTGGCGATTCCATGGGCTGTGGATCCTTGACGCCCACTCACCCGAGGAGTAGTAAGGAGGGATCCCGCCTGGCCACGCCAGGGCCTGATTGAAGCTCAACGCGACACCGGATCCCTTCTGCATCTCAGTCCAAGGAATCGAGACCACGGGCATGAAACAGGAAGCCAGTCAGGCCCGGGATGATCGGCCGTCGCTGCCGAGAGCGCTGTGGCGGTACGCCGAGGCTGACTATGTCACGGCCTACAAGGCGCGCTTCATCTTCTATTTCAGCTTCGCCTGCATCGGGGTGGTGTTGCTGGCCATGGCCTACACCCTGCCGATCCAGTTGTATAACCCGGTCGAGCCTTCGCTGAATATTTCCGTCCTGCTGGCCGAACTGGTAGGAGGAAGTCTGTTCGGGGTGATCCTCGCCCTTCTGGTGCGGGGACACTTTTCCCTGGCAGCCCATTCACTGCTCCTGGTGGCCCTCGCCAGCATCTGGGGCGTCATCTTTCTGGATCGGGGTCACCCGCTCACCAAGCTGGATACGGTCGTGTTCGTGTTCGCGGTGCTTGCCATGGCCCCTTTGGTGGTGCGACGGGCCTCGGTACTGGTATGGCTCTCCCTTGCCAACCTTCTGCTCATGCTGGTGCTCATGTTCAGCCAGCGCGAGCGCATGGCCCTGCCCACGGTAACCTTCTACGATTTTCTCGCCGACACCAGCCTCGCCCTGGTCTTCGTGTGTGTCGTCATCTACAACACCTTCGCGATCAACCGGCACGCCATGGAACGCCTGGAGCAGGATCTCCAGCATCGGGTGGCTGTAGAGGAGGCCCTGCGTCGCAGTCAGGAAGAAGCCAGCACCCTCCTGCGTTTCAAGAACGAGATGCTGGAAACAGCGGCCATCTGGATCAACACCCTTGATACCCAGGGCAACATTCTCACCTGGAACAAGGCCGCAGAGCGCATCTCTGGCTATTCCAAGGAGGACGTGGTCGGTCACGACCGCGTCTGGGAGTGGCTCTATCCCGATCCCGCTTATCGACAGGAGGTCTTTGCCGCGGCCTCGGCCATCGTTCTCCAGGGCCTTCGCGTGGAGAACTTCGAGACCCGCATCCTCCGCAAGGATGGTGAGCCTCGGTTCATCTCCTGGAACTCCAACAGCCTGCTGGACCACGACGGGGGGATTGTGGGGAGCATCGCCCTTGGGGCCGATGTGACGGAGCGTCGCCGTGAGCAGGAGGACAAGGAGAAGCTCGAGGACCAGATGCGCCAGATGCAGAAGATGGAATCCATCGGGCGGTTGGCGGGGGGCGTGGCTCACGATTTCAACAACATGCTCACGGCTATCATGGGGAGCGCGGATCTCGCCCTGGCCCAGTTGGCGCCCGAGGATCGCGCCCGCCCCAGGCTCGCGACCATCAAGCAGGCCTCCGAAAGCGCGGCCAACCTCACACGGCAGCTCCTGGCTTTTTCTCGAAAACAGATCATCGCCCCCCGAATCCTGGACCTGAACGAGGTGGTCCAGAGCCTGCCTGGCCTGCTTCAGCGCATGATCGGCGAGGATGTGCGACTGCGCACGTTGCCTGCGAAAGATCTGCCTCCCGTCAAGGTGGATCCCGGGCAGGTGGAGCAGATCATCATGAACCTGGCGGTGAACGCCAGGGATGCAATGCCCGAAGGGGGCAGCCTGACCCTGGAGACGTCCGAATTGATCCTTGACGAGGCCTATTGCCGCCACCACCCCCAGGCGGTTCCCGGTCGCTACGTGATGCTGTCCGTGAGCGACACAGGCTGCGGCATCAGCACCGAGGTGCGGGAGCACCTCTTCGAGCCCTTCTTTACCACCAAGGCTCCCGGCAAGGGCACTGGCCTGGGACTGGCCACGGTCTACGGCGCGGTGAAGCAGAACGGTGGCACCATCGAGTGCTATTCCGAACCCGGTTGCGGCGCCACCTTCAAGATCCTGTTTCCAGCCGCAAGCGGCGAAGGGGAGGTGTTTCTCCAGGTGGTTCCTGCCGTGCAGAGTCCAGAAGGCTCGGAAACCATCCTGGTGGTGGAGGACAACGCCCACGTGCTGGCTTTCGTGGAGGCGGTTCTGGCGCGCCAGGGCTATCGTCCGCTCCTGGCCACCACCGGGGAGGAGGCCCTGCGGATCTCAGGGGAATTCGCAGAAACGATCCACCTGGTGGTCACGGACGTGATCCTTCCGGGCATCCACGGCCGGGTCGTGGCAGAACGCCTGCAGGCGGAGCGCCCAGGTATCAGGGTGCTGTTCTCGTCAGGCTATTCGGGCGACATCATTTCCCAGAGCGGGATCCTGGAAGAAGGCATCAATTTCATCAGCAAGCCGTACAGCGCCCAGGCCTTCGCCCAGAAGGTGCGGATGATCCTGGATGGGGGCAGCTGAAGGGGGTGGCCTGAATCATGGCGGATCCCCTTTTGCGCCTTCTGCGTTCTTTGTGGTTCACTGCTTTCCTTTTCGCATGACCTTGATCGCCGAGTGCCAAATCGGACTCTCAGTTAAAAAGGCAGCGAAGATCGCAAAACGACACAATGTGAGCAAGGAAGCGGCGGAAGAAAAGGGGGGATTCGACCGTGGACAACGCTGCCGTGAGGAACGTTGCCCGCCCAGAAATCCGCAGCGCGGTCCTACTTCAACCCGAAGTACACCCGGCTGCCGCCTTCCTTCTTGGCCCGCTCGCCCCCTTCCACCTGGAAGACCCGGCCGGGTTCGATTTTTCCGTCTTCCAGCAGCAGCCTGACGATGGTCTTGGTGCGCCGGTCGGCGAGTTCCCGCAGCTGATTGGGATCCACCTTCAGGCTTCCCAGCAGGCGCTGTTCCATCTCGGCGGGAGGGGGCAATGGGACTTTGGTCTTCTCGTCTTTCGCTCTGGGAGTGGGGAAGGCGGACTCATAGGCTTCCATCAGCCACCGGGGCCGCTCTTCTGCGGAGACAGTCACCTGGGTCGCATCCAATTCGGGATTCCGGGCCTGAAGGGATTTCACCTTGGCGCGCTGGATCTGCTGCTCCAGCGCCTGTTTCTTTAGGGCAGCTCCATCGGTATCGGGATGCACGGTGCCCTCCACTTCCAGGCTCAGGTCGGGGCGTTCGAGCAGGGATTTTGCGAGGATTTCGGCCTTCTTGCGGGCCTCGGCGTCCACCCCTGAAAGGCCCGGAGCGAAGGCGACGAAGCTCAGATCCTGGTCGCTGGCGCCGAAGAGGCTCCCGATCACGGCAAAGGGTGAGGTCACGATCTTGGTGAGCACATTGAGCAGGGCCTTCCATACGATCTTGCCGTAGCGGAAATTCGGATCGTCCAGATTGCCATCCACCGGCAGCTCCAGGGCGATGAGGCCCTTACGGTCCCGGAGGATGGCCAGGGCCAATTTCACCGGTAGGCGGGTGGCATCGGGGCTCTCGGTGCGATCCCCGAAGTAGAACTGGTCCATGCGCGTCTTCACCAGGGCGTTGAGTTTGCGCTCCTGGATCTTGACGTTGGCATCCACATCGAGCTTGCCCTTGCGCACGGTGTAGCCTAGATACTTGCCTGTGTAGGGGCTGAAGTCCGAGAGATCCGCCCCCTGGATGCGCAGGGTGATGTCCGTGTCCTGATCCCGGCGCAGGGGCATGCTGTGGCCCTGGATGGAGAGCGGTGCTACGCCGCCAGCTTTGCCGGTCAACGAAAGCGAGGCCTTGTCGGTGGCCTCGGTGGAGAGGCCGGTGTTGATGCCTTCCAGATCGGAGATGAGGAAGGCCGCATTGGGTTCCAGGCTGCGGTCGATGAAGGTGAGCCGCCCGCCCCGCATCTGCACCTTGGCGATGGCCACCTTGAAGGCATCGGCGGGGGTGGCGGGGACCATGGCCCCCAGGGCGGGAGCCGCGGAGGGAGCGGCGGGCTCCGGGGGAGTCTTCAGGGCCCGGGCCACGTTGGTGGTGCCATCCCTGGAGATCACCATGCGGTGCTCCGCGTCCAGCAGGGCAACATCCTGGATCGAGAGCTGGCGGGGGTTGGTGGAGAAATCCAGGCCGGTGAGGCGCAGCGCCTTGTAGCGCAGGAAAGGCTCCTGCTGGGCGCCGTCCATGGCCTCGAAGCGCTCCAGACTAACCTTGCCCTGGAGGGAGACGGCATCCGTCGCTTTGCCCTGGAAGGTGCCGCGGAGGCGACCGTCCAGGGAGAGTTGTCCCCGATTGATCCGCACATCGAGGCCGGGATCCAGGTAGGGATCCAGGGCGGGCAGTTCGAGGCCTTCGAGTCTGAGCGCGAGATCCAAGGCAGGCTTGAAGGGCGAAACGGATCCCTCCGCTTTGAATTGGGTGCGGCCCTCCAGCACCAGGGCCGCCGTGAGGCGGGCAGAGGCCTTGGGATCGAGGCTGAAATCCTGGAGTCGCAGGTCGATCTGGTCGGCCTGGAGTCGAACGGGACGAACGGTGCTCTGGTCCTCGAAGGTGACCGCGAAACCCTTCAGACCCAGGTCCTTCAAGCGGAACTGGAAGGGCGTTTCCGGCTCCTTCGTCGGAGGCTGGGGCTTGGGCTTGAGGAGATTCACCAAGCTGAGGTCGCCGTTCTTCAGGCGCACCACGGCCAGCCTGCCCTCGTGGGCGATCAGGGAGCCGATCTCGGCGGAACGGGCAATGAGATCGGCCTGGACCTCCCGGACTTCGAGCCTGGGCAGTTCCACGGCATTCTCGGCCACGCCCAGTTCTGCGAGCTTGAGGTTCAGAAGGTCCAGGCTGCCCTTGTCGATCTTCAGGACGTGATTCCCCGCAGACCATTGGAAGGTGTAGTCGGCCTGCAGGGAGAGTGCGCCGTCCCTGAGGTCAAAGGCCACCAAGTCCTTGTAGTAGGGCCCGTACTTGGGCAGGCGTAATTTTTCTAGAGAGAGTCGACCCTTGGAGCTGAGGGGCTCCGTGGAAAAGACGCCGGTCCAGGCGAAGGTCTCCCCGGATTCCGTACGACCGGAAAAGGCATAGGGATTGTTGCTGTCGGGCGCGGTCTTGAAGCCGCTGAGTTCCAGGGTGAGGGGCCCGAGGGTGGTTGCGAAGGGCTCCGCGAGGCTGCGGTCCAGCAGGTCGATCCGGGCGCCCTGGATAAGGAGGTGATCGATGGCGATGGTCCGGGGCTTCTCCTCGACCTTGGTCGCGGGTTCCGGGTTCTCCCCCTTCAGGCGCTCCTGGATATCAGAAAAGTTCAGGGATCCGCCCTGTTCGACCACCACCCGGCCAAAGGGGCGGTTGAGCTCGACCTCTTGCAGGGTGATGGTGCGGCTGAAGAGGGTGGAGAGGCCCAGGTTCACATACAGGCGCTCCCAACCCAGGAAGGCCCCGCCATCCCGGTCCTGGACCTGAAAGCCTTCCAGGGTGATGGAGAGGGCGAAGGGATTGGTGCGGACCTTCCTCAGGCGCACTTCCCTGCCCAGGAGCTGGGCGAGTCTGGGAGGTAGCTGGCGCTGGATCAGCACCGGCAGCAGGAAGAACCCCAGGGCCCCGTAGAGCAGGACCAGCGAGGCCGCAAGGATCATCATGCGGCGGCCCCAGCGGGGGAGTCGGGAAAGGAACACCGGAATTCTCATGCTCATAGGATAGGCCCAGACCGGGTGTCCAGGCTCTGCCTGGACACCCGGTCTGGGCCATAGGGAGGACATCGCGACCGAAGGAAGCAGGCGGTCCCACCTTTCGCGGATTAGTAGTGCTTGTAGAAAAAGCCTATGGAGCTAAGATGAGCGCATCCATTATGGTCCCGAGGCCATGACTACCCATTCCGGGTGTGTCGGTTAATCGGTCGACGCCTTCTCAATGAGGAGTTCCAATGTCCGAGCCCCGTCGCGTTCTCATCCTGGGAGCCGCTGGTCGCGACTTCCACAACTTCAACACCGTCTACCGTGACAACGCGGCCTTCAAGGTCGTGGCCTTCACGGCGACGCAGATCCCCGATATCGCGGGCCGCAAGTACCCCGCCGAGCTGGCTGGCAAGCTCTATCCCGCGGGCATCCCCATCTTCGACGAAGCGGAGCTGGTGGACGTCATCAAGCGCGAGAAGCCTGATGTGGCCGTCTTCAGCTACTCCGATGTCACCCACGCCACGGTCATGCATCTGGCGAGCCTCTGCACCTCCATGGGCGTGGACTTCGAGCTGCTGGGCTGCGACAAGACCATGGTCAAGTCCTCCAAGCCCGTCATCGCCATCACCGCCGTGCGCACCGGCGCGGGCAAGAGCCAGACCACCCGCTACATCAGCCACATCCTGAAGAGCCTCGGCAAGAAGGTCGTGGCCATCCGTCACCCCATGCCCTACGGCGATCTCGCCGCCCAGGCCTGCCAGCGCTTCGCCGCCTACTCCGACCTCGACCTGCACAAGTGCACCATCGAGGAGCGTGAGGAGTACGAGCCCCATATCGACAACGGCTTCGTCATCTACTCCGGCGTGGACTACGAAATGATCGTGCGCAACGCCGAGAAGGAAGCGGACGTCATCCTCTGGGACGGCGGCAACAATGATCTGCCCTTCTATGCCTGCGACCTGCACATCTGCATCGCCGATCCCCTCCGCTCCGGCCACGAGATGATGTACCACCCCGGCGAGGCCAACTTCCGTCGCGCCGATGTCATCGTCATCAACAAGTGCGACAGCGCCAAGGAAGAGGACATCAAGGCCATCGAAGAGAACGCCAAGCTGTACAACCCCAAGGCCGTGGTGATCCGCGCCAACAGCCCCGTCACCTGCGAGAAGCCCGAGATGGTCAAGGGCAAGAACGTTCTGATCATCGAGGACGGCCCCACCCTCACCCACGGCTCCATGAGCATCGGTGCAGGCGTGGTTGCTTCCAAGAACTGCGGCGCCGCCAAGATCGTGGATCCCACGCCCTACGCCGTGGCCTCCATCGCAGCCACCTACAAGAAGTACCCCAACGCCCAGGGCATCCTGCCCGCCATGGGCTACGGCGATGCCCAGGTGAAGGACCTGGAGAAGACCATCGACGCGACCCCCTGCGACGTGGTGCTCTCCGCCACCCCCATCGATATCACCCGCGTGCTCAAGGTCAACAAGCCCATGGTGCGCGCCACCTACGAGCTGGCCGAAGTCAAGAAGGGGCAGCTGGAAGAGGCCGTCAAGAAGGCCCTCAAGGCCTAAGCCTGAAGTCCAATCGTGGTTGAGAAAAGCGGGCGCCGAGGCGTCCGCTTTTCTATGCTGCGTTGGGGAATTCTGAGAGGGACCTGGATCCAGCAGGAGTGGGGTGAAAGCCCAGCCGAACAAGCCCTGGATGATCGAGTGTCGGCGTCCTCTGGTGAACCTTCTGGTCTTGATGGTCCGGTTTTCAGGAGAAGCGACTTCTCGCCATTCTCACGGGTTGAAGGCCATTGCGGATTAAATCCTATGGCAATAGGAAGCTTACCTGGTCGAAGGCCTCGGCGGCGCGCTCCCAGCCTTCCCCTTTGCAGCCGAAGCGCCCGATCACAGGCAGGCCCAATCGCTGTGCGTTACGGGCCACGACCGCGGGCAACTTGCCCTCCAGGGTGCTGACGTCCAGGCGGCCTTCACCGGTGACCACGGCCTCACACCCGGCGCAGCGATCCTCGAAACCCACGACCTCCAGGATCGTTTCGGCGCCATCCACGAGACGGGCGCCCAGGGCAAGGAGTTTGGCGCCCAGACCCCCGGCGGCGCCCGTTCGGGGCCCCCGGGGCAGGCCCAGGGACAGCAGCCGCTCGGTGAGCCGAGAGATGTCCTCGGGGCGGGCACCCTTCTGGGGGCCAAAGATCTGGGCCGCATCCCCGAGATCCGTGAGGACATCGCAGAAGACCCTCGTGGGCGGCAGAGGAAAGTCGGGCCAATCCCGGCCCCCATCCACGGTGGCACTGCCGCCGAGGCCCACCCAGAGCTCGGGTGTCGCGGAGAGCTCCGAAAGCAGCTGACCCAGCCCTAGGCTGCTGGCGGCGAGAGGATCCAGGCGATCGAGGCCCGCCAGTCCGATGACCTTCGCGCATTCCACCGCAACCCTTCCATCGGGCAGGTGCAGCACCGGCACAGAGCGGATCCGCCCGAAGGGATCCGCAGCGGAGTGCCCGCGGAATTCCCCGCCGAGGGCGTGGTGCAGGCACTCGAGAAAACCATCGCCCCCGTCCGCCAGGGGCAGCAGGCGATCGCCGGGCTGGGCGAGAAACCGCGCGGCTTCCATGGGCGACATCGTGCCCTTGAAGGCGGTGGGGGCCACCAGCCTCATGGTTGGCGCTTGCGGTCGGCGGCGAGGATCTGGGCGGCCAGCAGCAGCATCCCCAGATCCCGCAGGATGGTCCACTGCATCTCCCGCAGGCGCTCCTCAGCGGTGCGGGTCGAGGCCTGGGTGCTGAAGCAGCCGCAGTCCACGGGATGATGCCGCGCCAGGTTGATGGAGAGCGCCAGGATGAAGCCGCACAGCATCGCCGCAACGGCGGAAGCCGCGGCCCGGCGCCAGAGGCCGAACACCAAGGCGAGGCCGCAGAGGAATTCGAACCAGGGCAGCACCAGGGCCAGGGGATGGATGGACCCGTCCGGGAACAGGCGGTAGTACCAGAGCGCCTTCGCGAAGCCCGGCGGGTCCATGAGCTTGGGCCAGGCGGCGGCGATGAAGAGGCCCCCCAGGGCGACCTGGCACAGGACCCTCAGCCAGGGATGCAGCAGGAAGCGGCGGAGGGTCATCGGGTGGCCCCCTTGGCGGTGGGTCGCCCCTTGGAAACCCAGTCCGGGTAGCCCTCGCGGTAGATGAGGAGGTTGCGGTAGCCCAGCTTGAAGAGGCGCGCGGCCAGGAGATGGGAATCCTCGCAGCCCCCGCCGCTGCAGTACAGCACCAGCGGCGCTTCTGGCAGCGGGTTGGTCTTGGCCTCGAATTCGGTGAGGCGATCCTCCAGGGTGCTTTCCCATACCGGCAGGCTCCAGGCCCCGGCGATGTGCTCCAACTCGTACTCCGCGCTGCGGCGGGAATCCAGGAAAGGAATCCCGGCCTTCCGTGCCTCGGCGGCTTCCTCCGAGCCGATCTCCCGTACCGGCTGACCGGGGCGGAGGGCGAAGGTGGCAGGTATGGCAGGGGATGGCTTGGGGTTGGGACTCGCCACCGTTCTTTTGATGGATTTGGCTGGAGGCGTTGCCGGAAGGTCCGGCGAAGGGACCGGGGCCGGGAGGGGTTCTGTAGCGGGAAGGGCGACCGCAGGCGCCATCGGCACTCCCCGCCAGGCGAGCTTGCGCTGAGGTCCTGCAAACCTATTTGAAACCACCGCGCAGACCAGTGCCGCGCCCATCAGGACGCTGGCCTGGAAGATCATGGGGGTCGGTAGGCGCATGACTTGAGTGTGGAGTAATCCTGAGGCCTCCGCTACGCCCGGACGGCGGCACACGATCTTCCAGCCACAGCGGATCAGTGGCCCTTCGACCAAACCCAGTCGCCCTGGTTTTCGGAGCCCTTGGGCGCGACCTGCCCGCCTTCATCCGTGAGATTCCACCCCAGGGAATAGAGCGTGAAACCTTCGCGGCCAGGGGCGTAGTGGAGGTTCTGTCCCTCCACCACATCCACGGGTGCCTTGGGCAGGTAGGTGGGAATCAGTGCTGCCAGGGTTTCGGGGTAGCGACCCTTCTCCAGGCGATGACGCTCCAGGGCACAGGCGATGACGGCTAGGTCCAGCCCGGATTGCGTTCGGGCTACACGGAGATTCTGGTCGCCCAGGGCCGGTGCGATGAGCAGGGAAAGCTCGTTGTAGGGATTGCGCTTGGTTCGATCAAATTCTGCCTTCGTGGCATCGCTGGCGCGCGCACTGATGCGGTGTCGCTGGGAGTCCAGGACCTCGCTGAACTGCTTGAGGTTGTACCGATCCATTCGCACCATGTTCTGGAACACCCAACCCTGAGGCGAGCCCAGGTTGCGGAGCAGGAGGCGCGCCCTGCTTTTCTGCTCGTCGTCTGAGAACACATTGAACCGGGACCAGAGTGGTTTCTTGGCCATCTCCTCGAACCCCTGAATCATGGAGATCCGCTCGAACTGCCAGGCGACTTTGTAAGAAGATAGTAAATCGATGCGCGCGAGGGCTTCCTGCAGCCGCGAGAGCTGGGCACCATTCCAGCGGCGCTCCTGAATGCCTTCCCAGATGGGCTGCATGAGAATGTTCACCCAGGCGATGCGGAGTAACTGGCTGAGAAGATGGGGTTCATTCTGGAGGTGGCCTGCTACTCGGAGCCCGGTGAGGACATCTTCCAGGGCTGCGGCTTCGTTGTTCTCCCGGAGGGCAATAAGCGCGCGGAGACTGAGCAGGCGGGCGCGATTTCTCATGCCCATGAGGGGCGTAATCGTGGAGGTGTCCGTGTATTCCCTGCGCAGGCGGCAGTGGGGACGCTTTGTGGCTTCGGTCAGGGCGGCGAGTTCGGCGCTCCAGGGAACCAGCACCTCCTGGCTATCCTTGATCCCCAGTTTGTTCTGGAGCCCGGTGAGATCGGCTTTCTGCAGGGTTCTCCAGTCCCCCAGGGCCCCTGTTCCGCGAGAGCGGCGGGAAAGCCCGGCGTGCTGGGCGCGGAGCCCTGGGAAGTCGGAGCTACAAGCGCCTCGAAGAACGGTGCCTTGGCGAAATTTTCCGCATCGGGCACTTCGGGGGGAGCCAGAGGCGCAGGATCGAAGCTGTCGCCGGCGGCGATGCGGCCTTGTTTCCACTGGGACCACGCCCGCTTGCCACGCCCGTTTTCCACCAGATGGAAGAGGATAAGGAGCAGCGCCAACCCACCCACGATGGTCGCGAACCGTTTGAAAAATACTTTCATGGGGAGCTCCGGAAGGAAGCGTTCGATAGGTTTACCGGGCTGTAAGCTCAGGGTTACGAACGGAGTTCATTGAGCCGCAGTTCCGCCTGACGGCGTACTTCTGGGCGCAGGTGACCGTCCCGCACCAGGCGCCGCAGAGTTTCGGCGGCGCGCCGCTCCCGGAGGGCGGCCAGGAGATCCACCAGGGCCAGTTGGACGGCAGGGCGGTCTTGTTGCTGCAGGCCAGTCTCCAGGCGAAGGGCCAGTTCTGGCTCGGAACCAAAGAGATACAGGGCCTCTACCGCCGAGAGTCGTACCTCGGTACTGGGGTCCTGGGCGATCCTTTCCAGCAGAGCTTCTGCAAGGTTGCACTGGGGATTTCGAGAGGGCGAGACCATGGCGATGGTCTGCAGGCGTTCAGATGTGGAGCCTCGGCCCAGATCGGCACAGTCCCTGGTTTGCCCTGCTTCCGGCAATCGCAGGGAATAGCCTGCGCCAAACGCGACTCCCGCCAGCAGCAGGGCTGCGGCGGCGAGAGGGAAGAACCAGCTCTGCTGTTTTGGCGGAGGATGCACTTGGGCGAGCCGCTGGCGGAAACGCTGGCCCAGGTCGGGGTCCGGTGGTTCCAGGGGAAGCCGATCCAATCCCTGCCAGAGTTCCAGGAGTGCACGGCACTGAGAACACTCATCCAGGTGTTCGGCGAAGCCATCGGGCAGCGTGGTTTCGTTACATGCCTTGAGGCCATCGAGGAAGTGGGGTTCCAGGTCTTCACAGCGCATCACCGCACCTCCACGTTGAAGAAATGGGCTCGCAGTTCCTGCAGGGCCCTGTGTATGCGCACCTTCACGGCCCCGGGACTGCAACCGAAGATGGAGGCCAGATCGGCGCCGGTGAGTTCGGGATTCCGGGAGAGCAGGAGTAGTTCTCGTTTTTCTCCGGGCAGGCAGTTCAGTACGTTCGCCAAGCGGCGCTGATCCTGGATGGCTTCCAGGTGGATCTGGGCGCATTCCAGGGGCGCCGGGAGGTCCGTATGAAGCTCCAGGGGCACCTCGAGTCGGTGGCGTGTGCCGTGATCCGCCAGCACATTCCGGGCGATGCGATAGAGCCATGGCCGAAAGGAGGCTCCCGACTTGAAGCTTCCCGCATAGCGGAGCACCCGGAGAAAGACTTCCTGGACGAGATCTTCGCTCAACGCTTGTTGCCCGGTGAGGCGGAAGAGAAAGCCATAGAGTGGGCGGTGGTGGCGGTCGAAGAGAACGGCAAGGCAGGTTTCGTGATGGCCCGCTTGCACGCGGGCCATCAATTCCGTGTCATCAAGGGTGTCCAACTGGGGCTCCTTGATCAGGAATACCGGGGCCGTGGAAAAGGGTTACGGATCGAACAGGCTCCTCCCCGACTGGGGAAAGGATCTTTGTGCCTAGATTGGCACTTTCCGCCGGGCTCCGGTCGGCGCGCACTCCAGTTCCCGCAGCGCTCGATGCCAGGCGGCCAGGTCCAGGCCTCGGCCGATCACCACGGCCACCCGGGGGACGGGCCGACCATCGGCCTGGAGGGGCAGGGGCAGGATCTCCAGGCGGTTGTCGGCGAGCTGGAAGGCCCAGCGGTCGCTGCCGTCGCTGCGGAGGGGCCAGCCCTCAAAAGAGACGACGCCCTTGGCGCGCAACAATTCGCCGGTGGCAGGCGGGCGCAGGAAGAGGCGCTCCATGCCCTCGGGATCCGTGGGGTGATCCAGGGGCAGGCTCAGCACCCGGGCATCGGCAAAGCCATGGGTGGGCAGGGAAGAGTTGCGCTGCGGGTCGGGCAGGGGATCCCCCAGCCAGGGGTCGGGGCTGCCCGTCGGGGCCTCGCCCATGCGGGTGGGATGGATGGCATCGTGCTGACATGAACGAGGGGGACCGCCCGGTCGCTTCGCGCCCTCTGCGTCCCCCTCGTGCTCCCCACGTGGTGTCCGGACAGAGCCCGGCCACCGCGTCTGGTACCGCGCCCGGATCTCGCCTTCCCAGGCCATGGCCTGACTGGGATCCAGGTCGGCCTTGCTGATGTAGACGAGGTTGGCCAGGGCCAGTTGGCGCTGGAGGAGCTCCCGCTGCTGGAGGTGCTGGAGGGGAGTCAGGGCGGAAACCACCGTCAGGCAGCCGCTGAGCCGCAGCCTGCCCTGGAGCTGGATCTCGCTCCCCAGGTCCATGAGATCCGTGGGGTCGGCGAGGCCCGTGGTCTCCAGCACCACCCGTTCCGGGCGCTGTTCCGCGGGCAGCTCGCACCAGGCGGCCAGGGTTGCCACCACCTCCCCCCGCAGGCTGCAGCAGGCGCAGCCGTTCACCAGATTCGCGATGCCCGCCAATTCGGGCCGCTCGGCTTCCACCAGGGCCCCATCCACGCTGACGGCCCCGAACTCGTTGATGAGCACCGCCACCCGCCGCCCTGCGGCGATCTCCCCCTTGAGCAGGCGGTTCACCACCGTGGTCTTGCCCGCACCCAGGGGGCCGGTGACCAGGAGGACTTCCAGGGGAAGGGAGCGCGCTTCGACCATCCCAACATGATGCCGTTGTGGGACGCTGGAGGCATGGACTGGATCGATCTGAGTTATCTGACAGCCGTGAGCCTGGCGGGGGCGGTGGCGAGAGCCCTGCGCCGAGGGCTCCCACCAGGTTGGCGGCTGCGGCTGGAGGCGGCTCCGCCGGAGGACCTGCCTTCTGGCTGGATCTGGGTCCACGCCGTGAGCGTGGGGGAGTTGATCCTGGCGGATGGCATCATCGGCTGGCTGCGGGACCAGGGGCTGCGGGTGCACGTCACCACCGGCACGCCCGCGGGAATGGAGCTGCTGGCCAAGCGCCTGCCGGGCTGGGCCCGGACACCACATGGGGAGCACGAGGGGGACGCAGAGGGCGCGAAGCGACCGGGCGGTCCCCCTCGTTCATGGCAGGCCTTGAGCCGAGTGAGCGGGGGAGCCTTTCC
>JAYREN010000046.1:0-18680 GCA_041908845.1 Holophaga sp. | reverse complement strand
GGGACCGAGAGGTCGGAGGTTCGAATCCTCTCGCCCCGACCAAAGACAAGAAAGGCACCCTTCATGGGTGCCTTTCTTGTCTTTGAATGTGAGGATTCGAACCTCCGAGTGGGATCGCCCGAGGCGTGCCATACGGCACGCCGAAGCGAGACCGGCAGACGGCAACGCCGACTGCGTTCGAATCCGGACACACCGGAGCGGAGCCAAATACGGAGCAGCCGAGCGGGATCGCACAGACGGCAAAGTCGGCTGCGTTCGAATCCGGACACATCGGAGCGACGCCACAGATGGAGTAACTGAGCGCGTCTCCGCCACCTTTTTTCGCTTCGTGCGATGATGATGCCTTGGAGAAACCACGCATGGCCCCTCGCAAGCGAACGACGACCGAGCCGCTAGACGCCGCTGCGGACCTCGCCCCCACGAAGGAAGCGAAGCCGAAAGCCGCCAAACCCACCGCCAAAAAGGCCGCCAAGGCAGAACCCAAGGCGCCTGTGGCTCCCCTCGAAAAGGCCGAGCCTGCCCGCAGAAAACCCGGCCGTCCCGCCAAGATTGCCGCAGCTCCCGAGGCGGCGCTCGAGGTTGTGCCAGAGGTGGCTCCGGCCCCCAAGGCCAGTCCCAAATCTCGCGCCTCGACCCCCGCTGTGGCCGAACTCAAACCCATCGCTCTGGTGAAGGATCCAGGGGCCCCACGCCAGGCCCCTAGCTTCACCCCTCACGCCCAGAAGGTGATGGAAGCCATCGCCGAAGGTCGCGCCATCGAGCTCATCTTCACGGATGGCGACGCCAATCCGCCCCGCACCTTCGAGGCTCGGCAGCTCATCTACGACATCTTCACGGGTAGCTGGTTCGCCTGGGGCTGGGATCGTCGGTACAACGCCGAGCGCCACCATCGTCTGGACCAAGTGGCCGAGATCAATCCGGTGGAAGGCCCCGGCCGCTCCGCCCAGGGACCTTTCCCCGAGGGCACCCCCGCCAATCAGATCGGCGGATGGCGCGGCGGCGAGGCCATTCCCGTCAAGGCCGTGCTCCAGAAGCAGTGGATCTTTGCCGTCAAGCAGGCCCCCGCGCCCTTCCCGGACTTCCTGCTACAGGACATCGAGGACGGCAAGGCCCAGATCACCTTCACCGGCACCGACCTGCGGGCCATCGCCCGCTGGTGCATGCAGTTCGGCGAAGGCATTCAGATCCAGGAACCTCAGCGGCTCGTGGATCGCATGAAACAAGTGGGCATCGCCTGGGCGGGCAAGGCGGCCGCAGTCCCTCCACCACCGCCTCCCCAGAGAACGCAGCCCAAGGCCGATCATCGTTCCGAGTCCAGGCCTGAGCCCCGCGTTGAATCCCGACCCGAGTCCCGCCCTGAACCGCGGCGACACGAGGGCCCCCGCAAGGAGCCTCGTGAGACACGGGAGTCCAGGGAGCAGGAAGCCCCCAAAGGGCGTCCCGCTCGGATTGAAGTCCGTATCGAAAGACTCTGAGTCGGCAAAATAACGCCTCACGCCGGACATTTTCGCGGTTTTCATGGAGCGCCCTGACGGCATCCGTGGAAACCGCGAAGATCGTTCGGAAGGGTTTCCGCAGCGCGCCCTCGCGATCCGCCTAGAATGAGGGCATCCTGAACCCCATTCTTTCGCAGTAAGGCCATTTTCTTTTTGGATGCCTGTATCCTCTTTAGGACGGAGTGCTTTCCCATGCTCAAGTTCTCAGTTCGCAGCGCCATCTTCACCCTCCTGGCCACCCTGTCCTTGTCCGCACAGGAACTGTCGCCGGAGGACAGCGCCTGTCTGGCTTGCCACGGCCAGAAATCCAAGGCCGCCCACGTGGACAAAACGGTCTATAGCAAGTCGATCCATGCCCCCATGGGGTGCACCAGCTGTCATGCCGACCTGGCCGGTGCCGTGCATCCGGGCAAGGAGAAGCCCCAACCCGTCTCCTGCGAAGGCTGCCACGCCGAGGCCGTGAAGACCTTCAATGGCAGTGCCCACGCCGCCGCCCTCAAAGCGGGCCGCTTTGCCGCCAACTGCGCGGACTGCCACGGAACCCATGAGATCGTTTCCTCCTCCGACAGCAGCTCACCCGTATCCCGCAAGAACCTCCCAACCACCTGCGGCAAGTGCCACGAGGATGTGGTCAAGGACGTGATGGAGAGCAGCCACGGCCAGGCCATGGCCCGGGGCGTGAAGGAAGCTCCTACCTGCACCGACTGCCACTCCGATCACAAGCTCGAGGCCCTGAAGGGCGCCGCCACCCTCAAGATCACCGAGGAAGTCTGCAGCCGCTGCCATGCCTCCGCCCGCATGAACTCGAAGCTCAACCTGCCCGCGAACCGCGTCTCCACTTTCTTCGACAGCTACCACGGTCTCTCGGCCAAGCTGGGATCGCCCACGGCCGCGAACTGCGCGAGCTGCCACGGCTTCCACAAGATCCTGCCCTCCAGCGATCCTAAGTCTTCAGTGCATCCCGACAATCTGGTAAACACCTGCCAGAAGTGCCATCCAGGCGCCAACGAGAAATTCTCCATGGGACGCATCCACCAGGAGGGCAACGAAACCGCCACCCTGGGCGACCGCGTCAACACCTGGGTGAAGCGCAGCTACATCGGCCTGATCCTGGCCGTGGTGGGCGGCATGGCGGTGCACAACCTCCTGGGCTTGTGGCGGAAGGCCCGCTACGCCTACCGGGATCCCCATCGCACCGTGGTGCGCATGAATCTGCTCGCCCGCATCCAGCACGGCCTGCTCGCCAGCAGCTTCATCTACCTGGTGCTCACCGGTTTCGCCCTGAAGTACCCCGACACTTGGGTGGGCTACGTGTTCGGCGCCAGTGAACCCATCCGCCGCATCGGCCACCGGGCCGCCGCCGTGGTGATGATCGCCCTCTCCGTCTTCCATGTCTTCTTCGTCATTTTCACCAAGGATGGACGCAAGTTCGTGAAGGACATGTGGCCCGAGAAGAAGGATCTCTTCGATGTCTTTGAGAACATCCGGCACTTCCTGGATGCCAAGAAGCCCCGTCCCAAGCTCAAGCGGTTCGGCTACGCCGAGAAGGCGGAATACTGGGCCCTGGTGTGGGGCACCATCATCATGGCCGTCAGCGGCATCATGCTCTGGGCCAAGATGTGGGTCACCCAGTGGCTGCCTCGCTGGATCGTGGACGTGGCCACCACCGTGCATCTCTTCGAGGCGATCCTGGCCACCCTGGCCATCATCATCTGGCACTTCTACTTCGTGATCTTCGACCCCGACATCTATCCCCTGAACTGGGCCTGGTTCGATGGCCGCGTCAACCGCGACCACTACCACGAGGAACACCCCCTGGATACGCCCGAGGAAGTGGCCCACAACGACAAGGCGAGGCCGGAAGACGAGGACGAGTAGGCGGTCGAATCAGTATTTCGACCTAAAAAGGCGGCCAATATGGCCGCCTTTTCGATTCTTGACCAGTTCAATCAGGAACCCTAGACTGGTCTTCCCTCGTTGACGGAAGGCCCCCCTTGAAGATCTCGGCCCGCGGACGCTATTCGATGCAAGCCCTGTTCGATCTGGCTCACCACAGCCACGGGCAGCCGGTGCCCCTGCATGTCATCGCCCAGCGCCAGGATCTGAGCCTGCCTTTTCTCGAGCAGATCTTCAACAAGCTCAAGAAGGCGGGCATCGTGGCCAGCGTGCGGGGGCCCAAGGGCGGCTACATCATCACGCGGCCCTGCAACGAGGTGAGCGTGGGAGACGTGCTGCGCCTCACGGACAGCAGCTTCTACGCCGCCGCCAAGGAGGATCCCAAGCGCGCCAAGTCCGCCCTCCAGGCCGACGAGAAGATGAATCGCCTGCTCTGGAAGCAGCTCTCGGATCACGTCACGCATTTCATGGATACGGTCTCCCTGGCGGATCTTTGCGTGGAGAGCGGAAGCAACGCCTGCCCCGAATGCACCTGCCCCGCCTATACCCAGGGCGTCGTGGACCAGATCCGGCGGGGCGTCCGCAAGCCCTGCGAATTTTAAGGGCACCTGTGTCCAACCCCTGCGCCCTGCCCAGCCTGGCTCTGCCTCCCACTGAGGAGGATCTGAAGACCCTGCCCAAACTGGAGGAGCGCCTCCGCCGCAAGATGGGCGTGTGCATCGCGGAATACGGCCTGATCGAGCACGGCGACCGAATCCTGGTGGGCCTCTCGGGTGGCAAGGACTCCTGGGCCTGCCTGGATCTCCTCGATTCCCTTCGGAAGCGCGCGCCCGTCAAGTTCGAGGTCCACGGCGTGACCATCGATCCCGGCTTCCCGGGCTACAACCCGGATCGCATCGCCGAAGTGTGCGAGCGCCTGGGCGTTCCCCATGAGATCCTGCCCGCCCCCATCGACCTGATGGTGCGCAAGAAACCCGAGATAACCCCCTGCGCCATGTGCTCGCGCCTGCGCCGGGGCGTGCTTTACACCTACGCCAAGACCCACGGCTACACCAAGATCGCCCTGGGCCACCACCTGGACGATCTCATCGAGACCCTGCTCATCAACCAGTTCTTCGAGGGGCGCCTCTCCACCATGCCCCTCAAGCTTCACAGCGATGATGGGGCCAACACGGTGATCCGCCCCCTGGGCACCTGCGAGGAGGAAGACTTGCGGCGCTTCGTCTGGCTCAAGGGATACCCCATCGTGCCCTGCGGCTGCCCCCTCTGCGGAGCCTCGGTACTTGAATCCAGCCGGGCCCAGGTCAAGGCCCTGGTGGCCAATCTTCGCGAGAGCATCCCGGATATCAAGTACTGCATGTTGCGGGCTATGAAAAATGTGAAGACATCCCACCTGCTCGACAAGGATCTCTTGGCGCTCCCGAAGGATTTTGCCAAGTAAAGTCGATGCCCCGCTCACCCTCGCCTGATAAGGTACAGGGTCTTTCCGAGTGGAGTCATCCATGCAGATCCTTACCGAAGCGTGGGCTCAAAAGGCAGAGGCCGACCTGGAAACGGCCCGCCGGGAGTTGCACGTCGAGAACCACCCCAACTACGACGCCGTTTGCTTTCACGCCCAGCAAAGCGCCCTGAAGTATCTGAAGGCCCGCCTGCTCAAGGCCGACATCCCCTTCCCCTCCACGTCGCATCTCGTCGTCCTGCTCGAGTTGTGCATGAACGAAGAGCCCGAGCTGGAGACATTCCGCCCCCACCTGCGCTCCTTGAACCATGTGGCCGCCCAGATCGAAGACCCCGAGTGTCAGCCCGATGGTCCCATGGCCGCCGAGGCCTACAGCCTGGCCCGCAGTTTCCGGGACGACGCCCGCAGGGCCCTGGGGCTGGAAGAGGAAACCGTCGGCTGACACAGAACGCAAGGCACCCTATGTCCCAGGCCTTTCGTTTGCACTTCAGGTGGCGATGGGTGTTCATCGGCCTCTACTCGGCTTACTGCCTCGGCATTCTCGTCTGGTGGCTTTGGGCTTGGAATCCTAATGATGGCATGCTCCGCTGGTTGGGGTGGTGGAGCCACTTCGCGCCTTCGATGATCCTTCCCACGCTCCCTTCCTCCCTCTCGTTGGGGGTCGCCCTGCGCCTCGAGCCTAAATGGCTCGGAGATTGGCTCGCCCATCACGATTACATCTGTCTGGCACTCACTTGGGCCTGGTTGGCAGTGGTCGGCTACTTTCAGTGGTTCGTGATCATCCCCCGGGTTTTCTCGTGGGTCAGACGCCTCGTTTCCTTGCCGCAGAAGCCTTGCGGGAATGCGCATTAGGCCGAACGCAAATCCAGCGGCGAGGTTCGCCTGAGAAAACCCTTCGAGCCTCGCCGCTGCGATCTGCGATGCCTGCCAACCATCCTTCAGGCTTCCGGATCAGATTCCCTTCCGCAGCCTCAGCCAAAGCCCCTTGAGGTAGAACCCTTCCGGGTGATTCAGGCCGTAGGGATGATCCGCGGGCTGGCCCAGGTGGGCGAGGACTTGGGCCTCCCGCTGGGCTTCCAGCAAAGCCGTCCACACGGCTTCCTGGAAGCGGGGCCGTTCCAGGTGCTGGCTGCAGGAAAAGCACCAGAGCATGCCGCCGGGCGCCGTGGCCAGGGCCCCTAGGCGGAAGACATCCTTGTAGGCCTTGAAGGCCGCATCCACATCCTTGCGCTGCTTGGCGAAGGCGGGCGGATCCACGATCACCCGGTCCCAGGCCTGGGGCTCCAGGCCTCGCATCAACTCGAAGGCATCGCCCTGAAGCCGCGTGTGTTGGGCGGGATCCAGGCCGTTCAGGGCCCAGTCGCGATCGGCCTGATCCAGGGCGGGGCCGGAGATGTCCAGGGTGGCCACTTCCCGCGCGCCGCCCAGGCCCGCGTGGATGGAGAATCCACCGGTGTAGCCGAAGGCGTTCAGCACCCGGCAGTCCTTGGAGAACCGACCAAGGGTCAGGCGGTGCTCCCGCTGATCCAGGAAGAAGCCCGTCTTCTGGCCCTTGAGGAGATCCACCGAGAGACGCGCCGCGCCCTCGCGGATGACCAGGGGCCCGCCGAGGCTGCCCTTCAACAGGCGATTCACGGGGTCGAGGCCCTCGTCCTTGCGCCCGGACTGGCTGCGCTCCACGAACACCCGGCAGCCTTCGGCCTTGGCCGTCTCGAACAGCACGGGCCACCAGATCTCCCGCAGCGCCTCCAGGCCCGCGGTGCCCACCTGCAGCACCAGGGCTTCACCGTAGCGATCCACTACTAGCCCCGGCAGGAAATCGCCCTCGCCGAAGATCCAGCGACAACCGCCATCCGGCCCGTCCTGTCCCAGACATTTCCGCAGCGCCAGGGCGCCCAGGATGCGCTCCTGAAAGAAGGCCGAGTCCAGGGGGCGATCCTCGAAACGGAAAATTCGCACCGCCAGGGGATTGGTGGGCGAGGCCGTCCCCACCCCCAGCACATTCCCGGTGGCATCCGCCAGGCGCACCAGCGGACCGGGCACGGCCTCGCCCAGGGCGCCGGAATAGACCCATGGATGGCGCTTGGAGAGCAGCGCCTCCTTGCCGGGCTTGAGTCGCAGGATGGGGTAGGGCCAGTGGGGAGTGTCCATGACTTTCAGATTACGCCGCCAGCACTAGGAGCGCCTGGGCCAGCACGATCTTCAGGATGGTGGCCAGGGGATACACCGTGGCGAAGCCCACATTGGGCAACTCGTTCTTGGTCTGCTGATTGGCGAAGCCCAGCACCACGGGCTGGGTATGCATGCCCGCCACGATCCCGAACAACACGTTGAGCGGAATTCGGAACACCTTGTAGCCCAGGAAGACCGCCAGGAGATCCGCCACCAAAGAAACGATGAGGGCCGAGGCCAGGAAGATGGGCAGCCAGACGATGTTGTCCGCCAGGATGCGCCGAAAGCCCTCGCCGGAAATGATGCCGATCCCCGCCGCGAACAGCACGAGCCCCAGCTGCCGCACCGTGTGGTTGGCGCTGTAGGGGATGTTCCAAACGAAGGGGCCGATCTTGTGGTACCGCCCCAGGATCAGGCCCACCACCAGCGGGCCACCGGCGAACCCTAGCTTGAAGATGATGCCGTGGCCCAGGGGAATGGGGATCTGGCCCAGGGCCAATCCCGCCGCCAACCCCATGGCGAAGGTGAGGAAGCTGGCCTCGGAGAGTTCGCGATAACTGTCGCCGAAGTATTCCTCGATCTCGGGGATGTTCTCCTTGGCGGTGGCCACCCGGATGCGATCCCCCAGTTCCAGCACTGTGTCCGCCTCGGGTACGAACCACACGTCGCCTCGCCGCAGGCGCGTGATGATGCAGTTGTGCTTTTCCGGGAGCTGGAGCGCCCGCAGGGGCTTCCCGATGACATCGTGGTTGCTCACGAACACCCGGGTGGAATCGTACTCGCTGATGTCGTGCTGGAGGGCGATCTCCGAGGTGCGCCCCAGGAAGGCCGTGGCCCGGGCCGTATCTTCGGGCGTGCCAATGACCATCAGCAGGTCCCCCACGGCGAGGTGGAGGTCCAGGGGCGCCATGGTGAATTCCCCATCACGGCGGAGGCGGCTGAAGACCACCTTGCAGTTGGCCTGCTCCCGCAGATCCACGTGGGTCTTGCCCGCGCCCAGCTCCGTCACCTCGATGGTGGTGGCCTCGAGGAGGCTGGACCCCGCACTGTAGCCATGGAGTCCATCGGCTTCCTTCTTGAGATCCACCTTGAAGACGCGGCGACTCAGCAGGATGGCGAGCATGGGCACCAGTACGCCCACGGGGTAGGCGATGGCGCTGGCCACCGTGGGCTGGGCGATCACCATGGCATCCGAGGTGGTGCGCTTCACCGCCTCGATGACGCCCGCCAGGGCCGGCATGTTGGTGAAGGAGCCCGTGAGGAGTCCCGCCGCGTACTTGCTATCGAACTTGAAGACCTTGGCGACCCCGATGATGACCAGAGTGCTGGTCACCATGACGATGGCCACGGTGGCGTTCTTCTTCAGCCCCTCTTTGCTGAAGGCGGCCCAGAAGCTGTGGGCGATGGCCAGGCCCATGGCGTACACGAAGATCGCCAGGCCCAGCTCGTAGACGAGTTTCATCTCCTTGGAGATGTCCTTCTTCAGGGCCGGGTCCAGATCCGGCGCCACCACCACCGCCCCCAGGGCGATGCCCGCGAAGAGGATCGAGGCGATGCCCAGCGAGGCCCCGGCGATGCGGATCTTGCTGATGGGATAGCCCAGGGCCACAACGGCGAAGAGCAGCAGCAGGGGATTGTGCGCAAAGAACTGGGTGACGCTGTGGAGCATGTTCCCTCCGGGAGCGAGTCGGGGCAGAGCCATGGGCGATGACCCCCCGAGGCGGGGTCATCCATTGGGCGCAAGGCTTTCCATCTCGCTGGATTCAGGGCTCAGGCCTTGCCTGTGGGCCAGTATAGCAATCCCCCCGGGGCCCCGAGGGCGGCGCGGGAGAATCGTGATCCATGCCCAGAGACGGGAAAGGCTGGATTCCCGGGCCCAAGTTTGAAAAGCTGAGGCCATGTCCAGCGCCCTGCATCCCCAAAACGTCATCGCCCTGGTGTGGGATTTCGACAAGACCCTGATCCCCGGCTACATGCAGGATCCGATCTTCGAGGAATACCACATCGATGGCTCCACCTTCTGGCGGGAGACCAACGCCCTGCCCCAGTACCTCGAGCGGGTGGGCGTCCACGTCCATCCCGATACGTCCTACCTCAATCATCTGCTGACCTACGTGCTGCACGGCCGCATGCCGGATCTCACCAATGCCAAGCTGCGGGAGTTGGGTGCCCGGATCCGGTTCCATCCTGGCCTGCCGGATTTCTTCCAGGGGCTCAAGAACGAACTGGCCGCCACCCCGGACGCAGAGCGTTTCGAACTGAAGCTGGAGCACTACATCGTTTCCACGGGACTCCGGGCCATGGTGGAAGGCTCGGCCATTCGTCCCTTCGTGGATGGCATCTGGGCCTCGGAATTCCTGGAGGCACCTCCGCCCCCGGGCTTCGACCCCGAAGCCACCCTTAACCTTGATGAGCTGGAGCGCGGCCACCAGTTGCTGCCGGTGCACGGCATCACCCAGATCGCCGTGGCCTACGACAACACCAGCAAGACCCGAGCACTCTTCGAGATTAACAAGGGCGCCAACAAGACGCCGGGCATCGATGTGAACGCCAAGATGCGCGACGAGGACCGGCGGGTGCCCTTCCACCACATGATCTACATCGCCGACGGCCCCAGTGATGTGCCCGCGTTTTCGGTGATGCGGCAGAACCGGGGCACGGCGTACGCGGTCTACGATCCCGAAAATCCCCTCAGCCTGGAGCAGGTGGATCGCCTGCGGCGGGATGGTCGCATCGATCACTACGGCCCCACGGATTTCCGCCCCGGCAGCCCCACCAGCCAGTGGCTCACCATGCAGGTGCGCCGCATCGCCGCCGATATCATCGCCGACCGCAAGGCGGCCCTCTCCGAGCGGGTGGGAATGGCGCCCCGGCACCTGCCCCACTAGCCTGGACATGCTAGGCTCGAACCATGAGATTGCACCGCACGCTCTGGTTGCTCGGACTCGTGCTCCTCTCGAGCCGCCTGTGGGGACAGGTGCCCCTGGAGGTGCTGAGCTCGCCTCACCGCGCCTGGGCCCAAACCATCCTGCGCAGCCCGGATTTCGCCTTCGAGACCCGCACCGAACCCGTGAAGGTCCGCCTCGCGACCATGGAACAGCTCTTCGACCATCCCCGCCTGGCGGCGGCCATGTGGCGCCACTGCCAGTTCGTGCCCGCGCTCTTCGCCTTCGAGCTGCCTGGGGATCAGCTAACCATCGATGATGGCCGGGGTCTGCGGGGCACCCTGACCCTGGCCCATCGGCGACCGGGAATGCGGGTCTATCTGGTGGATGGTCGGGTGGAGAAGGGGCGAATGAACAACCCCTTCGCCGTTGGCGCCAAGATGGTGGTGGTCTATCACTACTGGGAAGGGCCCCAGGGCTTCGAGAGTCGCCTCCAGACCTGGACCGCCTTGGATTCCGCCCTGCTGAGCGTGGTTTCCCGCCCCTTCCGGGGCTACATCCGCCGCCGACAGCAGGAGTTCATCGCCTACATCAACGGCAACATCGCCAAGGGTGGCGAGTTCGCCGAGCTCGACCCCTCGGAGTTCCGAGGCCCCATCCAGCGGGAGGGCGATCCCGTGGCCATCCGCCAGTACGAACAAATCTTCGGCCCGACGAGCCGGAGAGCCAGAGCGGGGCACCCCAAGGGCAATCGCGGGTAGCGTTCACCCGATCAGAGGGCCTTCAACAGAGGATCCTTGCGGGCGGCCTGGCGCTTCCCGGGGTGCAGGCGTTCGGCTTCCATCAGCAACTTTGAAGCGGATTCCTTCTGGCCCCGGAGGGCCGAGGCCTGGGCCATGTGGTAGAGGTTGACCGCCGTCGTGCGGCGCTCGGCCAGGTTCCTTCGCCCCCAATCCTGGGCCAGACTCGTTTTGAGAAAACCCTGGAAAATTGACTGCATCCCGTCCGAACCTCGAAGGAAATCCTCTTGCAGCCCCGACAGGAGCGCCGCCATGGAGTGGCCCGCAGGCCATGCGCTGCGGAGTTCCTGATCCAACCTCATGAATTCCGCCCGGTCCCCGCGACGGTGGGCCAACACGGCGAGGCTCGCCCGAATGAGATTGGAGCCGGGGTTGTGGTGCAGTCCAGCCTCCAGGCACTGCCGGGCATTCTGGTCCTGCCCCAGCCAGGCCATGCAGAGGCCCGACGTGAGATAGGGATATTCCGCCTTGGGTTGCAGCCTGCGAGCCTCTTCGTTGTGGCTCAGCGCCTCCTCTAGATCCCCCCGGTTCTGCAGCGACACCGCCAGACGATGATGGGCGAACCAGTCCGTGGGCTTCAGTTCCAGGGCCCGTCGGTAGCAAGTTTCAGCCTTTGCCAGGGCTTCGGCGCTCAGATCGTAGGCGTAGGAATCGCCCAGGATGGCCACGGCCCTGAAATCCGCCGGGTCGAGCTCCACCGCGCGGTCTCCCGCCACCCGGGCACCGGCCAGGTCCCCCTGGCGCAGCATGGCTTCCGCCAGAACCCGGTGACCCGAGGCCAGCCCTTCGTCCAGACTCAGGGCCTTGCGGGCCTCCTGGACGGCCTCGGCGATCAGGGGCAGGGATTCGGTGCGGCCCAGATGCACCCGGGCCGCGCCTTGAGCCAGCTTGGCGGCGGCCAGCCCCACGCGGGCGGGGGCGTAGTCCGACTCGGCCTCCAGGGCCTCCTCGAAGAGCTTTCGAGCCATGCCGAAGGCCTCGTCGTTGCCCTGGTCCATGAGCACCAGGCCCTTAGTGTAGAGTTCGCGGGTGCGGGGGAACTTGGCCCGGGACATGACCTGGACCCGGGCCCCGGGATGGCCCCCGAGGAATTCGGGCAGCCGCTGGGTCAGTTCGTCCTCCATATCCAGGATCCCTTTGGATTCCCCCTGAACCTGGAACTGGCCCAGCAGTTCCCCACCGGCCCCGCGCACCACCCGCACAGAAAGGCGCAGGCGGGATTCACCGGCCCTGAGGCTGGCCATGACCAGATAGTCGGCGCCGAGTTCTTTCCAGAGCCGCTCGAAATTCATCTGACGCCCCTGGCCGAGGGCTTCGCTCACCCGCAGGCGATCCAGCACCAGCAGATCACCCCGACGGACCAGACCCATGGCCATGGCGTCCTGGAAACTGCTCCCCGCCCAGGCGATCTCCGCGGGCAGACCATCCAGTTCCACCGGCAGCACCGCCACCACCTTGCGCCCCTTGCCCAGGTTCGAGCCTTCGGCCTTAAGTTCGGGAGCCTGCCCCCTGGCGCGGAACGCGATGAACCCCACCGCCGCCAGCACCACCGCGATGCCGAGCCCCCAGGCCAGGGATTTTCGGGATGGCCCCGAGGCAAATCGAGAGGTCGCGGACATCCGCCCCGTCGCCAGATCAAGGGTCAAGGCCTCCAGCGCCATCTGAGTTTCCAGGAGCGATCCGAATCGCTTGCCGACCTCCTTCTCGAGCATCCGTTCGATGATTTTCACCATCGGCTTGGGCAGATCGGGCCTCAGCTTGGCGAGGCTCGGATGGGGTTCCTTGCCGATCGCATGCAGGGTCTCTACCAGGGAGGCCTTGCGGAAGGGATGCTTGGCGGCCGCCAGCTCGAACAATACCGTGCCGAGGCTGAATTGATCGGCCACGGGGCCCTGGGCCACGCCGAAGACCTGCTCGGGGCTCATGTACGAGGGCGTGCCCACGGAGATGCCCGCCTCGGTTTCGCGCGTAAGCGTGAAGGCCTGGGCGGTAGCCCCGGCCGAGGAATTCGGCAACGGATTGCGCTTCGCGACCCCGAAATCCAGCACCTTGAGAGTGCCGTCCGGCGCCACCACCAGATTGTCAGGCTTGATATCCCGGTGGACGACCCCTTTCTGGTGGGCCTGGTAGAGGGCCTTGCAGGCCTGGATCGCCAGGTTGAGAAGCTCCTGGGACTCCATCCGCTTACCGAGCTCACTGGAGAGATTCTGGCCTTCCACATACTCCATGGCGATGAAGGGTGTACCGTCCACCTCGCCCGCGTCGTAGATCACAGCGATATTGGGGTGCTGAAGCTGGCAGGCCGTCTTCGCTTCTGCGATCAGGGCCCGCCGCCGCTCCTCGTCCTCACCCTTGAGGATCTTCAGTGCGACCACGCGCTCGAGCCGCACATCCATGGCCTTCCACACGCGACCCATGCCACCTTCGCCGATGAGCTGAAGGAGCCGGTAGGGGCCGAATGAGGAGCTGCTGGGTTCCATGTGCAGAGTCGCCTAGAGGCCATTGTATGGCAGGCTGATGGAATGCGTCGCCTGACCAAGCCCTGCAGCTTCAAGTTTCGGGAAAAGGCCTCGGTCTTCCTGACGGAGCTCCACCCTGCCGACAATGCCGAGACTCGGAGCGCCATCCTGACCCGGCTCCGCAAGCGGGACTTCGACGCGACCCATCACTGTTCGGCTTGGCGCCAGGGCACTCCAATTTCTGCCCAGGGCTCGGACGATGACGGCGAGCCCTCTGGCACCGCCGGGGCGCCCATGCTCAAGGTGATGGAGGGTGCCGATCTCACCGATCTCCTTGCGGTCTGTATTCGCTGGTACGGAGGCACCAAGCTGGGTACCGGTGGCCTGGTGCGCGCCTACACCGAGGGAATCCAAGGGGCCCTCGCCGAGGCTCAGACCCAGGGGCTCCTGGAAGAGATCCGCATTCTTCGCGAGGGCAGCATCCGCATCGCCGCGGAGCAGGCGCACCAGCCCTTTGCCGTGCTGGGAGCCTTCCCCGAGGCCGAGATCCTGGGCCAGGACTTTGACGGCAACTCCGCCACGCTCCATTTTCGCCTGCCGCCGGAACGCGCAAGTGCGCTAGAAGCGGCCTGGCGGGAGCGCAGCCGGGGCGGAAGCGTGGCCTGGGAGTGAAAGCGTCGCCTTTCCCCGCGTTCGCCGATTTCCCTCCGCCATTCGCCGAATGGCGATAGCCGCCCTGGAGTCTGCCCCGTAGCTTGATCAACAGGAGGTGGTCAGTGCCGGAACAACGAACCCATGACCCACGATTCGCCCGAAAACTGGTGATCGGCATTCTCTGCATGGCCCTGGGCGGGGCGTTCCTGCTCCACAACCTGAACATAGTGGATGCCCACCAGAGCCTTCGCTTCTGGCCCATGGCCCTGGTGATCCTCGGCCTCGAACGGATCATCAGTCGCGGCTTTCTCCAGGCTGCCGGTGGTCATGTCCTGGTGTTGCTGGGCATCGCCCTCCAGATGGACGCCTTTGAAAAGGCATACTTGTGGGTGAAATGGTGGCCCCTGGGCATTGTCTGGCTGGGCCTCATCCTCACCCTCCGGGCCCTCCTGCCCCAACTCAGCCCCGAACCCACCAAGCCCCAGGACTCTTCCAGTCAGGATCTCAACGAGAGGCAGCCATGAACCCCGAGAACGCACCTCGCACCAGCCGTCTGGTCACCCCCGCCCTGGTCGTCGGCATCGGCATCGTCATCTTCGGAGCGGTCCTCACCCTGGACAATCTGGGCTTCGAATACTCCCACATGGTTCTGCGCTTCTGGCCCGTCATCCTCGTGGTGCTCGGCCTCCTCAAGCTCCGGGCCTGCCAGGGCACCTGCGTGAGCGGCTACCTGCTCACCGGGGCCGGTCTAATCCTCCTCCTGAAATCCATCGGTGGTCATGGTGTGGACGAACTGATCGGCCCTCTGATCCTCACCGGTGTCGGCATCTTCATCGTGCTCCAGGCCCTCAAGCAGCATCGCCGCGTGCCTCCCGAGCTTCAGCAGAGCGAAGGCTTTCTGCGGGGCAACGCCATCCTTAGCGCCTTCAAGCACCGTCACCAGTCCCAGACCTTCCGGGGCGGCGAGCTCACCTCCATGTTCGGCGGCTTCGAGGTGGACCTGCGCCAGGCCATGATCGAAGGCCCCTCCGCCCGCCTCGACACCTTCATCATGTTCGGCGGTGGCGATATCCGAGTGCCCGAGGGCTGGGAAGTGCTGGTGCAGGCCACGGCAATTTTCGGGGGTGTGAACGACAAGACGGCCCCCATGCCCACCGGCGGTGAGGCTCGCCCCAGACTGGTCATCACGGGGCTGGTGCTCTTCGGAGGCATCGAGATCCGGCACTAGGGCCTAGCATGCACCCCATCCTGAGAAGTCGCGCGCGCCTGGGGGCCTACCTGTTGGGGTGGGCCCCCGTTGCGGCGCTTTTTGCGGCCCAGGCGGCAGTCAAAGAGGCTCCACTGCTGGCTGCGGGCATCGTGGGACTGGTGGGCGCCTACACGGCCGCCGTTCTCTTTCTATCGTCCTTCTTCCTGTGCCGGGTCCTGCCCCTCGCGACTTCACGCACTAGCACGCTGATCACCACCTGGGTGGCCTCCTCCTTCGTGATGGGCACCCTGTGGACCGTGATGATGCTCAGCCTCCTGCGGCAATTGGGGCGCTGGTACACGGAGTTGGAGCCCTATGGCGAAATGAGCCTGCTGAACCTCCTGGTGGCGGGCACCTCGGGCTGCATCCTCTACATTCTTACGGTAGCTCTGCACTACCTGCTGATGACGTTGGAGCAGCGGCAGGAATCCGAGCGCCTCGAGCAGGAGTTGCGCCTCCTCGCCCGGGAGGCCGAACTGAAGGCCCTGCGGGCCCAGCTCAATCCGCACTTCCTCTTCAACAGCCTGAACTCCATCAGCGCCCTCACCACCCTGGATCCCAAGCGGGCCCGGGAGATGTGCGTGCTGCTCTCGGATTTCCTGCGCAAGAGCCTCAGGCTCGGCGAGCGCACCACGGTCAAGCTGTCGGAAGAACTGGACCTGGCCAAGAACTACCTCGCCATCGAACAGATCCGCTTCGGCGACCGCCTGAAGATCGAGTGGGAGGTGGATGCCTCCGTAGCGGACATCGAGATCCCCACCCTGCTGCTGCAGCCCCTGGTGGAAAACGCTATCAAGCACGGCATCGCGCAGATTCCCGAGGGCGGAGTCCTCCGCATCCTGGCCTCGGCTCCCGGCACCTTCGCCGAAATCCATGTGGAGAATCCCATCGATCCCGATGCCGAGAAGCCCCAGGGACTGGGCCTCGGCCTGCGCCAGGTGAAACAACGACTCCAGGGCCGGTACGGCAGCCGGACCTTCTTCGAGGCCAAGATCAAGGAAGGACGACATGAAGTCGTGCTTACCTTTCCCAAGCACCCTGACGAGGTGGAAGCATGAGTGAACGAACCTATACGGCCCTGATCGTGGACGACGAGGACCTGGCCCGGGCCGTAGTCCGCGAACACCTCCTGGCCCATCCGGAAATCCAGATCGTAGCGGAGTGCAGCAACGGCTTCGACGCCGTCAAGGTGGCCAACGAACTGAAACCGGATCTGCTGTTTCTCGATATCCAGATGCCCAAGCTCGATGGCTTCGAGGTACTGGAACTGCTTGAGCCTCAGCCCACGGTCATCTTCGTGACGGCCTACGACCAGCATGCTCTCAAGGCCTTCGAGGTCCACGCCGTGGATTACCTCCTCAAACCCTTCGGCCTGGAGCGCTTCGAGGAGGCTCTCCAGCGGGCCAAGGTGCGCCTGGGCACCGGCGCCCCCGCCCGCGTCCAGGCCACCGATCTCTCCGGCACCGCCAAGAGCGATTGGCCCCTGGATCGCATCGTGGTGCGGGATGGCACCAAGGTGACCCTCATTCCCTTGGCCAAGCTCGACTACATCCAGGCCCAGGACGACTACGTGCTGCTAAAGACGCCCGAGAAGGGGCACCTCAAGCAGCAGACCCTTTCGAGCCTCGAATCCCGGCTGGACCCCAAACGTTTTCTGCGCATCCACCGCAGTTTCATCATCCAGATGGATCGGCTCGCCCGCCTGGAACAGAGCGAAACCGATAGCTGGGTGGCCGTACTGGCCGACGGCACCCGCCTGCCCGTAAGCAAGAACGGCTATGCCCGCCTCAAGGAACTGCTGGGCAAGGATTGACCCACACCCCAGGGCTTCGTTTTTTTTCTCAACAAAGCGTCATCCCCTTGCATCCTAGTGCTCGCGGTTACCCCGCGAGCATTGTTTGTTATTGTTAACAAATCCAAACCATCCCCTGGCTGCTTTCAGCCGGGCCCGGGACAGGAGTGAGTCCAACATGACCCTTCGCACCAAGCACGCCCTCACCACGACCCTCGCGCTCATTCTCGCGGGTCTCGCCGCACCTCAGGCCCAGGCCTCGGGCTTCCAGCTCCGGGAACAGAGCCCCAGTGCTCAGGGCAATGCCTTCGCGGGCATCACCGCCAAGGGTTCGGATATCAGCAGCATGTTCTTCAACCCGGCGACCATGACCGCCTTCGAAGGATTCCAGGTCGTGGCGGGCCTGAGCTACGTGGCCCCCAAGGCCGAGCTGGGCAGTGCCACGTCCACCCGGGCGACGGCCCTGGGCGCGAGCGTCATCACGGGCGCGCCAACCCACCCTGACGCTGCGAACAACGCCGTATTGCCCAACCTCTACGCCATGTGGTCCGTGACTAAGGACTTCAAGCTGGGTCTCTCGGTGAACGCCCCCTTTGGCCTGGTGACGGAATATGACGCCAACTTCATCGGCCGCTATCACGCCCTGAAGTCCGATCTGAAGACGGTGGATGTGGCCTTGAACGCCGCCTACCGCCTTCACCCCATGGTTTCCGTTGGCGCCAGCGTGGTCTACCGCAAGGTGGATGCCGAACTCTCCAATGCCGTGGACTTCGGAGGCATCCTGGCCGCAGTCGGCCAGCCGGTTGTGCCCGGATCCGCCGATGGCAAGGCCACCATCGAGGGGGACACATCCGTGATGGGCTTCAAGGCAGGCCTGACTCTTCAGCCCACCTCCACCCTCACCCTCGGGCTCGCCTACCAAGGCGCCACGAAGCCCAAAGTGGAGGGCACCGCTCACTACGACTACCCCAATCCCACGGTTGCGGCCGCCATGGCCAATCCCCTGCTGAACCTGGTCAACGGCAAGGCCACTGCCGAAGTGGAGCTCCCAGACACCACCTCTCTGGGCCTCTCCTGGGATGTAACTCCTGACGTGAACGTGGCCTTCGAAGCCGCTCGCACCGGCTGGAGCAAGTTCAAGGAGCTCCGCGTAAAGTTCGGGTCTGGTCAGGCGGACTCGGTCACCCACGAGAACTGGCGCAACACGATGTACTACGCCCTGGGCGGCACCTGGAAGGCCACCGAGGCCCTCACCCTGCGGGCTGGTCTCGCCACGGACCAGGGCGCCGTGGAGGATGCCTACCGCACGCCCCGCATTCCCGACGGTAACCGCACCTGGTTTTCGGGCGGCCTGAGCTATGCCTTCTCCAAGTCGATTGCAGTGGACTTCGCGTACACCCACATCACCGTCAAGGAGGGCCCCCTGGTCCTGCGGGCCGGTGCTCCCGGAAATCCCGATTTCTTCCGGGGCAACCTGAGCGGCACTTTCAAGAACAGCATCGATATCCTGGCGGTCGCAGCTCGCTTCAACTTCTGATCGATTTTCCAGAAGAATCAAAAAAGGGCACCCGATTGGGTGCCCAGTTTTTGTCGCGCCAGTGGGGGGTCCGGAACGCTCCCACTGCGGATGGGGCTCGTAGGTTTATGGCCCCTTTTTGGTGAAGAGGGCGAGATTGCTTACCCACTCGCAAAGCTACGCTCTGGATACGGCTGGGCAAGAGGACAAATCTGCCTCAGCGGATTTCGGAAAGACGCGCGCCGAGAACCTGCGGATCGGTGATCGGCGCGAGGCAGGACCTAGAGCGACAGAGATAGGCT
>JAYREN010000045.1:8419-19365 GCA_041908845.1 Holophaga sp. | reverse complement strand
AGGCAGCAAAGCCCTGATCCACGAGAGCCGCCGCGATGGTGAGAGCCGTCTCCTCGCTGCCACAGGTGGTGAAGATCGCGCATGGATCTGACGTTGCCAAAGCCACTCCCCTCGCCCTTCGGGCGGTCCTGATTCTGCCACGGGCCTCGCCAATTTCCTACCGCCACGTTTGTGACGGCGGGTTAGGCTGCTGTATGCGCAGCATCGTCTGGTTTCGAGGCAAAGATCTCAGGGTGGAGGATCACGGCCCCCTGTGTCAGGCACTGTCTGGTGGCGAGGTGATCCCGCTCTTCGTGTTGGACCCGTATTTCTTTGCACCAGAACGAGCCACTGGCATGGCTCACCGGATGCAGTTCCTCCTGGAATCCCTCGAGGCTCTGGAACGTCGAATCGCCGAACTGGGTTCGCGGCTGGTGATGGTTGCAGGGCGGAGTACGGACCTGCTCCCCGAACTCGCCGTGCGGTGGAAGGTCGATCAAGTGTTGGCGCATCGTTGGAGTGAACCCTTCGGTATTCAGCGAGATGACCGCATCCGCACCGCCCTGCAGAAAGCAGGCATACGGTTTCTCCTCCACGAAGGCGAAACCCTGGCACCGCCGGGTTCTGTGCTCACGGGAAACGGTTCCATGTTCCATGTTTTTACGCCCTTCGCTCGAGCCTTTGGGCGTCAGGGATGGCCAGGAAAACCCCTGCCTGTGCCTGAATCCCTGCCGCCGCTGTCTCGACTCGACGGGGAATCGGCAGAGATACCGAGCCTGGAAAGCCTCGGAATTCGCCGGAATCCACACCTGCCCAAGGGGGGCGAAATCGAAGGCCTCGAGCGCCTCTCCAACTTCCAACAGCAGGGTTTGCTGGGCTATCGGACGGCCCGGGATCGTATGGCCGAGTCCGGAACCTCTCGGCTCTCCAGTGATCTCCACTTCGGAACGCTATCCGTCCGCACGATCTGGCACAGGATCTCCAATAGTCACGAGGGCTCAAAAGAGAATAAGGCCTGCTTCCTCAATGAGCTCCTTTGGCGGGAATTCGCCCATCACCTGCTGGCGGAGGAGCCCAGGCTGCTGAGCCGACCTTTCCGATCCGGGTTCGAGGATTTCCCTTGGCGAGAGGACGAGGGGGCCTGGGAGGCCTGGAAGCAGGGCCTGACGGGTTTTCCCGTGGTGGACGCCGCAGCGCGACAGTTGCTGTCTGAGGGCTACGTTCACAATCGGGCCCGCATGGTGGCGGCCAGTTTCCTGACCAAGCACCTCCTCCTGAACTATCGCTGGGGAGAGGCGCACTACCTGCAATGGTTGGTGGATGGGGACTGGGCCAACAACAACCTGGGCTGGCAGTGGAGTGCGGGCTGTGGCGTGGATGCCCAACCATGGTTCCGGATCTTCAATCCCACCGCCCAGGGCGAGCGTTTCGATCCCGAGGGCGCGTACGTGAAACGCTGGATTCCAGAATTGGAAGACGTTCCTGTGAAATGGATCCACCATCCATGGGATGCTCCCGAGGGGGTTCGGAGGAATTTAACCTACCCCAGCCCCCTCGTGGATCACGGTGGTGCCCGAGCCCGATTCCTGGAGGTTGCCAAAAGGCACCTGCAGAGACACGCAAGGTCCCAGGATGGGGAGCTTGACGCTTGAGGGGATCCAGTGGGATTCAGTCAAGGGACGAAGGAAACGGAAGGCGGCAATGGCGATCATGACCGACTATGATGGCCCTTTGCACTTTCGATAACCTGGCCTTTTTCCCCACAGAGGCATACGCTCGGGGCCCTCAGACCAAGCAAAGGAGTCATTCGTGGCAACCATTGGCGCCTATCCCGGCAAGGACGGATTCAAGCAGATCGCCTCGCAGATCCGCACCACAGTGGAGACGGCCTTCTACGGCAACAACGTTCATCCCATTTCCACCGTGGCCGAGGCCTATCGGTTGGCAGAGAAGGCGCCAGGCACGGTCGTCCTGGATGGCATGCCAGTCTTCAAACCCGAGGTGCTGGGTCTTCCCGAGGATGCCAAGGCCCTCCTGATGAATGACGGTGCCGTTTCCGGCCGTGCCGCCGCCGCACGCCAGATCCTTGGATGGCCCGGCGTGAACCAGGGCGACCTCTACAACAAGGTGGTGGAGGCCATCTATCAGTGCCGCAAGCGCCGCATGGTCACGGCCCAGACCGTGGTGGGCCTGGACGAGGATTTCATGGTGAAGGCCCGCCTCGTGATCCCCGAGGAGCACGCCAACATCCTCTATAGCTGGATGCTCAATTTTCAGTGGATCAACGATGTCTATGCCGCGCGGTACGCCGAATCCAAGCCCTATCCCGAAGGCGACATCCTGGTTTTTTCGGATCCCGATTGGTCGCACCCCGATCACCCCATGGGGCTCAGCTTCTTCGACAGCGAGCACAACACCCTCGCACTGCTCGGCATGCGCTACTTTGGTGAGCACAAGAAGGGCACCCTGACCCTGGCCTGGCATCTCGCGGCCCGGCACGGCTACGCGTCCTGCCACGGCGGCATGAAGCGCTACAGCCTCGTCGGCGGCAAGAGTTACGTCGCCGCAGTCTTCGGTCTCTCCGGTTCTGGCAAGTCCACCATCACCCACGCCCGCCACGGCAACAAGTACGACATCACCGTGGTGCACGACGACGCCTTCATCATCAACGTGAAGGAGAAGTATTCCATCGCGCTGGAGCCTGCGTACTTCGACAAGACCCAGGACTACCCGATGGATTGCGAGGACAACAAGTTCATCCTGACGCTCCAGAACAACGGGGTTACGCGCTATCCCGATGGCAAGCTCCGTGTGGTGAGCGAGGATCTGCGCAATGGCAACGGCCGTGCGGTGAAGAGCAAGCTCTGGTCCCCCAATCGCGTGGACCGCATCAATGAACCCATCAACGCCATCTTCTGGCTGATGAAGGACGAGACGTTGCCGCCCATCGTCAAGCTCGAGGGCCCCAGCCTAGGCTCCGTGTTCGGCGCCACGCTGGCCACCAAGCGCACCTCCGCCGAACGCCTCGCTCCGGGTGTCGATCCCAATGCCCTGGTGGTGGAACCCTACGCCAATCCGTTCCGCACCTACAAGCTGGCGCTGGACTACGATCGATTCAAGACGTTGATCGCCGAGGGGGTGGCCTGCTACGTGCTGAACACGGGCTCCTTCATGGGCAAGAAGGTGCAGCCCGCCGATACCCTGGGCATCCTTGAAGCCATCGTCGAAGGCAAGGCTGAGTTCAAGGCCTGGAAGCCCTTCGAGGATCTCAAGATCCTCCACTGGCCAGGCTTCCCCGCAGACCTCACGGATCAGGCCTACCGCACTGAATTCAAGAAGCGGATCGCGGATCGCCTCGCCTTCGTGAAGGCCCGTGAAACCGAACTGGGAGGCGCTGACAAGCTCCCCGCAGACGCCCAGCAGGCCCTGGAGGACGTGCTGGCCAAACTGGGGTGAGCCCTGGCGAGAACGGGAGTTCAATGCCCCGTTCCGGCGAGGTTTCATCCAGGTTTTTCAAATTCTGAAACGGCCTTCGCATCATCCAGGTCCAGCTTCCCCTCGGGCCAGGCCACGGGTGTGACGCCTCCCTGCTTCAGCAGGAGGCGGGCGCCTTTGTCCCCGCGCAGGGCCGCAAGCGCGGCGAAGGCGGAACGCGGGAAGATGGCAGGGACGCCCAGGGTGCCCCCGTAGAAACAGGCGGCGGGGTGGGTCGAGGATGCGTGGAAGGCCTGGATGAGGCGCTCCAGCACCGCGGCCTCCATGCGTATTTGATCGCAGACCATGAGGAGGATTGCCTCGGTCGTGCCGGGTAGGGCTTCGAGGCCCACCCGAATGGAGGAGGACATGCCCTCTTCCCAGTGGGGATTCGGTACGATCACCACGGGGAGATCCGCGACCAGGGGTTCCAGAGTCTCAGCTCCCGCGCCCAGGACGATGAATACCGGACCCAAACCCGCCTCCAGGGCAGCCCGGGCAGCGCGGTGAAGCAGGGCCTCTCCATCCACCTCCACGCTCTGTTTGGGCCGTCCCAGACGCCGGGAGGCCCCCGCAGCCAGAATGACGGCGGGAAGGCTCATCCGTGGATGGAGCCCTTGAGCTCCCGCAGGGGAAGAGGGGCGTGACCGTTCAGGGTGGCCTGGATCTCCGCGAGCACGGCCAGGGCGATGATCTCGGGGGATTCGGCCCCCAGGTTCAGCCCCATGGGCGCGTGGAGACGAAGCCGCTGTGCCTCCGTCAACGGGAATCCCTCCTGCTCGAGTTCCTTCAGGAGCTTGGCGCTGCGCAGGCGGTTTCCCTGGAGGCCGACGTAGGGAATGGAGCGGGTGAGCATGTGCCGCAGCATGGCCTTGTCGGGATCGAAGACATGGCTCATGACGACCGCCGCACTTCGGGCATCCTCCGTTAGGGCGGCAGCAAGGGTCTCCTGCGAACCCGACAGTACATGTCGTGCGCCGGGGAAACGCCCGGGTTCGGCCAGGGCAGGGCGGTGGTCCAGCATGCCCACCTCCCAGCCCAGCTGAATCGCAAGGGTCGCCAGGGGGCGGGCATTCTCCCCGGCCCCGTAGATCCAGAGCGCAACGGGAGGAAGCACGGGTTCCACCAGAATTGATACACCCTCCAGCACCAGGGTGACGGGCTTCTCCGAATCGAGGGCCTTCTGTGCCGCGGCCCGCTGGGGTGCGTCCAGCGCGTCCTCCGGGTAGGTGGAATCCCACCACTGCGTGTGGCCCACCTGGCTGGGTTCCGGAGACGCGAAGACCGTGAGGAGGACGCCCGGTCGTCGCTGGCGAAGAGCCTCCATGGCCATCCGGGCCCAGGTGGAATCGTAGGTTTCCGTCAGGGGCATAAGGAGGATATCCGCTTGGCCTGCGCAGCCCATGCCTGTCCCCCAGATGCGGTCCAACTCGCTGCCCATGTCGTACTTGATGAGTTGGGGTGTGCCCTGGGCCAGGGTGACCGCCACCCGGGCCGCCAGATCAGCCTCCATGCACCCGGCGCTGATCACGCCCCCTCGAATGCCCTCGGGATCCATCAGCATTCGTGCCCCCGGCCGACGGTAGGAGCTCCCCTTCGCTTGGACCAGGGTCGCCAGCACATGGGGGGACCGGGATCGGAGGATGTCTTCGAGCAGGGTCAGCATGGAGCCCATTCCGTCAAGGCAGCCTCCGCCATCCACGGGGCTCCTGGAACACAGATCATGGCCGGGATTGGATGGGTGGGTTTTTCATCCTCACGGGTTGGGGATGGGGAGGAAGCCAGTAGTCCACAAAGAGAGGTTGGGCCACCTGTCCTGCTGCCTTGAGCCGCTTGAGCGTGCCGACTTGGTCCAGGCCTGCGACCACGATGGCGAAGGCGTGGGCGAGGGCGGCAAAGGTGGTGAGACTGTGACTGTAGAGCAGATCCTCGCTGGGCACGGGGATGAGGAGATCCGCATAGAGCGCCAGGGGCGAGTCCTTGCGATCCGAAAAGGCCAGGATCTTCACGCCGTTCTCCCGGGCGAAGGCCATGGCGTCCACCGTTTCCCGGCTGTAGGGGGGGAAGCTGGCGGCCACCAACAGATCGCCGGGACCCAGATTCGCCACCTGGGTCGCATAGTCCGAGGGGATGGCGGCGATGGAGGGCAGGCCCGCCTGGGTGAGATAGAAGGCCAGGATCAGGCACATCATGTGGGACACGCCACGGCCCAGAATGACGCGGTGGCGGGCCTCCACCAGCATGCGGGTGGCCTCCTCCAGAAGGGGCCCGTCCACCTCCTGCATGAGGCGCTGGAAGCAGATTCCGTCCCGATGGGTCACCTCCGCCAGAGTGCCGTGGATATCTCTCGGGGGGGCTTCGGCCTCCGCGATCTGCGCCGCATTCCGCTCGTTGCAGGCCGAGCGCAGGGCGTTCCTGAATTCCATGAAACTCAGGTAGCCCAGGCGCTTGGCGAGGCGCAGGACCGTTCCAACGCTCACGTTGGCCTGTTCCGCCATCGCCTCGACGCCCCACATGGCGCCCAGGAATGGATCCTCCGTGAGGCGGTCCACGATGCTCCGCTGGCCCGGCGGCAGGTCAGGATAGGCCTGGGCCAAACGGACCTGGATTTCCGGAAAGGGAGACGGGTGTGCCATGGTCATGGCGCCATTCTATCTAGAATCGTGCCCATAGGCTCTCGGCCAGGTCCCGTGCTCGTTCGGTTACGGCTACCTCGTCCAGTTCGAGGGCCAGGCGGCGGCCCTCCATGAGCACACGGCCTCCGGCGATGGTGGTGTCTACGGGAGCCTGGGAGAGGCCGAAGACCAGGTGGCCCAGGACAGTATCGTCCCGGAGGGGCGTGGGTGGTGCGTAGTCCACGAGGATCACATCCGCGGCGGCTCCCTCCTGAATAAGGCCCAGGGGGAAGCCCCAAAGACCGGTGGCCAGCTCGGGGTTCCGCACCAGAAGAGCGTCCGTGAGTTCCAGGAAACCACAGGACGGATTGTCCTGGCGCAAGTGCTGGGCCCAGAGACCCACCCGGAGTTCCTCCAGCATGGCCACGGTCATGGCATCGGTGCCCAGCCCCACCCGCACGCCGTGTCGCGCCAGCCCCACCACATCGGCGATGCCCACGGCGTTGTTGAGGTTGGATTGGGGGTTGTGGGCAACGAAGGTGTCGGTGTGGGCCAGGATGTCCATGTCCGCCTCGCTCACCTGCACCGCATGGCCCGCAAGGGTTCTGGGGCCGAGGATGCCATGCTCCGCCAGGCGCGCCACGGGGGTGCGTCCGAAGCTATCGAGATTGAATCGGACATCGGAAGCCGCCTCTGCCACATGGATGTGGAAGCCTGCTCCTCGGCTCATTTCCTTCGCGCGGGCGAGGCTGTGATCCGAGAGGGTGAAGGCCGCGTGGAGTCCGAAGAGCGCGCGCAGTTGGGGGTCCTGTTCCAGGGCGCAGCGTTCGATGAAGGCGGCGTTCTCCTCCAGTCCCGCCTCCAGGACGGCCTCGCCATCCCGGTCCGAGAGTTCGTAGCAGAGGCAGGCCCTCAGACCCATCCGTTTCACGGCAGCGGCGATGCGGTCCAGGGAGCCCCGCACGGCGCCGGGACTGGCGTGGTGATCCACCAGGGTGGTGGTGCCCTTGCGGATGGCGTCGAAGAGGATGACCTCCGCCGAAATCTCCACATCCTCCAGGCTCAGCTGGTGGTCCAGGCGCCACCAGAGGTTCTGCAGCACCTCCTGGAAATTGGCGCTGGGCGAGGCTTTGCCGAGGCCGCGCACCAGGGTCGAATAGAAATGCATGTGGGCATTCACGAACCCCGGCATGACGATCTTGCCCTTGGCCTCGATCACTCGGTCGAAGGGCCCTTCGATCTGCGGAGCGATCCGGGTGATCCGACCCTTCTCGAGGAGCAGGGCCTGGCCCTCCAGCACCCGACAGGGTCTGCCGAATGTGAGTATCGTGCCGTTCTGGATGAGAATGCGCATGGGGCGATTTCCCCTTTACAAGCCCACTTCTCGATTGAAGTCGGTGATGAGCTTATCGAAGTGGATGACTTCCTCCTCGAAGAGTTCGCGCCAGTATTCGGGGTTCCACTGAGCGTTGATCTCCTCGTAGGTCTTACCCTGCTGTTCCACCCAGGTGTAGTACTTCAGGTTGTGGATGGCCTTGCGGTCGGTGTGGGTGAGTTCCTTGAAGTGATCCACGGCCTGGCGCTCGAGGCTGCCCGTGTGGGCCTTGGCGGCCTCCACCGGCGTGAAGGCGCCGCGCTCGGCGTTGAGCTCTTCCAGACGGGAGCGATACATCTCCACGCTATCGGTGAAGATGGTGAACACCACGTCGTTCTCGTCCAGCTCCCAATACTTGGCGGCCTTGATGGCGGCCAGCAGGTTGCAGATGCCGCTGATACCGAGCAGGCCCAGCTTCTCGATCGACCCGGCGTCGACGCCTGCCGCCGAGAGGAACTTCTTTCCCTCGGGCTCGTTGAAGAGCCGCAGGATGCGCATGCAGTCCTCGTCGTCGATGGCAGCCACGGCATCGGTGTTGCGGACGTTGTGGACCCAGGGCACATGCTTATCGCCGATGCCCTCGATGCGGTGATCCCCGAAGCCATTGTTCAGCAGCGTCGGGCATTGCAACGCCTCAGTGGCGATGATCTTAAGACCCGGAAACTGTTTCTTGAGATAGTCGCCGGCGCCGATGGTGCCCGCGCTCCCCGTGGCGCTCACATAGCCCGCGAAGCGCGTCTTCTCGGTCCTGAGGCCCTGGAAGACTTCCTCCATGGCCGGTCCCGTCACGTTGTAGTGCCAGATGGGATTCCCGAATTCCTCGAACTGGTTGAAGACCATGTGAATGGGATCGTTCTTGAGCTCCCAGCACTTGTCGTAGATTTCCTTCACATTGGATTCGCAGCCAGGAGTGGCGATCACTTCGGCGCCGATCTCGCCGAGCCAGGTGAAGCGCTCCTTGGACATGTTCTCGGGCAGGATGGCGACGGCGGTGCAGCCCAGGATGGCGCTATCGAAGGCGCCGCCCCGGCAGTAGTTCCCGGTGCTGGGCCAGACGGCCTTGTGCTTGTCAGGATCGAATTCGCCGCTCACCAGCCGCGGTACCAGGCAGGAAAAGGCGGCGCCCACCTTGTGCGCACCGGTGGGGAAGAACTTTCCGACGAGGCCGATGACCCTCGCCTTGATGCCCGTGATTTCCTTGGGGATCTCCAGGAAGTTGGGACCGCCGAAGAGGCCCGTCTCTACATCGTTCTTCCAGGTGATGCGAAAGAGATTGGCGGGGTCCACATCCCAGAGGCCGACGCCCTTGAGCTTGGCCTTCTGGCTGGCGGGGATGCTTTCCGGATTCCGCATTTGGGCGAAGGTGGGAATCACGATGCCCCGCTCGCGGCAGCGCTTGGCCGTGCGCTTGATGACTTCAGGATTGAGGGCTTTCACGATTCGGGACATGGGCAGACTCCAAGGAAAAGAATGGGTCCACGGATGAACACGGATCAAAGAACAGGGGAACTTCGGCTTTTATCCGTGTTCATCCGTGTGTATCTGTGGATTTGTTTTTAAATGCTGAGGCCTTTCGCGCGATTGACAATTTCCTCGAGCTTGGCACCGGGGTTCTGAAGGCGGGTGAGGAACATGAGGGCGCTGATGACGAAGGGCTTGTAGCTGGCCTCGTGGTAGGTGGGGATGCGGTACTGCTCGAAGACCTCCGCGCTGACTTCCCCGGCCTTGCAGCTCACGTCCGTGATATCCGCGGGCAGGCAGTGCATGTAGAGGGCTTTCTTATCGGCTGTGAGGTTCATCTTGGCGCGGTCGCATTCCCAGTTCTGGAACTTGGCGTTGTTGGCGAGGCAGGCCTTCTCGAGATCCTTGAGACCTTCCTTGTCGGATTTCTGGAGCAGGGCTGTGCGCTGCTGCATGACATGGTACGGAGCCCAGGACTTGGGGTAGACGATGTGCGCGCCCTCGAAGGCGGCTTCCATGCTGTTCACGGTCTCAAAGCTGCCGCCGCTCTCCTTGGCCTGCTTCCCGGCGCGTTCCACCACTTCCGGAATGAGCCCGTAGCCCTCGGGATGGGCCAGGCTCACGTTCATGCCGAAGCGGGTCATCAGGCCGATGATGCCCTGGGGCACGGACAGCGGCTTGCCGTAGCTGGGGCTGTAGGCCCAGGTCATGGCGATTTTCTTGCCCTTGAGGTTCTCCAGGCTGCCGAAATGCTTCCTCAGCCACGCGAGATCCGCCAGGGACTGGGTGGGATGATCGATGTCGCACTGCAGGTTGATGAGGCTGGGGCGGCGGTGCAGCACGCCCTGCTTGGTGCCATCCGTGAGGGCGTCACCCACCTCGCGCATATATTTGTTGCCCTCGCCCAGGAACATGTCGTCGCGGATGCCGATCACTTCGGTCAGAAAGCTGATCATGTTCGCGGTCTCGCGCACGGTCTCGCCGTGGGCCACCTGGCTCTTCTGCTCGTCGAGTTCCGAGAGGGTGAAGCCCATGGCGCTGGCGGCGGAGGCATAGGAGAACCGAGTGCGGGTGGAGTTGTCCCGGAAGATGGAAATGGCAAGGCCTGTGTCGAAGGCACGATAGGACTGGCCCGCTTGGTGAAGCTGCTTGAGGGTCTCGGCCAGGGTCAGGATGGCCTTGATCTCCTCAGTGGGATGTTCCCAGGTGAGCAGGAAATCCTTGTGGTGGAGATCCGTCTTCAGGGACTGGAAGGCGGCGAGTTGTTCGCGGATGGACACGGGTGTCTCCTAGATGGATGGGTGCAATTCAGGGGTGAGGCTGGAGAAGGGTTCCCCCAGGGGATCCGGGATGGAGCAGGCGCCCGTCCGCCGCTACGGGCTCGCCCCTGAGCAGAACATGGCGAAACGTCAGCCGGGAGGTGAATCCCGGATAGGTCTCGAAGGCGTCCGCCAGGGTGGAGACCAAGGACGCTTCGGGACCGCTGGGATCCAGCACGACCAGATCCGCATCCAATTCCGGACGAATCGCACCTTTGCGGCTCCCGAGCCCGGCGCGAAGGGCGGGATTGCGGCTCAGGCGGCGCGCCAGTTCCAGGGCGGCCAGGTCCGGGTCATCCTCCCAGAGCCTCCAGGCGAGATGGGGCAGGGCGCCCAGACCCGCAAGACCATTGGCTGCGGTGCGCACATCCCGATGATCCCAGTCGTCCTTGTCCCGGCAGAGGAAGGCACAGTGATCCGTGGCCAGCACATCGAAGGCCCCGGATCTTGCGAGTTCGCGAAAACGTGCGCGATCTTTCCGTAGGGGGGGCGAGCAGATCCAGCGATGGCCATCCTCCCGATCCAGCCATGTGTCATCCAGCCAGAGATACTGGGGGCATGTCTCGTAGCTGATATCAACCGTGCCACGGGCGTGCAGCAGCGCTTCCGCCGCAGCCAGGGTGGAAACATGGACCACATGCAGAGGCGCCTTGTGGCGGGTGGCCAGTTCCAGTAGGGCCTCCACCGCCAGGAGTTCCGCCCTTTCAGGGCGAAGCGTGCCGT
>JAYREN010000045.1:0-8409 GCA_041908845.1 Holophaga sp. | reverse complement strand
GGTCGTGAGAGATCCAGGCCTCGGCAATCCACCGAGGCCATCAGGTCATCGTCTTCGCAGTGAACGAGGAAGCGCGCCCCCAGGGGGCTCAGGCGCTGGAAAATTTCCTCCAGGATTTTCGGGGAGGCGAAAAGCCCGGTGGGCCGGTAGGTCGTATAGAACTTGAGCGTCCGGTATCCCGCGCCCACGAGTGCTTCGAGGGCAGTCCAGTCCGCAGTCTTGAAGCGCGTGGGCGTGAGGTGCCAGAGAATATCGGCGTGCGTTCTGCCTTCGGCCTTGCCTCTGGCGGTGTTCAGGGCCTGGATCAGCGTTTCCGAAGGCCCCTGGGTAACGAAACTGCAGAGGGTCGTGATGCCGTTCTGCACGGCTATCCGGGATCCGCTCTCATAGGTATCGGCCAGGTAGAAGGAGCCGATGCGGTCATCCACATGGACATGAAAATCGATGAAACCCGGCAGAACGTAGCCACCTTCAGCATCGATCACGCGCTCGGCCAGAGCCTCGGTGCCCGGGGGCAGCAGCGCCGCGATCCGCTCGTCCTCGATCAGGACTTCCCCCGGCTCGATGCGATCCTCGAGCACAAGGCGGCCATTCCGAACCAATGTCCTCATGCGACGACGGCCTCCAGGCAGGGCTCGATGGCCCGGGGAATGGAGACGCGGGAGAGAGGGGCCTCCACGTCTTTAAGGCCATGCCCCGTCGCCAGGATCACGACCCTGGCATCGGAAGCCAGGGGTGAAGGGCCCGCCTGGAGTTTCACGAGACCCGCGGCTGCCGTGGCGGCGGCAGGCTCCCCGAAGATGCCCGTGGTGCGCGCCATCTGCGCCTGGGCCTCCAGGATCTCGGCATCACTGACGAGCAGCGAGCAGCCGCCACTCTCCAGCACGGCGCGGCGGGCCCAGTGGGCGTTGCTGGGACAGGACACGGAGATGGAATCCGCCCGGGTGGTGGGATTGGTTGCATCCGCATAGCACCCGGTCTGGATGTAGTTGTGGATGGAATCTGACGTCTCGGCCTGGACGCAGATGAGCCTGGGGAGTCTCTCAATGAGGCCCGCCCGCTGGATGTCCAGGAAGGCCTTGTGCAGGCCCGCCAGGATGACGCCATCCCCCACGGAGACGAGGATGGCATCGGGCACCTGGAAGCCAAGCTGGGCCCAGATCTCCAGGCCTGCGGTCTTCTTGCCTTCGATGGTGAGGGGGTGATAGGCCGTGTTGCGGTTCAGCCCGCCGCGCATTGAAGTGAATTCCAGAGAAAGGCGGAAGGCATCATCGTAGGTGCCCTTCACGGGAACGACCTTGGCGCCGTAGAGCACCATCTGTACGAGCTTGGCCTTGGGCGCCTTCTCGGGCACGAAGATCAGTGCTTCTCGGTCGGTGCTAGCACAGACTGCGGCAAGGGCCGAGGCGGCATTGCCCGTGGAGGCCGCCACGATGCGCTTCTCGCCCACCCGCAGGGCCTCCGCTACCACCAGGAAGGAGGCGCGGTCCTTGAGGCTGCCGCTGGGGTTCAGGCCATCATTCTTCACCCAGAGATTGGAGAGCCCCAGCTGGGCCCCGAGCCGGTCCGCCTTCGTCAGGGGTGTATTGCCTACGGCAAGCGGGGGATGGAACTGAGGCTCCACCGCACAGAACAGGTTCCAGTCGGGACAGTTCCTGTCGAACCTGGACCCAATCGCTTCGTAATCGAATACCGCCTCCAGGACGCCCACGAGGGGAATCCCCGGCTGGTAGGCCTTTCCGCACTCCGGGCAGAGGTAGCGCACCTCATCCCGCGAATACTCGCGGCCGCATTCCGTGCAGCGGTAGATGAAATCAGCCATGGGACACCAGGGAAGGAAATGTTTTGGTTCCACGGATGAACACGGATACACACGGATAAAAGCATGAGGTCACTGGGGACCACCCCATTGGCTGGATCTCCGCGCGGTGATTTATATATGTGTTCATCCGTGTGCATCCGTGGACTAGTTTTTCCCGTTCAGTTTCGCCACGAGCGCGGCGTAGAAGGCGGAGGCGCCCGAGAGGTGCTCCAGGGGGCAGTGCTCGTTGGGGAAGTGGGCGAGCACTTCGTTACCAGGACCGAGGCCGATGCAGGGGATGCCTTCGAGCCCGGCGATGGCGATGGCGTTGGTGCTGAAGGTCCACTTGTCCACCAGGGGTTTCTTGCCAAGCGTCTGCTCATAGGCGCTGACGGCCTCCTTCAGCCAGGGGCTGTCCTCGGCGAGCACCCAGGTGGGGTAGTACTTCTCCATGGGATAGACGAGGCCCGTGTAGGCGGGTTCGCGGTATTCGAGGATCGTCACCTCGGCCTCGGCATAACCGGCCCGGGCGGCGGCGTCCTTCACTTCCGCCACGGCGCTCTCCTTGGTCTCGCCCCAGGTGAGGCGGCGGTCCAGGCTCAGGGTCGCGCTGTCGGGCACGGCGCACTGGCTGGGGCCCGTGAAGAAGACCTGGCTCACGCAGATGCTGCCCTTGCCCAGGAAGGGATCGTTAGCTAGGCGCTCGTGGAGCTTCTCGATCTCCAGGGCCACGCGGCTGATCTTGTAGATGGCGTTGTCGCCCCGCTCGGGCGCGCTGCCATGGCAGCTGAGGCCCTTGATCTTGACCTGCATCTCCATGCGCCCACGGTGGCCGCGATAGATGTTCATGTTGGTGGGTTCGGTGATCACCACCAGCTCGGGGCGAATCTTTTCTTCCTTGATCAGGTACGTCCAGCACAGGCCGTCGCAATCCTCCTCCATCACGGTGCCCGTAAAGAGAATGGTGAACTGCTCGTTCAGGCCCATCTCCTTGATGATCTTGGCGGCGGTCACCATGGAGGCCATGCCGCCCTCCTGGTCCACGGTGCCGCGTCCCCAGACCTGCCCATCCTCGATCTTGGGGGTGAAGGGATCGAAGTTCCACAGGCTCAGATCGCCGGGATATACGGTGTCGATGTGGGCGTCGAAGGCGATGACGCGGGAGCCGCTGCCGATCCGGCCGATGACGTTGCCCAGGCCATCGATGCGCACCTCGTCGAAGCCCACCTTTTCCATCTCGGCCTTGATGACCTGGATGACGTCCTTCTCTTTTCCGCTGAAGGAGGGCACACGGACCATACCCATGAGAAAGCGGGCAGTATCGGACTCAAGGGCCCTGGCTCGGTCCTGGATGCGTTGGTAGAGGTCACTCACGGGAGCCATCCTTTCCTGCCGACGCGCCCAGAGGGGCGCAGGCGTCTGTGGGCATCGTACACCCAAACAAAAAATTAACCATAGCGGTAAAAAAAATGTTTATTCCAGATTGCCCCATCCCAGCATGTCGCCCCCTTGGCCCACCTTGGGGGGAATGAACGCGGGTTCGCCCAGGATGTAGGTGGCCCTGACGGCTCGATCATCCCCGAGCATCTGGAAGAGGAAGAGGCGTTCGGCCAGCGTATGCACGGAGGCCATGCGGTTCGCCAGGAGCGGTGTCGCCTGGGGGTCCAGCACCACCAGATCCGCCTCGCGGCCCGATTGAAAGCTGCCGATGCAGTCTTCCAGGTCGAGGGCGCGGGCGCCGCCCAGGGTGGCCAGGTAGAAGGCCTGCAGCGGTGAAAGGCGCTGGCCACCCATCTGGGCCACTTTATAGGCCTCGTTGAGAGTCTGGAGCATGCCGAAACTGGTGCCCGCCCCCACATCGGTCCCCAGGCCGAGCCGCACGGGATGGTCCGGTCCCGTAGCCTGGGCGAAGGGGAATAGGCCGCTGCCGAGGAAGAGGTTCGAGGTCGGGCAGGAGGCGATGCGGGCACCCCGCTGGGAGAGGAGTTGGAAGTCGCAGGCGTCGAGGTGGATGGCGTGAGCGAAGACCGAACGCGGGCCCACCAGTCCGAAATGGTCGTACACATCCAGGTATCCGCAGTGGGTCTTGCCGGGGGGCGGGGGCAGATGGGCGAACAGGGCTTCCACCCAGGCCACCTCGTCCCGGTTCTCTGCCAGATGGGTTTGAAGGTAGACGCCAGGATGGTCTTCCAGGAGTCGGCGAGCGACCTGGAGTTGCGCGTCCGAGGAGGTCGGCGCAAAGCGGGGTGTGACGGCGTAGCGCGCCCGGCCCCGGCCATGCCAGCGGGCGATGAGGGCCGATGATTCCGCCCAGGCGCGCTCGGGGGTATCCATAAGTTCGGATGGGGCATGGCGATCCATGAGGACCTTGCCCGCGATCATGCGCAGGTTGCGGGCCTCCGAGGCCTCGAAGAAGGCATCGATGGATTCCGGGTGCACCGTTCCGAAGACCATGGCCGTGGTGGTGCCATTCCGGAGCAGCTCGTCCAGGCATCGGTCCGCCAGGAGCCGCGCATGGGCCGCATCGCTGAAATGTGCCTCCGCAGGAAAGGTGTAGGTCTCCAACCACGAAAGGAGCTGCTCGCCGAAGGAGGCGATCATTCCGGTCTGGGAGCAGTGGATATGGGTGTCCACGAAACCAGGCATGAGGAGACAGCCCCGGTGGTCACGAATGGGGGCATCCCCCGCGACTCCGCGCATCTCCTCGTACGGGCCGATCCCCACGACTTTTCCCTTGGCCACCAGCAGGAGGCCGTCGGGGATGAAGGTGCAGGCATCCCTCTCCCGTCCCGTCCGGAAGGGGTCATCGTGGAAGTGGAGCAGGGCTCCCCGGAATCCATGAAGCATCTCGTCAGCTCCGGGTTTCAGAGAGGATCCGCAGGGCCTGCCCCAGGATGTTTCGCATGACGATGCGGCGGTAGTGGGCCGTGGAGCGGATGTCGTCGATGGGGCTCATGTCGGCCTCCAGGGCCCGGAGGATCGCATCCACCGGCAGGGCATCCAGCGGCTGACCGCACAGGGTCGCCTCGGCATGGGGGGCTCGCACCGGGGTAGGCGCCACGGCGCCAAGACCGATGCGCACCTTCGCGATCCGTCCCTCGGCGATCTGAGCCACGCAGGCGAGGCTCACCTTGGCGATGGCCTGGGCCTGCCGAGTACCCACCTTGCGGAAATAGTGGACGTGGGTTCCCACTGGTTTCGGCAGACGGATGCGGGCCACCAGTTCATCGGGAGCCAGGTCCATGAGTTTGTAGCCCCGATGGAAGGCCTCGTAGGGCACCACTCGCGTGCCCCGCGCCGAGACCAGCTCCAGTTCGGCCCCATAGGCCAGCAGGCAGGGGGGCGTGTCCCCGGCGGGGCTGGCGTTGGCGATATTGCCGCCCAGGGTGCCGCGGTTCTGGATGGCCAGGGCGCCCGTGGCCCGGGCGCTCTTCACCAGATTGGGCGTGTGGCGGTGGATGGCTGGGTGTTCCAGCAGCTCCGTGAAGGTGCACAGGGCGCCCAGGTCGAGGTGGGTGGACGTCTCCCGGATCCCTTTCAGTTCCAGCAGCCGGGAGATGTCCAGGAAGCGGGTGTCCTGGGTCTTGCCTGCGTTGTAGAGCACCATCAGGTCCGTGCCCCCCGCGAGGGGTCGCCCTGCGCCGGAGGCGAGCAGGGCCAGGGCTTCCGCCAGGGTGGCGGGGCGTCGGCATTCCATGCTGGGAAGAAAGCCCCTCATGCCTGACTCCTGGCCGCGTCCTCGACGGATTCCACGATCTTGGCGTAGCCCGTGCAGCGGCATAGGTTCCCGCTGAGGGCGTTCTTGATGGCCCCGTGATCGGGGTTGGGACAGCGGCGCAGGAGGTCCGAGGCAGTGATGGCCATGCCCGGGGAGCAGAAGCCGCACTGGGCGCCGTTGTGGGTCAGGAGGGCCGCCTGCATGGGATGAAGGCCCGAGGCCGTGGCCAGCCCTTCGATGGTGACGAGTTCGGCCCCCTCGACCTGGATGGCGGGGATCAGGCAACTGTTCACCACTCGGCCATCGAGGAGCACGGCGCAGGCCCCGCATTCCCCTTCGCCACAGCCTTCCTTGGTGCCCGTGAGGCCCAGGTCCTCGCGGATCAGGTCCAAGAGCCGGGTCATGGGATGCACGGAAAGGCTCTGAGGCGTGCCGTTGAGGGTGAAGCTAAGGGTGATCGGGTCAGCCACGGGCCACCTCCTCCACACGGGTCAACAGGCGTTCGGGGGTCATGGGCACCTCGTCCAGACGCAGAGCCCCTAGCGTGGCCCTGAGGGCCGAATCCACGGCATTGAGGAGCGCGGGGGCGGGACCATCCATGGGGAGCTCCCCGAGTCCCTTCGCGCCTCCAGGGCCGGCGGGATGGGGGTTTTCGAGGAAGACCACGCGGATTTTCGGGAGATCGGCCAGGGTCGGAATGATGTAGTTGGTGAACTGGGCGTTGGCCATGCGGCCCTTCTGCATGCGGACCTCCTCCCAGAGGCCGAAGCCGATGCCCTGGCCCACGCCGCCCTGCACCTGGCCCGTGGCCAGGGTCGGGTTGATCACGCGGCCGACCTCCTGGACCGCTACGAAGTCTTCCACGGCCACCTCCCAGGTATCGGTGTCCACGGCCACCTGGGCGGCGTAGCAGGCCCAGGTGAAGGTGGGATAGGCATCGCCCCGGTAGGTGGCATCGTCCCACTGCTGCTGCGGCGGTGTGTGGAACTGGGCGTAGGTCCTGTAGGTGCCGCTACGAGCGAGGATGGCGCGCACCGCAGCCTGGAAGGCCTCGGGGGTATAAGGCTCCTGCAGGAAACCCTGCTGAAGAAGCCCCTGGCGGAAGGCGATGGCGGCGTCCTGGATGAGCTTGCCCACCACCATGGTGCTCCGGCTGGCCACGGTGGGGCCGCTGTTGGGCACTCTCGATGTGTCCGAGGGGGCGACCTCGATGAGTTCCATGGGCAGGGCCAAGGCCTCGGCGGCCACCTGGGCGAAGACCGTGTGCTTGCCCTGGCCCATCTCCGTGGAAGCGGCCAGAACCGCGACTCGACCATCCGGCAGGGCCTCCAGTCCCGCGACAGAGGCCAACTTGGCTTCGCCGCTGCCGGTAAAACCGCAGCCGTGCATGAAGACCGCGAAGCCCACGCCGCGGCGAATTTCCGGCCTCCGGGCGCTCTCCGCCGGGAAGCGGGCCTGTTTTTCGGCATAACCCAGGTCCGCCAAGGCCCGGTCCATGAGGCCCGCCAGATCGAGATCCTCCCGGATCACCTGGCCGGTGGCCATGGTGTCTCCCATGCGCAGGAAGTTGCGCCGTCGCAGTTCCGCGGGGGCCAAGCCGAGGCGCTGGGCGCAGAGGTCCATGTGCCGCTCGATGGCGAAGAGGCTCTGGGGAGCGCCAAAACCTCGGAAGGCGCCGGCGGGGGGCGTGTTGGTGGCCATGGCCCGGCCATGAATGTTGACGTGGGGGCAGCGGTAGACGCCTGCAGCGTGCAGGGTGCCCCGGCTGAGCACCACCGGCGACATGGTGGCGAAGGCGCCGCCATCCAGTACGAAATCCACGTCCAGGGCCAGCAAATGGCCTTCCGCGTCGAAGGCCGACTTGATCCGGGTGCGGGAGGGATGGCGCTTGGTGGTGGCGACCATGTCCTCTTCCCGGTCATAGACAATGCGCACGGGGTGGCCGCTCTTCCAGGCCAGCAGGGCCGAATGACCGGCGATGAGCGAGGGATAGTCCTCTTTGCCGCCGAAGGCACCGCCCATTTCCAGGGCCGTAACGCGAACGCGATCCGCAGGCAGACCAAAGAGGCCCACCAGGGCGCCATGCACGTAATAGGGGCACTGCATCGATCCCTGCACGAAGAGATGCAGACCCGCCTCGTCCGTGGTCGCCTGGGCCAGGATGGCCTGAGTCTCCAGGTACATCTGTTCCTGGGCGCCGGTGCGGTATTCCCCTTTGACAACGGTGGCAGCGACGGCCCAGACCGAATCGGGATCCCCCTTGGTGATGCGGATTTCCTTCAGCAGGTTGTCCTTGCCATAGATGATGGGGGCCTGGCGCAGAGAGGCCTCCAGATCCAGCACTTCCGGCAGGGGTTCGATCTCCAGATGCACGGCCCGGCGGGCGGCTTCCACCTGGTAGCGGTCCCGATGAGCCAAGAGCACCACGGGTTGTTCGGCGTGGGCGACCTCCTCGCCAATGGCCACCAGGAAGGGCTGGTCCATGACGATGGAGGCGACGCGATTCTTCCCTGGGATGTCCGCCGCCGTGACGATACAAAATTCGTCCCAGGGAATGCCCTCTCCGAAATGAATCGCCCGCAGGATGCCCCTGGGAACATCGGAGCGCACGGTGGCGCCGTGCCACAGGCCCTCGACGGGCACATCGGCGGTGTACTGGGTGGCACCGAGCACCTTGGCGCGGCCTTCTTTGCGGATGGGGGATTGTCCGATCACGGGCATTTCCTGCGTCAGGCCTGCTCGTGAGCCAGCGCACCAATTTCGGCGGCATGGCGCAGGGTCAGGAGTGTGGCGAGTGGGGCGAGGTCCAGGATCTGGCCTTCCGGAAGGGCGGACAGAGCCTCCCAGGCGGTGGGTATTCCCGTGACGTGATCCAGTGACAGACGCACCT
>JAYREN010000044.1:0-19936 GCA_041908845.1 Holophaga sp. | reverse complement strand
AGCTGTGGGGCCGGGGTCTGCGCCTCCTGGGCATCAGCGTGGTTTTCGCCCCGGTGGCGTATCTTTGGGATGGTTTCGAGGGCACGGGGCAGGGGGATCGCTGCGCCAGCGAGGACGCCTGGGCCGTGGCCGAGGCCGCGGGCTCCTTCCTGAACGGACTGGAATCCACCGGGGTGCGGGGTTGCCTGAAACATTTTCCGGGGCTCGGGGGCACGCGAGTGGACAGCCACCAAACCCTGCCCGAATTGCGGGACATGGCGCAGATCGCCCGCAATCTCCAGCCCTTCCGCGCCTTGGCCCACCGGGAGCGCCTGGTGATGGTGGCCCACCTCAAGACCCCCGGCACCTGTGGGCTTCCGGCGAGCCTGCATCGCGGCACCGTGGAGGGGAATCCCTGGGGTATCCGGGGGCGCTGGATTCCCGATGATCTAGAAATGGGCGGGTGCCGGGAGTGGGGCTGGGCGGACCGGGTCAGGCTCTGTCTAGAGGCCGGTCACCAGGCGCTGCTCGTGTGTCAGACCGATGAAGGCATTGGGGCCTGCGCCGAGGCCCTGGCGGGAATGCCCGAATCCTCCTGGGCTCCCGCGCGGATGCGGTTCCTCGCCCTGCGGAAGAACCTGCTGGCGCCCCCGAAGAGCGTCTTCGATGGGATTGTCTGGAGGCAATGGCTCGAGGAAATCCAGCGCGAGGCGGCGGCATCCCAGGAATAGAATCGGCTTCCGGTATCCTGGAGCCCACGAGGAGCACCCATGTTTGAACGTGCCTACTATCCGCCCATCGTCATCGAGGAAACCCCCCGGGGCGAACGCAGCTACGACATCTACTCCCGCCTGCTCAAAGACAACATCATCTTCCTGGGCACCGCCATCGATGACAACGTGGCCAATGCCATCGTGGCGCAGATGCTCTTCCTGGAATCCGAAGACCCCGACAAGGACATCCAGATCTACGTGAACAGTCCCGGCGGCAGCGTGACGGCAGGCCTCGCCATCTACGACACCATGCAGTTCGTGAAGAACGATATCGTCACCTACTGCATCGGCCAGGCCGCCAGCATGGGCGCCCTGCTGCTGTCCGCAGGCACCAAGGGCAAGCGCTTTGCCCTGCCCAGCAGCCGCATCATGATCCACCAGCCCTCCGGCGGTGCCCAGGGCCAGGCTACGGAAATCGAGATCACCTACAAGGAGATCCAGCGCCTCAAGGACATGCTCACGGAGATCATGGCCAAGCACACGGGCCAACCCCTGAAGAAGCTGGCCAAGGACATGGACCGCGACTACTTCATGAGCGGCGCCGAGGCCCTGGAATACGGCCTCATCGACAAGGTGTTGAGCGAGCGCCCCGCCTGACGCCGCATCCATCATTCAGCCCAGAAAAACACCGATCAGGAATCCGCCGGAGGCTCCCATGAGCGATCAAGCCCCAGTGAAGGCCCCGAGGCGTCCCTTTCCGATCCGGTTTTTCCTATGGTCGGTGCTGGTGGTGGGGGCCGGTGCAGCGGGCATCTATCTGGCGGATCAATTGGTGCTGGCGCCTCGGCGGCAGATGGAAGCCAAGGTGGCCAAGCTGGAATCGGAGACGCTCCGTCTCAAGACCTACCTGAAGCTGCTGGAGTACACGGAACGCCGCGCCCAGTTGGAAGTGATCTCCCAGACCAAGGATGCGGCGGGCGAGACCGTGAACAAGCTGCGGTTCACGGAATTGGATCCTCAGGGCGGCGTGGTGGGCGCCCAGCGGGAGCTGGAAATCAAGGGGGACGAGGTCTACGTGGACACCTTGATCATCAAGTTCGAGGACCACTTCGTGGAGCAGGGGGATCCCCTCAAGGGAAAGGCGCTGCTGCTCTTCCGGCGCATCTTCACCAATCGCGTCAAGCCCGACGAGGGCTACGTCCTGGACCGGAACGGCGTGGCGCCCGAGATCTACGCCACCCGCTCGGCCCAGAGCCCTTTCGAACGGGATCTCTGGACGAGGTTCTGGGCCGTGGCCAACAACGAGCACTTGGCCAAGGAAGCCGGCGTGAAGGCCATGCATGGCCAGGCCGTCTACGGCAGACTGGCGCCCAACATGGTCTATACCCTGCTGATGCGGTCCACGGGCGAGGTAATTCTTCCCGCCCCCAGTTCCCCCAAGGGCGAGCCACAGCCGCCTTCCCGCTGACCGCGGCGATTCCCGCGGAAGGTCTGGCCTGGCAGACCCTCCCTTTGAGACCCGCATCCGGCGGGTCCACCGCAACTACTCTGATTTCTGTATGAGGATTCCCATGACCCTTGCCCCGAATACGGCCTTCGACCACCTCCAGCAGATTCCCCTCTACGTCCCTGGCAAGCCCATTCAAGAGGTCCAGCGGGAAATGGGGCTGACAGGCATCGTGAAGCTGGCCAGCAACGAGAACCCCTGGGGCCCCACGGAGGCCGTGAAGGCCCGGCTGCTTCAGGCCATCCAGGGCTCTGCCTTCGAAGGCGTGGGGCTCTATCCCGTTTCCGACGGCTTCTACCTGCGGCAGGCCATCGCCCGTCGCAAGGGCGTGCAGGTGGGGCAGGTCATCCTGGGCAATGGCAGCGCTGAGATCATCGAGATGTGCGCCAAGGCTGCCCTGCTGGATGGTGGAAGCGCCATCGTTCCCAGGCACAGCTTCGCCATCGGTGCCATCGCGGCCCAGACGGCCGGGGGCCGGGTGATCGAGACCCAGGCCACGGCCACCGAGGTGGATGTGGACGGCATCCTGCGGGCCGTGCAGCCGGACACGCGCATGGTCTATCTGGCCAACGCCAACAACCCTACGGGGGTGCGCGTCGGATGTGACGGAGTCGCCCACCTGGTGAAGAACCTGCGGGAGGACATCCTCCTGGTGATGGATCAGGCCTACGCCGAGTACGAGGCCCCAGGCACCTTTCCGGACGCCGCCGCCTTCCTGCCCCAACGCGACAAGCTCATCGTGCTTCACACCTTCTCCAAGATCTACGCTCTGGCGGCCCTGCGCATCGGCTACGGCCTGGGCAGCGAGGGGCTGCTGGCCCTGCTAGAGCGGGTGCGCAGCCCCTTCAACACCAACCACCTGGCCCAGGTCGCCGCCGAAGTGGCCATTCAGGACGAGACCTTCGAGACCTTCTGTCGGGAGAAGAATCAGGAGGCGCGCCAGGCCTTCTTCGCCGAGGGCGCCAAGCACCGCTGCAAGGTGACGGGCGATGCGGGCAACTTCCTGCTGATGGAGACCATCTTCCCCGCCCCAGAGTTCTTCAAGGAACTGCTGAAGCGGGGGGTCATCGTGCGTCCCATGCAGGGCTACGGGCTGCCCCAGCATGTGCGGGTCACTCTGGGCAAGCCCGAAGAGATGGAGGCCTTCTGGAAGGCGGCGGCACCGCTCCTGAACGGAGTCGGCTGCGGCTGCTGTTGATTTAGAAAAAAACGGCACCGATAGCACTGAATTCGCATCATCTGGGCTAGCCACAGAATAGGATTCTGGGGCTACCATGAAAGAATCCTCCCGGGACGCTCATGGACGCTTGCTTCATTGCCAATCAACAAATCCGCGCCGAATTCGTCGAGCAGGGAGCGGAACTGCGCCGCTTCCAGCCCATCCAGGGGCCCGACCTGCTCTGGTCGGGAGATCCCGAGGTCTGGGGGCGGGTCTCGCCCGTGCTGTTCCCCATCGTCGGCCAGCTGAAGGGCGATGTGCTACGGCATGGAGGCAAGGCCTTCTCCATGGGCCGCCATGGCTTCGCCCGAGATCGAGCCTTCAAGCTGATGCGTCTGAGCCGAGAAGCCTGCACCTGGATGCTGCGGGATGACGACCAGAGCCGGGAACAGTTTCCCTTTCCCTTTGAACTCTGGATCACCTACTCGGTGGAAGGGCCGTCACTCAGAGCGGTCTACGAGGTGCGCAATCCCGGGAAAGAGGCACTGCCTGCGAGTCTGGGGGCCCACCCGGCCTTCCGGTGGCCCCTGGCTGGGGGGCAGCGGGAGGCTCACCGCCTCGTGTTCGCCAAGCCCGAATCGGCGCCCATCTCCAGAATTTCCCAAGGGCTGCTGGACGCCCATCCCTATCCGAACCCCGTGGATGGCACCGTGCTCAAGCTGCGGGATGACCTCTTCACCCAGGACGCTCTCATTTTCGATCAGCTCCAGAGCCGTTCGCTGCGCTATCTCGCGCCGGGGGCCCTGGGGATCGAGCTTAGCTGGGAGGGCTTTCAGCAGTTGGGGGTCTGGACCAAGCCGGGCAGCGACTTCCTATGCATCGAACCTTGGGCGGGCATGGCCAGTCCTGCGGAATTCGACGGCGAATTCATGTCCAAGCCCGGGGTCTTCTCGGTGGAGCCGGGCGGCCGCCGCTTCTTCCGGTGGAGCGCCCGGGTTCTCCCCCTCAACAGCTGACCTCCGACCCCAAGGCTTATCGAAAAGGTCCAAGGAGCCGAAGGGCAGGGAAGCAGGAGGGGAAAATCCATTCCATGAATCGACCCCGATCCGAAAAGACCCAGGGAAACGATCCCGCCATCGAAGATCCGGCCTTCATCGCAGACGCTTTGGATGGGCTCTTCCAGAGCGAAACCGAGTTTCCCATCAAGGTCGAGGGCACTAGCACTCTGCCCTATGCGGCGACGGTCCAGGCGATTCGCAGCGGAGAGGGCGGACTGATCCTCAAACTGGTGCGTCCGCTGCCCCATGAGCTGATGCCCGGCGCTGTGTTCGAGATGGTTTTCCCCCTGGAAGAACAGCGCTTCGAGACGGCCATTACCTTCCGAGGACGAGAGGCCTATCTCCAGTACCGGTTCGATCCCCCCGCGGCCCTGGCCCATGCGGATCGGCGACGGGCCAAGCGCTATCCCTTCCGCCCCCGGGAAAGTGCCTACGTCATCGCCCAGGATGGGCGGATCCCTGGCCTGGGGGTGGCGGGGCCGCTGGTGAACATCTCCATGGGGGGGGTGGCCATGCGGGTGGACCGGGTCCTCAAGCTGGATGACGGCATGCGGGTGCCTGTCTCCACGGCGATCTTCGACCGGGGCAAAGGCTTCCCCCGGATCCGCATCCAGGACCTGCCGCGGCTGCCATTGCTGGAATGGCGCGGCATCGTGGCCCATGCCTCCACCCGGGGTGGTGAGGTGATCCTGGGTCTGGAATTTGGTGAACTCGGTGAGGAAGAATCCCGCTCCCTCGGGGATTGCCTGGAATTCCGGGACAAGGTTCTCCGAGGCATGCCTCAGGCGCTAGGAGGCGAAAGCGGCCCGCATGTGGGGATGCCAACCCTCGCGGGGGGTGATCCCGCTCGCGGGGAACCTGAAGGGGAGGCCCTTTCCCTGCTTCCTGAGGCTCCGGCCGCGGGGCCCGGCGGCGATCCCTTGGCCCGAATGCAGCGCCGAGGGGCGCGGGTGGTGCTCTGCATGGCGGAGGGCGAGGCGCGGCAGCGAGTACAGGCCCATCTCGAAGGCAACGGTTATCGCAGGCTCGAAACGGTGCCGGGACTGGAGGCACTCAAGGTGCTCCTGAGCCCCCATCCCCCCGTCCCACCGCCGGCTCTGGTGCTGGTGGACCTGGCCCTGGCGGGTTCTGGGGACGCGGAACCGTTGGCGGCCCTGCGTCAGATCGAGCGCATTCTGGGGGCGCCGGGCCAAGTTCCGGTTGCCATGCTCTGCGAGCTGGTGGATCCCACTCTCCTGCTGGCGTCGCTCTCCTCCACCCGCATTCTGCCCTACGTTCCCGCCACGCCCCCGGAGGCGAGGGAATGGAGCCGGGCGTTGGATGCGCTGGCTGGGATCTAGCGCTTCTTCACGGGCGCCAGCTTGACGGGCCCTTGGGGCGTGAGGCGCACCAGTTCGTCCTCGATCTTGTTCGAACCCCGCAGAATGGGGTCGGCAGCGTCCTTCGTCAGCAGAATGCCTCCGCGAGCATTGCGGTGGACCACGCATTCCTCCAGGGTGGCTTCGGCATCCTGGAAGAGCAGGATGCCGGTGTCGTGGCCATCCTTCACAACACAGCGCAGCAGCAGCAGGCTCCCGCCGGGCTCCACCTTGGCCCCGCTCTGGGCGTTGCCGGAAATTTCGCAGCCCTCCAGCACCCCTCGTCCGCTGCCGGAACAGATGAGGCCCAGGCCCCTGCCCTCGGTCACCCGGCAGTTCTTGAGTTGGGCGGTGGCGCCCTGGTGGATCAGGATGCCCGCCCCACTGTTCCGGGCGATCTCGCACCCCTCCAAGGCAGCCAGGGTCGTGCCAAGAAGGGAAAGGCCGAAGCCGCCGTTCTCCACCAGGCGGCAGTCGTGGGCCTGGATGTTGGCACCAACCTGGGCGTGGATCCCGGCACCCTCGTGGCCGCTGAGTTCGCAGTCTTCGAGCTTGGCGTGGCTCTTCTCTAGGGCCAGGAGCCCCGCGAAGGAGCTCTGGACCAGACGGCAGCGGAGTAGGTGGATGCGGGCCCCTGGTCCCACTTCAATGGCCCCGGCGGCGAAATCCTCCAGAGTGCAATCTTCCAGCGCTGCCTGGGCGGTTGGTTGCAGGTGGAGGCCCATACCGGCTCCCTTCTGCAGCAGGGTGCGATGGAGAGTCAGGGTGGCGCCGGGCTCGGCCCACAGTGCGGCGCGCTTCTGTCCCGCCAAGCATCCATCTTCGAGGACCACCGTAGAGCCCGATCCCACCCTTACGCCCAGAGCGCCACCTTGGATCTGAACGGCCTTCAATACCAGTTGGGCACCTCCAGCCTGAACCTCCGCTGCCGTGGCGACCGAGGTCTGCAATTCGCAGGATTCCAGGCGGACTTGGCCGGAGCGCACATCGACGAGCGGAGCCGAGGCCTCGGCGCCTTCATGGATGGTGAGCCCTCGAATGACGGCCTTGCAGGATTCGAGGGTCAAGCAGGGGCCCTTGGTGCTCTCGAGATGGATCTCCGAAGGATCGCCCTCGCCGCAGATCGTGATGTCCTTGTCGAGGACCAGGGATTCCCGGTAGTGTCCCGGCAGCACACGTACCACCGCTCCGGGTGCCGCCTGGCGGAGGGCCACCCGCAGGCTCAGGCAACTGGTCTTTCCGCCCTTGCCCACCACTAGGTCGGCCTTGGGTTGTGGGGGCGGTGTTGGCGTCTGGATGGCCTCGCGGATGGCGGTGGCCAGGGCCTCGGCGGAAGGATAGCGGTCCGCGGGATCTTTGCTCAGGGCCCGGCGGGTCACTTCCAGGATGGCCGGAGATATTCCCCGGGTTTCTTCAGGGCTCAGGGGCGGGGCGGGATTTCTGAGGATGGCGTTGAGGATGCCGGTGGTGGTCTCGCCAATGAAGGGCTTGCGTCCCCCTGTCAGGACCTCGTAGAGCATCACGCCCACGGCGAAGAGATCCGAGCTGGGAGTGGCCTTGCCCGTATCCAGGTATTCGGGGGCCATGTAGCTCACGGTGCCCATCCAGGTGCCCTTGTCGGTGAGGGTGGAGCGGTCCACCAGGGCCACGCCGAAGTCCGTGAGCTTGGCCTGCAGGCGCTTGCCCCGGCGGGACACGAGAATGTTGCTGGGCTTCACATCGCGATGGATGACGCCCCGCTCATGGGCATAGGCCAGGCCTTCGCAGGCCTGGGCCAGGGCCTCCAGCAGATCCGCTTTCCCCATGGTCTTGTTTGCGATAAGGCGCTCCAGATCTTCCCCCTCGATGAGCTCCATGACCAGATAGTGAAGGCCATCCTGCTCGCCGAAATCGAAGACGGTCACGATGCCGGGATGATTCATGGCCGCCGTAGCGCGGGCCTCCCGCTCGAACCGGGCCTGGGCCTCCGCGCCAAAGGAGCTGCCCGGGCGCACGGTCTTGATGGCTACATTCCGCCCCAGCACCTCGTCCCGGGCGAGCAGCACCTCGCCCATGGACCCGGTGCCGAGGGTCTTCAGGATTTCGAACTTGCCGATCTTGTTGAGCATCCGGGGCCTGGGCGTCACGCTTCCCCCTTCATCGGCAGGGGCCAAGCCAGGATGAGTTCAGCGGGCCTCGACCGGCATGGCGTTGAGACGGGCGATGCGCTTGGCCACAGGCGGGTGGGTGCTGAGCCCGGAGCAGGAGCGAAGGGCCACCGTCGCAAAGCGATGGCCCGAAGGGCGAGGCGCAGGAGGCGCCGTGTGAAGATGCCGTCGCGATTAAAGAGCCCAGGGTGCTAGCGGGCTTCGACCGGCATGGCGTTGAGACGGGCGATGCGCTTGGCCATGGGCGGGTGGGTGCTGAAGAGACTGAACAGCCCGCCGCCACTCAACGGGTTCACAATCATCATGTGGGCCGTGGCAGGCTCGGCGTTGCGCATGGGGACTTCGGCGTTGTAGCCGGAAATCCGCTGGAGGGCGCTGGCCAGCATGTCGGGGCGCCCCGTCAGGTGGGCCGCGTACTCGTCGGCCATGTACTCCCGGCTGCGGCTGATGGCCATCTGCAGCAGCATGGCGGCCAGGGGGCCGAGGAAGTACATCAGGATTCCGGCCAGGGGGTTGGAGCGACCTTCGTCATCCCGGGGTGAGAAGTAGAGGGCCATGTGGGAGATGAACATGATGGCCTGGGCCAGCACGGCGGCCAGAGAACCGATGAGGATGTCGCGATTCTTCACGTGGCCCAGCTCGTGAGCGATGACGCCTTCCAGTTCGGCGCGACTGAGCACCCGCATGATGCCCTCGGTAACGGCCACCACGGCATGGTCTGGATTGCGGCCCGTGGCAAAGGCATTGGGCGTTTCGTCGGGGATGATGGCGATGCGGGGCATGGGCAGGCCCGCCCGCTGGGTCAGATTGGCCACGATGGCATAGAGCTGGGGCGCCTCGCTCTGGCCCACGACCCGCGCACGGTAGGCGGCCAGCACGATGCTGTCAGAAAAGAAGTAGCCGATGGCGTTCATGAGGAGACCGGCGCCCAGGGCGATCGCCACGCCCAGCTCGCCCTGCCAGTAGAACCCGAGGGCGACCAGGACCGCGGTCATGCCCGTGATGAGGATGAATGACTTGATACCGTTCATGGTCATGCCTCCTTGGCTTGCCTGCAGCGTTTGACGACGACCAGGGTGACATCGTCCTTGAACCCCGAGCCCTCCATGTGTTGGAAGGTGTCCACCAGGATTCGTTCAAAGATTTCTTCGGCGCTGGCGTCGGAATGGGTGCGCACCGCCTGGATCAGGGGCTCCTCGCCGAGATCCTGGCCCGCGGCGTTCTCGGCCTCCACCAGGCCGTCGGTAAAGATCAGGAGGACATCGCCGGGCTCCATGGTGGCGTGGCCTTCGGCGAAGGTGGCGCCGGGCAGCAGACCCACCATGGGGCCCGTGGGGGACAGATGCTGCACGGGGCCGCCGTTTCCGGGGATGAGCAGGGGCGGGTTGTGGCCCCCGTTCACGTAGCGCATATCGCCATTCTCCGGATTCAGGCTTCCGGCGAAGAGGGTGGCGTAGCGGTTGCGATCGCGCACATCGTTCATACGGGCGTTGAGGCGATGGGCCAGGCGACCCCAGTCCTTTACCCGGCGATCCGCCATGGCCCGCAGGAAGGCGCTTAGCTGGGTCATCATCAACGAGGCGGGCAGGCCCTTGCCGGAGATGTCCCCCAGGGCGATGTGCAGGCGGGGATTCTGGCCTGCTTCCTGGTGGGCCATCCAGAGGTCATAGAGATCGCCACCCACGGCCTCGTAGGGCAGGTTCGCCGCCGCGCACTGCCAGCCCTCTGGCTCCGGGAGCTGCTTGGGCAGGATGCGCCGCTGGATGTTGCGGGCGAGATCCAGATCCTTCTCCATGCGGATGGTCTGGAGGCGCGACTCCCGCAATTCCAGAGCCGTGAGCTGGGTGGAGGTGATGTTCATGAGCGTCTGGAGGAACAGTTCGTCGTCATCGCTGAGCTTGCCCAGGGTCGGCTCGCCTGCGTAGGCAAAGCCATGGCTGTGGTCCTGGTCCCTCAGTTCCACCGCATGAGGCAGGCACTTGTCTTCCACGATCTGCTGGATCGCTTCGGCAGAAAGCGGGGAGACGGGATTCCCCAAACCGCGGCAGAAGAGCAGGGCGCCGTCGGCGCCCACCACCATCAGCCGGGTGATGAGGAACTCCGCCATCAGCGATGTGGCGGCCAGGTGTACGATATCGGCCTTGGTCTCGGCGCCCCCCAGGCTGCGGGTCAGATCGAAGAGCGTGTTGAGTCGGGAGAGTTGGAGGGCCAGGGCGCGATTCTGATCGCTGCGCAGAGCTTCCAGGCGTCGCCAGGCCAGCAGAGGCGCCGAAATGGAAAGCAGAAGCGGGAGGGCCGGTGGGGCCCAAGGGGTGCGCACCACCAACTGACCGAATTGTTCATCTCCGTACGTCCAGGGCAGGCTCAGCCAGCCGGGGCCGGGGTTGGTGGGGAAGGGAACCGCGCTGCCCCGGAGGAAGATCCATCGCGAACCGTCCCAGATCCCGCCCTGTCCCGCCTTGGCGATGCCCAGGGCCGTGACGCCCACCAGGTGGACCAGGGCCTCCTCGGTGACCTGTTCGGGAAAGGTCTCCAGGAAATCCACGATGGGCAGGAGTTCCTGGGCGCCCTCGGGGATGCGCAGAGACAACTCCCGCAGGCGGTCGAAGGGCGAGGCAAAATCCGGAGTGTTCATGGCCGTGGCGTCAGATCACGCGCTTGATCATGCAGCACTCGTTCCGTTCCTTGCCTTCGAGGAAATGCACTTCATCCATGAAGCGGCTCATGAGCAGCAGACCAAGCCCACCCTTGCGGGGATGCTTAACGTATTCGCGGGGATCCGGAAGCACCACATCGTTGTCGCGAATGCCGTGACCCGTGTGCCAAATATGGATCTCGAGGGCCGTGGCGGTGAAGCGCAACTCGATCTCCACGAGATGGGTGGCCTCGCCGCTGTAGGCATGCATGATTACGTTGGTGATGGCCTCGTCCACGGCGATGGAAACCTTCGCGGCGGTGGCATCATCCATCCCCGCCACCAGGGAGGCGCGCTTGGCCAAACCCGTGACCAGGTTCAGGTACCGGGTCTGGCTGGGGATGACCAGGCGAAAGGTCTCAGGATCGACGGCGGCCTTCACTCGGGTTTCCCCGCAAGGGCAAGCCGGGCCTCGTCTTCACTGCCGAACACCCGATAGAGTTGCGTGAATCCCAGGGTGTCGAAGATGGCGTAGACGTTCTCCTGCAGGCTGCACAGCAGGATATCGCCACCGTTCTCCCGCACGGTCTCTATGAGCCCCATGATGGCGCCCAGGCCCGCCGAGCTGATGTAGTTCAGATCCTTGCAGTTCAGGAGAATCGTAAACTTTCCGGCGGCCACCAGGCCTTCCAGGGAGCTTTCGAACTGTCGCACGGTATGGGCATTGATGAAGCCCTCCGGCTGCACCACGGCCATACCCTCAACTTCGCGAACCTGGATCGAAAGATCTGCCATTCGAGGACTCCCCGAAACGGCTTGATCCTAGCGTCTCAGAGGGGGAATTGCTATCGCCAAGTGGACGCGCGGAATCGAGTTGCCTGGTTCATCACCTGGGTGCGCTCACTAAGGAGCGAAATGGAGTAACCTCGAGAAAACCCCGGGACCGCCATGGACGACAGCCGCAAAGAAACCATCAAACCCTTGGTTCAAGCCTGGATCCAGGACCGTCTCCTGTCCCTGCAGGAACAGGTCATCATGACCTGGGAGGAGGGCCTGGGGCGCCTGAAGCCCGATGACGCCCTCCTGCAGAAGATCCTCGAAGTTGCCGGGCCGGCTGCGGATCCCTTTGCGGAGGGGCCCTTGGACACCGAAAATGATCTGGGCGTGGCCCTGGACCTGATCGAGTCCGCTTCCAGTCAGGGCGAAGTCCTCAAGAATATGCTCGACGGCCTGCAGCCCTTCGTGGAGCGCAGCGCGCTCTTTGTGGTGAAGCAGGGTATCCCGAGCCTCTATGCTCACAGGGGCTTCGAGTCGGATACGCCCCGCCTGGGGTCTCCGGTGGTGCCGCCCGCCGAGTTGGACGAGGTCATCCAAGGGCGCATGCTAGGCCTGACACGACCAGGGCCGGGCTATCTGGCCCTCCTGGGGCCCCTGAGCCGTTTCGAGGCGGCGGACGTGCGCATCCTTCCGCTACGCCTCCGTCGGAAACCGGTGGCGATCCTGCTGGTGGACAGTGGGCTTCGACAGGTCATCGACCATCCCCATCACGTCCGGGCCCTGGCCCATGCCGCTGAGGCCGCCCTCTCCTTCCAGGCGGGGCAGAAGGAGGAAGAGCAGCGCACTACGGCACCACCGACGGATGTGCATCCGTCGATGCCAACCCAGCGCATCCAGATGCCGATCACGGAGCCGGCCGTCGCCGAGCTCGATCCCAAGATCAGGGCCAATGCCGAGCGCAGCGCGCGGGTGCTGGTGGGGGATATCGAGCTCTACTTCCCCGCAAAGGTGACCCAGGGGAGGGCCCAGAAGAAGCTCTATGCCCTGCTGCGGGACGAGCTGGATCGGTCCCGGGCTTCCTTCATCGACAGGTATGGTTCCGAGGTCGAGGAACACTACCAGATCTTCCATCACACGGTGGTCCAGCAGCTTTGCGAGGGGGATGCTGCCTTGCTCGGACCTGTGCCCTGGAGCACGAAGGGCTGACAAAAGCCCTCGCGCTTGGTGACAGCCGCGAAAAAATGTGGTAAATCCTTGGTCCTTTGACGGAGCCTTTGGGGGGATCATGGCCAAACTGGGCAAGAAGTGGAACTGCTTCGCCTGCAATACCAAGTTCTACGACTTCACGAAGCCGGAGGCCATCTGTCCGAAGTGCGGAGCGAATCAGAAGGACGCACCTGCCAAGCCTAAGGCTCCCAAAAAGGAAAAAGCAGCTTTGCAGATCGACGACGATTTCATCCCTGAGACGGACGCGGAAGCCATCAGTGAGGATGGCATCGAAGAAACCCTTGGGATTACGGGGGCTCGGCCCGAGGGTGTGGACCCTGGCGATCTCAATATGGACGATTACGACGAGTAGTCCCTTCGTGTCCGGCGCCCCCTTTCGGCGGGAGGAACCGTGAGTCTTCTCCCACCATGTGTGGATCGACACGCTCATCTGGAAGGTAGCCTGGACTCCGAGTGGGTGCGGGCTCAGGCGGCTCTGGAAGGTCGAACCCCGCCCGAGACCCTGGAATCACTCTGGGCAGGCGAGACCATCCCCTTCGAGGGGTTCATCCCCGCCTTTTTCTTCTCATGTGGCTTCTTGCGCAGCGCCGCGGCGGCCCGGGAGATCCTGCGGGCCGCCGTGCGGCGGCTGCCGCCTTCTGAGCAAGGCGGGCCCCGGGGCATCGACCTGTGGGTGAGCCCGCACTATCTCTGCGTGGATGGGAAGCTCCTGACCCTGGACGAGCTCTGGCGGGGCATGGATGAGGGTATCGCTGAGGCCCGTGCCCAGGGCGTTCAGGTGGCCGTGGTCATCGATGCGGTGAACCACTTCGGCGTCGCCCATGGCCACGCGGTGCTGGATCTCGTGTTGGGGAATCGTCCCGATTGGGTGGTCGGCTTCTCCACCGGTGGCATCGAGGGCGTTCCCTTTCGGGAATGGGCGCCCGTCTTCGAGCGAGCCCGCAAGGCGGGCCTCCGACTGGCGGCCCACGCGGGGGAGAACGGCCCCGGGACCAACGTTCGGGACGCCATCCTGGAGGTAGGTGTCAGCCGCATCGTCCATGGCGTTCGCGCCGCCGCCCACCCTGAGATCCTTGAGTTGCTCGCCGAGCGAAAGATTCCCGTGGATGTCTGCATCACTTCCAACCGGGCCCTGGTGCCCGATCTCGGCCCGCACCCCCTCGCCCGGATGCTGCGAGCCGGTGTGCGCTGCGCCCTGGGCACCGACGACCCCGGCGTCATGCCCTGCGATGTCCCCAGCGAGTGGCGCCAGGCCCAGGCCCTCGGTCTGACCCAGGATGAGCTGGCCGCCCTCCGGCGCCATGCCCGGGAAGACGCCTGGTGTCTCACCACGTCGTAAGCGCGGTGAGAATGAAGGCTCGAGCCACGGCCCAAGTTGGACTGCCTCCAACTGTTTCGTGGGCGCCCAAGGGCCCAGCCTCCGCGAGCGAAGCGAGTGGGAACAACGCACAGTGCGCGTTGGGATAGGCGGGACTCAGCTGGATAGAGCATTAAGCATCTGACGCTCGATCCAGCCCGAATGAAGGCTCGAACCTCGGCCCAAGCTGGACTACAATCGAAGTTTCGTGTGCGCCCGTAGCTCAGCTGGATAGAGCATCAGGCTTCGAACCTGAGGGTCGGGCGTTCGAATCGCTCCGGGCGCACCACGAAGAATGACAACTTGGCGAATGTGGCGGAACTGGTAGACGCACTGGATTTAGGTTCCAGCGGCTCACGCCGTGCGGGTTCGAGTCCCGCCATTCGCACCACCCGGGCGGCGCAGGTTCATCACGAGTCCGCCCTCTCCCAGGCCCGGTTTTCACACCACGCTTCAGGAGTACCCATGCAGGTCAACCTCACCCATCACTCCGCCACCCGGAAATCCCTCGAGCTCGTGGTTCCCACGGCCGAGGTCAATGCCGAGTTCGGAAAGGTCATCGCCAAGATCGCCCCCAAGGTGCGCATTCCGGGCTTCCGCCCCGGCAAGGCCCCCAAGGATGTGATGCTGAGTCGCTACCAACGGGAAATCCTGGGCGAGGTGGTGGAAAACCTCGTCAAGCGCCACTTCTGGGGCGCCGCGGCCGAGGCGGGTACCCAGCCCATCTCCCAGCCCGCCATCGAGAAGGCCGACCTGAAGGAAGGCGCCGAGGGCCTGTTGCGCCTTCACTACGATGTGGCGCCGGAAGTCGTGCTGCCCGACTACAAGGGCATCAAGCTCACCAAGAAGAAGCGGATCATCGACGAAGCCGCCATTGCGGAGCACCTCGAGGGGCTGCGCCAACAGGCCGCCAAGTTTACGCCTGTGGAAGAGGCCGCCGCCGAGGGGCACTTCGCCACCTTCGACGTCAAGGTCAAGCCCCAGGGCATCAAGGCCCAGGAGTTCAAGGACCAGGTCGTGCAGATCGTTGCCGATCGCCCCTTCGACAAGGAGCTGCTCGGCCTCAAGACCGATGACGCCAAGACCTTCACCATCACCGTACCCGCCGAGGATCCCAACAAGGCCATGGCGGGCAAGAGCGTGACGTACGAACTGCAGCTCAAGGATCTGCGCAAGCGTGAGATCCCCGAGCTCAACGACGAGTTCGCCAAGGACATGGGCGACTACGCCGATCTGAAGGCCCTTCGCGCCTTCGTGCAGAAGGATCTGGAAGAAGCTGCCGAGCGGGATGCCCAGGCCCGCCTCCAGACCAACCTGCTGGACACTCTGCTGGATGCCGCCGCCTTCGAGGTGCCCGCCTCGATGGTCGCCCTTCAGCTCGATGACTACTGCAACGAGTTCGCCCATCACGTTTCCCGCCAGGGCGTGGACCCCCGCAAGGTGAACTGGAGCTCCTACCGCCAGAGCCGCATGAGCGAAGCCGAACGGGCCGTTCGCAGCGGTTACCTGCTGCAGGCCATCGGCAACACCGAGGACATCCAGGTTGCCGATGATGAGATCGACGTCGAGATTCGCCGTCTCATGGAAGAGCATAAGGTCCAGCAGCCCTTCGAACCCTTCAAGGCCGACCTGGAGCGCCGCGGCGCCACCACCGAGCTCAAGGGCCGGGTGCGTACCGAGAAGATCTTCGACAAGCTGCTCGCCACCGCTACCGTCACCGAGGAACTCCTCGACAAGGCGGCCTTCGAGGCCCTCACCGAGCTGGAGCGCAAGCGGGAAGCCGGACTCCCCGTGGCCCGCTTCGATGCCGGCGGCATGGAGGGCGGCGACCTGGAAGATCAGGAAGGCGGCGACCCCGCTGCCGTGAAGGATGCGGAGGCCGCTGAAGCTGCAGCCGAAGAAGCGGTCACCGAGAAGCCCAAGAAGACCAAGAAGGCCGCCGAGGCTGCCGCAGAAGAGACCGAAGAGAAACCCAAGAAAGCCAAGAAGGCCGAGGCCGCCGAAGAGAAGCCCAAGAAGGCGAAGAAGGCCGACGAGGCCGAGGAAAAGCCGAAGAAGGCCGCCAAGAAATAGTCTCTTAGAGAATCCCAGAACAGGCGCCACCGGGCGCCTGTTTCGTTTTCAGGGCACACTGGCAGCGGGAGCCTCCAATGACTGAATCAGCCCGCATCGGGATTCTCACCGTTTCGGATCGCGCCTCCTCAGGCACTTACGAAGATCTGAGCGGGCCCGCCATCCGCGACACGCTGAAGGCTTTTCTTCGCAGTGCCTGGGTGGACTGCTACCGCGTCGTTCCCGACGAGCGATCCCGCATTGAGGATGCCCTTCGAGATCTCTGCGACACCGAGGGCTGCTGCCTGGTGTTGACCACCGGCGGTACGGGCCCCGCCCTCCGAGATGTGACGCCCGAGGCCACGGCGGCCGTGTGCGAGAAGATGTTGCCGGGCTTCGGGGAGCAGATGCGCAGCGTGTCGCTGAAGTACGTGCCCACGGCGATCCTCTCCCGGCAGACCGCAGGGATCCGGGGCCAGAGCCTCATCATCAATCTGCCCGGCCAGCCCAAGTCCATTCGCGAGTGCCTGGAGGCCGTCTTTCCCGCCGTGCCCTATTGTGTGGAACTGATCGGAGGGCCGTGGCTCGCCACCGACGAGGCGGTGATCCGGGCCTTCCGCCCGAAATCAGCCAGACCGATTTCCGATTGATAAACGCGGGATTCAGCGGGCCTGATACCAGCGCCAGAGCAGCCACCCGCAGCACCCGATGATCCCGATCCACGCCAGCCCCCGCACGGTGGCGGCGATGGCCAGATCCTTGGGTAGCACGCCCCACATCCCGAAAAGGGTGGCCCAGTCATGTTCGCCACCCCCGGCCAGGGGCAGGATCTGTTCTCGGGCATCGGCCATGTAGCGGGCGATATTGAACCCGTTCTGGAAGAACCACACACCCGCGAGGGCGGTTCCAAGGGTCTGACGCTTGTACCAGCAGGAGCTCACCACCAGCGTCGGCACGATGAGCTGCATGAAGGTTCCGCCAAGGATTTGCAAAGTCTCGCCAAAGAGGCTGAACAGGGGATGTCCGGCCTCGTGAAAGGCCAGGTTGAGGCTGTCCAGAATCGGCACCCAACCGTCGGCGCTCGTGGCGTAGACGATGAGCACCAGAGCCACGGCAAAAAGGGCCGCGAGGAGTCCTGGGAGGGTCACCTGTTCCCAGGGCGTCTCCCAGATTTCGCGAAGATGTTCGAGGCCATCGCTAAGCATCGATCCCATCTCACCATGAATGGAGGGATGGACAAAGGCGGAGCCTCCGAGTGGAGTCTGCGAACCGCTATCCTTTTGCCATGAGCCTGGAACCCGTCGCCGCCCATCCGTCCGCCGCCCGGAAGCGCTCCTGGGTAATTCCGCTGGTGGTCCTCCTGGTGGCCGCGTCGGCGGTCCTCGTAGTCCGTCAACGCCAGGAACGGGTGGTGACCTACCGGATCGGAACGGTGGATGCTCGCTTCGGAATGTCGCGAGAGAGCTTTGCGGAGGCCCTGCGCCAGGCGGCCTCCCTCTGGAATCAGGCAACGGGGCGGGAGGTCTTCCGGGAAGCGACCAAGGGGGGAGTCGAGGTCAACCTGATCTACGATCATCGCCAGGAAACGGCGGATCGTCTGAAGGCACTGAGCCACGAGATCGACGGCACCCAGGGCACCTACGAGGGGTTGAAGGCCCACTTCGAGACGGTGCGGGCCGAAGTGGATCAGAAGAAGGAGGCCCTTACCCGGGACTTCGCCGAGTACAACGCGCGGGTCGTGCGCTTCAACGAGGCCGGCCAAGTGGCCGCATCTGAGGATGCCTTCAGGCGGATGGAAGCCGAGCGCAATGTCCTCGCTGAGATGAAGGCCTCGCTCCAGGGGCGGCAGGAGGAGCTGAAGACGTTGTTGGAAACCCTCAACGGCCATGCTTCGGTCATCAATGGGCTCGCGGCCAACCACAACCAGACCATGGTGGACTACACGCGTACCGGAGACAGTCTGGGGCCCGAGTTCTCCGAGGGTGAGTACATCCAGGAGAACGGTCGCCGCACCATCCGGATCTATCACTTCCCCAGCCGGGATGCCCTGGTGCGGGTACTGGCCCACGAACTGGGCCATGCCAGAGGCCTGGGCCACCTCGAAAATCCCCATGCGGTCATGCACCGCCTCATGGGGACCGATAATCCTGAACTCACGACCGATGACATCGCTGCCATGAAGGCCGTTGCGCAGTGATTCGAACGAGGGGACCTTCCCCGACCCTGCGCTTGATCACCGACTCGGGAGCTCCACGATGAAGACGCTGCCGTTGGGCTCGTTTTCCTCGATCCAGATGCGCCCCTCGTGGGCCTCGGCCACCAGCTGGCAGAAGGCCAGTCCTAGTCCCGAGCTGGAGCGAGTCGCGGAGCCTTCATCCTCCAGTCGCACGAACTTTCCGAAGACATGCTCGCGCAGGTGTACGGGGATGCCGCGGCCCTGGTCCCGCACTTCGAGTCGCACTCCCTTTTCGGCGATTCGCGCATGCACGCTCGTGCGGCTGCCCGGAGGAGAATACTTCAGAGCATTGTCCACCAGATTCAAAACGAGGCGCCGCAGGAAATCTGGATCAGCCTCCACCTCGAGATGTTCAGGGCAGTTCCAGGTCAGCTCGTGGCTCCTGCGCCGGGCCTGAGTCTCGAGCTCCTGGAGCAGGTGGGGGATCCAGGCTCTGAGGCCGATGCGGCTCTTGTGGAGTTCCAGCCCCATCTGCTCAGCACGCCCGATATCGAGGATGTTCTGGACCATGCGTCCCATGTAGTGGGCCGTGTCGCAGAGGCGGTGCAGCTGGTGCTGGGTGGTAGGCGGGCTGTCGTCGCGGTCCTGGAGCAGTTCCAATCCCACCTGGATCGTGGAGAGGGGATTCTTGAGGTCATGCACGATGAACTCGAAGAGCTGTTCCCGCTGCTTCTGGAGTTCGATCAGGGTGTCCCGCTCGGCCTGGATCTCGGCCTGGAGACGTTTGAGGCGCATGAGGCTGCGGATCCGCACGATCAATTCGGCGGAGAGTACGGGCTTTCGCAGGAAATCATCACCCTTGGCCCGGAAGGCCTCGGCGTGGACCTCCTGGCTCTCCTCGGCGGTGAGGAAGATAATGGGCAGCAGATCTCCATTGGGCATGGTCCGTATGCGGCGGCAGGTTTCCAGGCCATCCACGCCGGGCATGCGAATATCCAGCAGCACGAGATCGGGCTGATAGGTTGGCAGCAGCTCCAGCGCTTCGGCCCCGCCTTCGGCGGTTTCCACCTCGTAGTGCCCTCGTTCCAGCATGGCACGAAGGCTCCTGCGGGCCATGGCATCATCGTCCACCACCAGGATCCGCGCTCCATGGTCGGCTCGACGTATGAATATCGGGTTGCTGCTCTCCATGAGGGCCTCTGCAGTCATTATTCGGGAGGCACCCCTAGGGGCTCAAGTTTCGATGCAGTGTTTCTCGAAAAACAAATCCACTCTTATTAACGAATGGGTGGTCCGAATATCTCTGGAACGAGCAGGGTAATGAGTATGTGCTCAACCGTGGAGGCGATGATGCGCCACGATCCAAGACACGACATTGTCCAGGCTAAGGGCGCTGGAATCCAGCAGTGACGCGTCTTCGGCCTTCCTCAATGGGGCGACCGCCCGAGTGGAATCGGCGTGATCCCTGCGCTCCTGGTCCGCCAGGATCTCTTGGAAAGTAACTGTCGAACCCTTGGCCTGCATCTCCAGGAATCTGCGCTGAGCCCGCGCCTCGGCGCTGGCCGTGAGAAAGATCTTGCAGCAGGCGTTGGGGAACACCACGGTGCCGATGTCCCGGCCGTCCACCACCCAGCCGCCGCTGGCGCCGATGGTGCGCTGCTGGTCCACCAGCACCTCGCGCACCCTCGCATCTGCGCTCACGGCCGTAACGAGCCTGGTGACCTCCGGGGTGCGGATGGCCTCGCTCTCCTCTTCGACATTGTGATATTCCGAGGTTCCCCGCTTCTCGTT
>JAYREN010000043.1:9343-20014 GCA_041908845.1 Holophaga sp. | reverse complement strand
TGGGGCGGCAACGACATCCTTGGGCGGTTGAACTGGCACGCCCTGGCGGGGCTCGGGTCGGCGGTGGGGCCCCGGGGGGCCACGCTGGGCCTGGCCTACCGCGGCTGGCGCTGGGCTCCGAGCCTGGAGCTCTTCTCCAGCCTGGAGCGGCCTTCCCGCCAGGACTTCGCGCCTGTGGGTGGCCTTGATCGTCGGCGCAGCGGCGGGGAGCTGGCCTTCACCTGGTCCCAGGCGGGCAGATGGCCCGTGAGCTTCCGCCCCGTGGTGGCCTGGGAGCGGGTGAAACCGTGGGAATCGGCAGCGGATTCCGTGAGTCGAGGGTTGGTGGGGGCCGCAGTCCAAATGAGTGGCACCCGCTCCCGGGGTGAGGACTGGAGTTTCGGGGCTGGGGTGAGTGCCCGTGGCGCCACTGGGCGCACGGAGGGCCAGGACTGGAACCTGCAGCGGGGCGATCTGCGCCTGCGCCTGGGAACCCCTGCGGGAGGCCTGGTGCTCAAGGTGAGCGAAGGGCGCCTGGGAGGCACGCCCACGGCCCTGGACCGCTTCCACCTGGGCGGCATGGCCACGAGTCTCGTGCCCGCCAGCCTGGACTGGAACCGGCTGGAGCAGATCGCCCTGCCGGGGTACCTCCAGATCGGCGACCGACTGCGGCGGTTTCGGGGTGAATTCGGGGATGGCCTGCGCCTGTACCTCGAGCATGCAGCGGTCTGGGATCGGCACCTGACTCGGCCTGCCTACCAGCGGGTGGTGGGGGCAGAGTTCTCGGTGCATGAACTGATGCCCCGCAACCTCGCTGAGCTGCTGCTGGGGCGTTTCACCCTGACCCTGGGCGTCCACCGCACCCTGGATGGCGTGATGAAGGATCGCACCGTGGGCACGGTTACCATGGTGCTGCGGCCCTAAGGATGACCTGATTCGATGCGCCTTTTCTTTCTCCTCTTTCCCCTGATCCTGGGACTCCAGATCCTGCACCGGCGCTACCTGCGGCGGGTGCTGCCGGAGAGTTGGAAGCGGTGGCTCTCGCCCACCCTCATCGCCATTCACGTGCCCCTGGTCGCGTACATGCTGCTTCGCCTCACGGGCTTTTCCGCCCATGGGCTGGCCCTGCTGCTGCGCCCCTTCGCCCGGGGGGCCCTGTATTTCCAGGTGCTCACCGTGGCCAATCTGCTGGTGTGGGGGCTGGTTCTGGCCTTCCTGGCCTTCCGGGACTGGATGAAGGAGCGGCCCGAATCCGCCCCGGAGGATCCCTCCCGGCGCAGCTTCCTGCGGAGCAGTGCCGCCACCAGCCTGGGCGTGCTGGCGGTGGCGGGCGGAGCAGGGGCCCGGGCCGCCTACGGGGATCCCGAGGTGTCCCGCCTGGAGATCTACCTGCGGGATCTGCCCCCGGGCTTCGAGGGCCTGCGCATCGCCCACCTCACGGATCTGCACGCGGGGCCCATGGTCCACGAGTCGCTCCTGCGCAGGTGGCGTGCCCTGGCCGAGCGGGAAAGACCCGAACTGGTGCTCTTCACCGGGGATTTCGTGGACAGCCTGCCGGAGGAAATCGAACCGCTGGTGCGGGCCTTTAGTGGTTTTCCCGCGCCCCTCGGGTGCTTCGCCATCCTGGGCAACCACGACTATTTCTCAGACCCGGGCCCCATCTGGAAGGCATTGGAAGGCTGCGGGATCACCTGCCTGGAGAACCGGCATGCGGTCCTGGAGCGCAACGGTGACCGGGTGGTCCTCTTCGGGCTCCAGGATCCCATGGCCCGGGATGGCCGGTTACAGGGCATCCGCTTCGGTCCCGGCCCCATGCCCCAGGATGTGGCCCTGGCGCTGCCGAAGGGGCTCTGGCGCCTGGGCATGGTGCACCGGCCCAGCAACTGGGATCTGACCCGGGAGGCCGGGGCCGAGTTCACCCTGGCGGGCCATACCCACGGCGGCCAGATCAACCTGGTGCCCGGTGTGAACAGCGCCCATCTGCTGGGCCCCTTCACCCAGGGTCTGTACCGGGAGGAGGGCAAGGCCCTCTACGTGAGCCGAGGCCTGGGCGTGGTGGGCATTCCCCTGCGCCTCGCCGCACCCCCCGAACTCCCCATCCTCACCCTCCGCCGTGCAGAAAATCCCGCTTTGCACCCAGCCTGAATCGGGCTAAACTTAGCGTTCGTTCCACCGCGGCTCCATCGTCTAGCGGTTAGGACGCCGCCCTCTCACGGCGGTAGCAGGGGTTCGAGTCCCCTTGGGGCTACCAAACAGGCACCTAGAGAAATCTGGGTGCCTTTTGTTTTATTCCGGCATGGCCTCTTGGGGAATTGGCTTCATACGGAAATTCCACGGAAAGATTGTCCCGGACCCGCGGCGATCTTTCGGGGACTGTGGCGAACATCGCCCACACGTTCACCCGTTCACAATTTCAAGTCGCCAGCAGCACGGGTGAGGGCAGTGCTGATTCTGCTCCCAGGCTCGACCCAGCCTCGTTTCCAGCGGTATGGTGTTCTCATGTCTCCTGCCCTGACTGCCTTCCTCAAGACCTGGCGGGGCTCCGCCGGAAACGAGCGGGCCAACTTCCAGTCCTTCCTGCGCGACTTCTGCGTGGCTCTCGAGCTGCCGGTGCCCGAACCCAAGGGGCCCGGGGCGACCCACTGCTTTGAGAAAGACCTGAAGCTCACCCACCTGGATGGCAGCATCACCACCGGCGCCATCGATCTGTACCGGGAAGGCTGTTTTGTGCTGGAGGCGAAACAGGGGAGCACCCGGGAAGCCCCCGGTTCTTCCCCGGTGCGCGGCACACGGGCCTACGACCGCTACATGGAGGCCGCCTTCGGCCAGGCCGTGAACTACGCCCGCAACCTGCCCACCGGGCGCCCGCCCTTTGTCATCACCTGCGACATCGGCCACGCCTTTCATGTGTGGGATGGCTTCTCCGGTTCCTACGGCGGCTACGGCGCCCGGCGCAGCTTTGCTCTGGACGATCTGGCCAAGCCCGAAGTGCAGGCCTTCTTCCGCGCCCTCTGGCTGGATCCCCAGAGCCAGGATCCCGCCCGCAGGCGCACCGCCGTCACCCGCGATGTGGCCAAGGCCCTGGGCGGCCTGGCCGCCAGCCTGGAGGGCCGCTTTCCCAGCGAGGCCGTGGCCCGCTTCCTCATGCGCGTGGTCTTCACCTTCTTCGCCGAGGATGTGGGCCTGCTGCCCCAGCGGCTCTTCGAGAACGCCCTCAAGGGCCCCTGGAAGGACCACCCCGAAGCCTTTCCCAAGGGTCTGGAAACCCTGTGGGATGCCATGAACACCGGCGGCATGTGGGGGCCCCTCAAGGTGCTGCGCTTCAATGGCGGGTTGTTCCAGGAGAGCCTCGCCCTGGCCCTCAACGCCCAGGAGATCGCCCAGCTGGGCGTGGCCTCTGGTTTCGACTGGTCCCAGGTGGATCCCAGCATCTTCGGCACCCTGCTGGAGAGCGCCCTGGACCCCGCCGAGCGCCATCGCCTGGGGGCCCACTACACCCCCCGCGCCTACGTGGAGCGCCTGCTGCGCCCCGCGCTCGAAGAACCCCTGCGCTCGGAGTGGGAACTGGCCCAGGCCGAGGCCATGGCCATCCTGGGCGTCGGCGCGGAAACCGGGCTTGGCCCGGAATCCGCGCGGGGTGCGCGAGGGGGACGCAGAGCGACCGGAGGGAGTGGGCGGTCCCCCTCGCCCAGGTTGGAACCCACCGAGGCCGAGAAGGCCAAGGCCCGGGACGTACTGCACGGCTTCCAGCGCCACCTGGCCCACATCACCGTGCTGGATCCGGCCTGCGGCAGCGGCAACTTTTTGGCGGCCTCGTACGACATTCTCAAGCGCCTGGAGGGCGAAGTGCAGCGCCGCCTGGTGGATCTGGGGGAAACGGGCCGCGCCCTGGCGCTGGAAGGCGTGCTCGTCACCCCCGCGCAGTTCCAGGGCCTGGAGGTCAAGCCCTGGGCCGCCGCTATCGCCGATCTGGTGCTGTGGATCAGCCATTTGCAGTGGTTCCACCGCCTGCACCCCGAACTTGCCACCCCGGAGCCCGTGCTCCAGGCCTACGGCAACATCCAGTGCCGGGATGCCGTGCTCACCTGGAAAGGCACCCGGGAAACGGGCCGCTCCCGCTGGGATGGCCGCAGCTACAAGACCCATCCTGTGACAGGGAAACCGGTGCCGGATGAGAACGCCCAGGTGGCGATCCTGGAATACCTGGAGCCCAAGCCTGCCGCGTGGCCCGAGGCGGATTTCATCGTGGGGAACCCGCCCTTTCTGGGAAAAGGCGCCCAGATGCGGGAAGCCCTGGGGGATGGCTACGTGGAGGCAATGCGTACCGCCTATCCCGAGGTGCCCGATAGCGTGGATTTCGTTCTCTACTGGTGGCACAAGGCGGCGGGAGCCGTGCGGAGCGGGCGCACGCGGCGCTTTGGGTTGATTACCACCAACAGCCTGACTCAGACCTTCAATCGCCGCGTCATCGCCAACCATACGGGCGGGAAGAATCCACTGATCCTCATTTGGGCTGTTCCTGATCACCCATGGACCGACCAGGGCGCTGCCGTGCGCATCGCAATGACCGTGGGCGGACAGGAGGGTCAGCCCTGGCTGGGGCGCGTGGTGGCGGAGGGCAGCGCCGAAACGCCAGAAGCCGAGGCGCAGGCCGTGAAGGTGGAAGGGGGCAGCGTAGATACAATTCACGAAGATCTCAGCGCGGGGGCGAAAGTGGTGGACAGCGCACGCCTTCGCGCCAATGCCTGGGTTTCTTCCAATGGAATGATGCTCGCTGGGGCAGGGTTTCTTGTTTCACGAGATCAATGGGAGGCCTGGGGGCGACCAGCTTGTGTGCATCCCTACCGGAATGGGCGAGACCTCACGGATAAGCCCCGAGATGTCCTGGTCGTTGACTTTTGTGGACACGATGAAACAGAGGCTCGCCACAAATACCCAGCGGTGTATCAGCATGTGTTCGAGCATGTTAAGGCTGAACGTGATGCGAACCGCGACCCCAAATTCAGAGCAAAATGGTGGTTGTTTGGCAGGGTGCGGGGCGAGTTCCGTCCAGCGCTCGCAGGTCTTTTTCGTTACATCGCCACGGTGGAAACCGCCAAACACCGCGTCTTCCAGTTTGTGGATGGCGCCACAGTTCCTGATCACATGCTAATCGCCATCGCCAGCGCAGATGCACTTCACCTTGGCATATTGAGTTCCCGCATTCACATCGCCTGGGCCTTGGCGGCCGGAGGAACACTCGAGGATCGCCCCCGGTACAACAAGTCCCGCTGCTTCGATCCCTTCCCCTTCCCGGAGGCCACGGCTGCACAGAAGCAGGTAATCCGCGAGCTTGCGGAGCGGTTGGATGCGCACCGCAAGGGGGCGCAGGCGCGGGGCGTTACGATCACGGGGATGTACACCTGCTGGAAAAGCTCCGGGCCATGTCGGCGTCTTCTTTATCCCCTTCATCCCCTTCATCCCGGCTAAAAAAAGATGGGAGCCAGGATGAAGGGGATGAAGGGGATGAAAAGCGGGATTCTGTTGAAAAGCCAATGATCCCGGCCTTTACCCCCAAGGAACGCGAACTGCACGCCCTGGCCCAAACGGAGATTCTGCGCCAGCTCCACGACGAGCTGGATGCCGCCGTGGCAGAGGCCTACGGCTGGCCGGTGGACCTCTCCGAGCCGGAGATCCTGGAGCGGCTGGTGGCCCTGAACCGCGCGCGGGCCGCCGAGGAGGCCCGGGGCCTGGTGCGCTGGCTGCGCCCCGAATACCAGGCCCCCCAGGCCGCCCAACCCGAGGCCGCCCGCATCCTGGACCTGGAACCCGAAACGGCTGCGGTGGCCGCCGCCCCCGTGGAGAGCCAGCCCTGGCCCAAGGAACTCAAGGCCCAACTGGCGGCCCTGCGGGGCCTGCTGCTGGCCTCGGATCGCCTCTGGGATCTGGAGGCCGTCGCCACCGCCTTCAAGAGCCGGGGCCGCTACCGGGACAGCATCGCCGCCCACCTGGATCTGCTGGCGGACCTGGGCATGGCGCATCGCCTGGAAACCCCCGCAGGCCCCCGCTGGTGCAGGCCCCAGGCCATCGGCGCCTGAAACGGTTCGGCCCATCGCTTCCGCATACCGGGCTGAAAAACCTTAACGCGGAGGGGCGAGCAGGTGATCCGCGAGCTGGCGGAGCGGTTGGATGCGCACCGCAAGGGGGCGCAGGCGCGGGGAGTTGCGATCACGGGGATGTACAACCTGCTGGAAAAGCTCCGGGCGATGTCGGGGCCTTCTTCATCCCCTGCATCCCCTTTATCCCTGTTGAAAAAGCAGGTGAACAGGGATGGAGGGGATGAAGGGGATAAAAGCGAACCACCGCCTTCCGCGCCTTCCCTCACGACCTGGACGGCTCCAAGGCCGGCGGCGCACATCCGTGTCTGTCTTTGTGCCTTCCTGGTTATCGGCCAAACTCCGCCAAAAAGGCTGAACCGCGAATTACGCGAATACGCCCTTGCGGGCGCGCGAATGCCCAACAACCGCCGCCCCGTCTCCTTTCAATCGGCGTATCGCCCAGCCCACGAAGGCCGGGCGGAACGCCGATTGAAAGGCCAGCCGCGCATGCGCGACTGGGGGCCGCAGGCACAGATGGGCCTGGATTGGGGGATTCGCGCCCATTCGCGGTTTCAACGATCTTTTCCTTCGTGGCGGAGTCAGGCCGACAATCGGGTGTGCCTTTTGCGTTCTCTGCGGCGATTCTTTAGCATCCGACCCGTGAGCTCCCACCCGGAGAGGCAGGTGCCAAGGCATCACTGCCACCCCTGCGAACCGACCTTGGCCACAAAGAACGCAAAGGGCGGATCCTCATGCCTCTGCCCCCGCCTGCTTCTCCCGCACGCTCCGCACCTTGTCCGCCATGTGCTGCTCCCGGTCGGAGCGGGTGCCGAGCTTGATGTCGGTGTGGATGCGGGGAACGCCGAGGGCGTGGAGGGTCTCGTGGCAAGTGCGGATGGCGGCCATGACGGCCTCCCACTCGCCTTCCACGTTGGTGCCGTTGGCATGCAGTTCGTAGTGGAGGCCCGAGCGCTGGAGCACGCGCTCCACCTGGGCGATGTAGGGCGAAAGGGAAAGGCCCACGCCCAGGGGAACCACAGTGAAATCCACGATGACGTGCATGGGCACCTCCGGGTTCAGCATCCCACCGATCCGGGCGCGAACTGGTTATCCGGCTCTTCGCGGATGTGCGGGAAAGGCGTTAGCGCTGTTGCTTTCCGGCTAGGCCTCGCACCAGAATGCCGCTCGACGAATGCACATCCCCTTCATCCCAGTTGAACAGGCATTTCCATGCCTATTGCCGAACCAGAACCTGCTGCGAAAATGCTCGAAAATTTGGTCGTTCGGTTTTCGCAAAGGAATCAGCAGGGATAGAGGGGATGAAGGGGATAAAAGCAGGCCTGGATCAAATTCAAGCTGCGAGCCATTCTGGGCCACGGTACCCCGTGGGTGGGGCAAATCAAACCGCCGCCTCGAGGCCTGGGCGGCCATCACCACCGATCCGTGCAGAACCGATTTTTCCAGACACGCCTTAAGGCTTACGGGGCTTCCTGCCCTTCGTGGAGTTGAGGAAGCCATTCCCGGGGCCCTCGGGCTATGATTTGTTCCATGTCGGATTACGGTTGGATGAAACTCCTGGCGATGGCCTTCTACGTGGCCGCAGAGGGGTTTGCCATCGCGCACTTGCGCCGCGAGCGGCCCTTGCTCGGCCGCCTCACCACCGCGCTGCTGACGGTGGGCTTCCTGATCCACTTCCTGGCCCTGGAAATGGGGGGGCGGGCGACCCACACCGTGCCCTATCACGACCTGGCCTCTTCCATGTCCCTCTTCGCGTGGATGCTGGTGGGGGCCTATGGGGTGTTGCGTCTGATCCACCGAGAAACGGCCACGGGGCCCTTCCTCATTCCCATCGCCCTCCTGTTCATGACGGTTTCCCTGCTGGCTCACCAGGGCCAGGGCGCCATTACCAACCCCATGTTCACCGGGCCGCTCTTTGCGCTGCACGTGACCGTTGCCATCTTTGGGTACGGCGCCCTCACCCTCTCCTTCGTGCTCGCCCAGCTCTACCTCATCCAGACCCGGCAACTGCAGCGGCGCAAGATGGGCATCCTCTTTTCGCGCCTGCCGGCCCTGGACACCCTCTGGCGCCTGCACCGCACGGCGGTGGTGCATGGCGTGGTTTCGCTCTCGGTGGCGTCCATTCTGGGCCTCATCTGGGCGAAGCTGAACTGGGGCACCTTCTGGGATGAAAAGGTGGTCTTCACCTTCCTGGTGATCCTGGTCTATGCCTTCACCCTTGTTGCACCCCGGCTGGGCCTGGGGATCAAGCGCACGGCCTGGATTTCTCTCGGGGGCTACCTGCTGCTGATCTTTTCGTACACGGTGGTGAATCTCTTCATCTCCTCGGGGCACGGTTTCCATTGAGCGGCGCCATGGAATCAGCCCTTGTCCTGGTCGGCTGGGACTTTCACCAGACCCCGGTGGAAGTCCGGGAGAAGATCGCCTTTTCGCCCGAAAAGATCCGCGAGGCCCTGGGCGCCATGCGGGAACAAGGACTGCTGGCGGAAGGCGTCATCGTCTCCACCTGCAACCGCAGCGAGGTCTACGGGGTAGTCGGCGGCGCTGCGGGGGCGGATCCCCTGGCGGCCATGATCGACTTCATCGCGGACTATCACGGCGTGTCCAAGGCGGAAATCGAGGCCGTGGGCTATCGGCGTTCGGGGCCCGAAGCCGTGCGCCACCTGCTGAGAGTCTCTGCGGGAATGGAGTCCCTGGCCCTGGGCGAGGACCAGATCCTTGGACAAGTGAAGGAGGCCTTCCGGGTGGCCACCGCCGCCGGAGCCGTGCGCTCCGTGCTGCACCGGCTCTTCCAGAAGGCCGTGGAAACGGGCAAGCGGGTGCGTTCTGAGACGGGCCTGAGTTCGCGCCCCATCTCCATTCCCGGCGTGGCCATCGAGCTTGCCCAGCGGATCTTCGAGGATCTGAGCTCACGGCACTTCCTGATCCTGGGCGCCGGGGAGACCTCGGGCATCTTCTACGACCTCCTGATCGCCCGGGGCGCCCGCAACATCACCGTGGTGAACCGCACTCTCGCCCGGGCCGAGGAACTCTGCAAGCGTGGCGGCACCGCCAAACCCTGGGCGGAGCTCCCCGGGCAGCTGGCCCAGGCCGATATCCTGGTGAGCGCCGTGTCCTCGGATACGCCGGTGCTTTCCCGGGAGCAGGCCAAGCGGGCTATGGCCGAGCGCCGGGGCAATCCCCTCTTCTTTCTGGATCTGGGTATTCCCCGCAATGTGGAACCTGCCGTGGGCGAGTTGGACGGCGCCTTTCTCTACGCCGTGGACGATCTCCAGGAGATCGCCGAACGCAACCGCCAGGAGCGCCAAAAGGAGATCGTGCCCGCCCAGGCCATCCTGGAAGAAGAGTTGGAGGAGTTCACCGCCTGGTTCAACGCCCTTGCGGTGATTCCCACCCTCACATCCCTGCGGCAGAAGTTCGAGACCATCCGGGAAACCGAGTTCGATCAGCAGCTCGCCAAGCTCAACCACATCCCCGAAAAGGACCGCGAGAAGATCCGCCTCATGGCCCAGTCCATGGTGAAGTCCCTCCTGCGCCACCCCACCGAGGCCATGAAGAACGAACCCGACCCCGGCCGCCGCCTGGATCGGGCGGAGGCGGTGATGCACCTGTTCGATTTGTCGGTGAAGCCAAAGGTGTAAGTGATCAACCGCGAATTTCGCGATCTATACACCCACGATTCTTGGTCGACAAACAGAGAACCGCGAAAGGCCCGAAAGGCCCGAAACGCGCAAAATGCGGCGCGGAGAGCCGCCGGGGCCAGAGACTCACTCGGACTACCTCGTCGCCCCTGTGTGCCGTGGTCAAGGACGCAGGAGTTGCGCGCTTCATCCTGTCCATCCTCTTCATCCTGGCTGAAAAGCCGTTGAGCCAGGATGGAAGGGATAAACAGGATCACCTGACTATCAACAAGGCTCAGCCAACAAAAGAGAACCGCGAAAATCGCGAAAGGCGCGAAATGCGAAGAGGCGGCCGCCGTACCTATTCTCTTTTGCGCGCCCGAAGGGCGTCTCGTTGTTTTCGCGGTTCAACCTCTTCTCTGGCTCGAAGGACGTCGTTCCAATCACCCGGCGAACGATTGGGTGTGGATCATCTGCCCTCAATGGATGGGGCTGAGGATTGAGGGTAATCAGGCAGGATGGATCAGGAACTGATCCTCGAGGCGAACTCGACCAACAAGCCTCAGGGGCAGCGGTACACCATCGAATTGATGTTCATGCCCGCGCCCACGGAGGCGAAGACCACGTTGTCGCCGGATTTCAGGGCCTGGCCCTCCATCTTGCCCTTCACGATCAGATCCAGGAGGGTGGGCACCGTGGCCACGGAGCTGTTGCCCAGCCACGCGACGGTCATGGGCATGATCTCTGCGGGGATCTCCTTCATCTCGTAGAGGCGGAAGAGGCGCTTGAGGATGGCCTCGTCCATCTTGCCGTTGGCTTGGTGGATTAGCACCTTGTTCACATCCTTGAGCGTCAGTCCGGCCTTCTCCAGGCTCTGGCGCACCACGCCGGGCACCGTGGCGAGGGCGTACTCGTAGAGTTTCCGCCCCTTCATCTTGAGATAGAGCCGCTCGTCGCCGGTCTCGCGGTTGAAGGAG
>JAYREN010000043.1:0-9333 GCA_041908845.1 Holophaga sp. | reverse complement strand
GCGCACCGCGTGGGCCAGGATGCCCGCCGGGGTCTCGTGGGCCTGGGCCTCAAGCACCACGGCGCCCGCGCCATCGGCGTAGATCATGCTGTCGCGGTCGAAGGCATCGGAGATGCGGGAGAGGGTTTCTGCGCCGATCACCAGGGCGCGCTTGGCATCGCCGGAGCGCAGGTAGTAGTCCGCTTGGATCACCGCCTGGAGCCATCCCGGGCAGCCAAAGGGAAGATCGTAGGCGACACAGAAGGGATTGGCGATGCCCAGCTTCGCCTTCACTCGAGCCGCCAAGGTAGGGACGAAATCCGAGCGGCGGTTGTCTGCTTTCACATCGCCGAAGTTGTGGGCCACGATGATGTAGTCCAGGGTTTCGGGATCGATGGCCGCGGAGGTCAGCGCCGCGCTTCCCGCCTCGAAGGCCAGATCCGAGGCCACCCGATCATCGGAAACGTAGCGACGCTCGGCGATGTTGGTGATCTCCTGGAATTTCGCGACGATGCGCGCCGTCTCGCCTTCCGGGTAGGGCTCCCCGTAGTCCTGGAAAAAGGTACGATCGAGAAAGGCCTCGTTGGGAACCTTTGCGACGGGAACACAGCTTCCCGTTCCAGTGATGACGGTTCGCAGTTGAGCCATCCTTCCTCCCGTGCACCCGAGTCTTCGATTGGCATCGTCGGCTTCGGATGTCATCTCGAGTGTATTCACACCGAGTCCTCAGGACCAATCGCCTGCGCTCCCAGGGGTGGCCTGCGTCTCTTGTGCCTTTCTACGTGTGAGAATTCCAATAGACTCGAAGTCATGTCGATGTCTCACGCCTTCCCCAAGCCCTTACTGATCCTCGATGTGGATGGCGTGATGGTGGAGGCGGACCGCAGTTTCATGGAAGCCGCAGCACGGGGGCTGGCGGAGCTGGCCCCAGATCTGATGTGGAGCGATGCCCACTTCCGCATGTTCAAGCGGGTGGGCGGCTTCAACAACGATTTCCGTCTGGCGGCCGGGGCCCTGGCTCTGCACGAGGTGGGTCAGATGGAGCGCCTGTGGTCGGCGGAAGGGGTAGGCTTTCCGGATCTGGAGGCGCGCATGGCCGAGCTGGAACCCCACTGCCAGCGGGTGGTGCAGGCCCATTACGCCCACACGCGGCATCTGGAGACCGCGCTCATCACGTTGCCAGAACTGGAGCGCACCGGCCTCGAACTGGCCATCTATACGGGCCGTCCGCCAGAGGAACTGACGATGGCCTTCGAAGTGCTGGGCTTCGAACTGCCTGCCGTCTGCGATTCGGCCCCCGAGCTCCGCAAGCCCCGCCCCGACGGGCTCTTCATCCTGGCGGAACGGTTCGGGGCCGAGCGGGTGATCTTCGCGGGCGATACCCGGGACGATGCCACCGCCCTGCGCGCCGCCCGGGCCGCGCGCCCCGACATCGCCTGGACCTTCGCCGCCATCGGCCCCGAGCGGGCGAGGATTGCCGAAACGGGCGACCTGCAGGCGGAGACACTGAGGGAGTTGCTGGCGAAGTTGTAGGACGGTTCATCCAAAGCCTACCGTATTGCGGACTGGGGGCCTTCGTCCCAGATGGCTCTCCGTATCGTCTTTCGCGCATTTCGCGCATTTCGCGCCTTTCGCGGTTCACGATTTCGTATGTCTTCGCGGTGCAACCCTACTTCAATCGCGCCCTCGCGGAGGCTGCATGCGCCACCAGCCCTTCGGCATCGGCGAGGGCCGCGGCCTGAATGGCTTGTTGGCGCTGGCCCTGGGGCAGGATGCGCTGGCAGGTGAGGGTCTTGAGGAAGGTGCCGACGAAGACACCGCCGGTGAAGCGTGCGGCGCCGCCGGTGGGGAGGATGTGGTTGGTACCGCTGCCATAGTCTCCGAAGACCTCCGCCGTGTTCTCCCCGATGAAGAGGCTGCCGAACACCCGCAGACGCGCCGCGAGGCCTTCGGCCCGAGGGCCCTGAAGCTCCAGGTGCTCCGGGGCCAGGGCATCGGCGAGGGTGACGGCCTCGGCTTCATTCACCACCACGGCGAAACCATTGGCGAGGCTTTCCCGTGCGGGGCTGTCCCCAGGGAGCTCATCGAGCTGGCGCTTCAGCTCAGCGTCAACAGCGGTGAGCAGCTCCACATCGAAACTGAGCAGCATCGGCAGGGCATCGGGATCGTGCTCGGCCTGGGCCAGGAGATCCGCCGCGACCCAGTCGGCGCGGGCGCCCCGATCCGCGATCACCAGCAGTTCGCTGGGCCCGGCAGGGAACTCGATGCCCACGTCGCCGTACAGCAGGCGCTTGGCGCCGGTGACAAAGCGGTTGCCGGGGCCCACCACGATATCCACCCGGGGCAGGCCCGCCAGCCCCCAGGCCGCCGCCGCGATGCCCTGGACGCCGCCCAGATCAAATACGCGATCCGCCCCCGCCAGGGCCGCAGCGGCCAGGGTGATGGGGTGGAGGCGCGGGCTCAGCACGATGACTTCTTCCACCCCTGCCACCCGGGCAGGTACCACGCCCATGATCACCGAGCTGGGCAGGGGGTAGCGCCCCCCCGGCGCGTAGCAGGCGGCCCGCGCCATGGGCACGATGCGCTGCCCCAGCCTCACTCCGTCCAACTCCACCTCGAAATCCTGGTAGCCGCGCTTCTGGAGTTCGCTGAAGGTCTTCACGCGGCGGATGGCTTCCTCCAGGTGACCCCGCAAGGCAGGCTCCAGATCAGCAACGGCGGCCTCCATGCGGCTGCGGGGCACTTCGAAACGCTCGGCGGTGAAACCGTCCAGTTCCCGGGCATAGCGAAAAACGGCCTCGCTTCCGCCCTCGCGGATGGCCTCCAGGATCCTGGGCACCTCCTGGGGAATGGGCGCCAAAGGCCGCGTGGCACGGGCCAGAGCCTCGGCGGGGGTGATGCGTTTCAGAAGGGTGGGGTCATTCGACATGAAGTGTCCTTTCAACGGCGTTCTTTGCGTCTTTTGCGTTCTTTGTGGCTGCAACAGTTCCCTTTGCCAACGTCTCAGAGAAAAAAAGCCAGACGGCTCTGGTTGCAGATATTCGGCGTTGAGGCACGGGTGAAGGAAAGCGTTGGGTGGCAGCAAAGAACGCAAAAGGAACTTCGGAGCATCCGGATGGCTCGCTATCACGTGCGATGGGAAAGCCCACGATTGAGGCGGATTCCGTCAGACAGAATCCCTCGGGCGGCCTTCTCGTTGGCATTGCATCCCCTTTATCCCAGTTGCAAAATCCTTGGGATTTCGAGTGGTTTGGGGACCGTGGCCTACTCGGCCACCTTGGGGGGCACATGGAGGGCCGATGCTGCCTTCGCCGCCAGCTCTGACCTCGACGTATTCAACTGCTCCTCATTGGTGGGTTCCATGGGTGGCATTGGTTTCGGTGGCCGTTCACCCGCCATTCGAAGGATGAAGACGGGCGGTCCCATCTCTACAACGCTCGAATCGGTGGGCAACCAGGAATCTTCCCCCGGCGCAGTTCCGGCCATTTCCAGGAACTTCTTTCCGAGAAATTCGAAACCAGCCTTGTTTGCGTGGATTTCGATGGAGGTGAAGGCGTCGAAAATGAACCAGGCGGGCTCGGTCGCTTCCTGCAGGGCACGTGACCTGGCCTCTATTTCTGAGCGATTCGAGATCATGGCTTCAACCTCCGCCTCTGCTGGCATTCATTGTGGTGCTGATCCGGGGCGCTGCCCATTGTTTGGCAACACTGCATCGTGGAAACACGCCCCGGCACTCGTCATCGGAACCCCATGCCAACCTTGGCGTTCCCAGGCTTGCGCGTATCAGTGGTGTGTCGTCGCTCCAGTTCCCGCAACACCTGCTCCAGCCGCACGCCTCCCTGGGCCATGCGCACCATGAGGAAGTAGAGGAGGTCCGCAGCCTCCCAGACCTTTTCATCTGGCGTGCTCGCGGCGATCAGTTCTTCGGTTTCCTCTCGCAGCTTGGCTTCCAGCAGACCCTCTTCCCGCAAGAGCCGGGCGGTGTAGCTGCCTTCGGGCGCGTTTGCGAGGCGTTCCTGCAGGGTGGATTCGAGATCGCTCAGCGCGAAATCCATGGGCCCGAAGCAGGTATCGGCGCCGGTGTGGCAGGCGGGGCCGATTTGTTGCACCACGAAGCGCAGTGTGTCGCGGTCGCAGTCGGTTTCCACCCGCAGGAGATCCTGGCCATTTCCGCTGGTGGCGCCCTTTTCCCAGAGCTCGCCCCGGGAGCGGGACCAGTAGATGCCCTTGCCTTCTATAAGGGCGCGACGCAGGCTCTCGGGGCTCTGCCAGGCCAGCATCCGCAGGCGTCCGGCCTCGTCCTGCACGGCTGCTGGAATGAGGCCCCCCTGCTTGTCCCAATCGAGGCAGGCGATGAAGGCCTCGGCGGGATCCATCAGGCCGCGATAGAGGGCCATGCCCACCTGGGCATCCAGCCCCAGGCGATCCAGGGTGGCCACATCCTCCGCGGTACCCACGCCACCGGCATAGGTGATGGGGCGCTCGGTGGTGGCACGAATCTCCCGGGCGGCCGCCCAATCCACGCCTTCCAGACGGCCCTCCTTGGCCACGGCGGTCATGAGGAAGCCGCCACAGAAGGGCGCCAACCGCCGTACCCGGTCCATGGGGGCTTCGGCCTCGTCCCGGCGCCAGCCCATGGACTGGAGGCGGCCCTGGTCCTGGTCCACGGCCACGATCGCTCGCTCCCTCGGCAGCTTGGTGAGGAAGCCCTCGGTGGCCGCCGTGCCGACGATCACCCGCGCCGCCCCCGCCCGCAGCAGTTCGTGGGCCCGTTCCACGGTGCGCACACCTCCGCCCACTCGGCAGCGAGCCACAGTACAGAGCTCCTTCACCAGCGCCAGGTTGTCGCCCTGACCCAGGGCCGCATCGAGGTCGATGACCGCCAGCTCGCCAAACACGCGCCAGCGCCGGGCGAGGCCCAGTACGTCATCCACCTCCAAAATCTTGGTGCGGCCGCCCACCAGCTGCACGGCCTTGCCCCCCATCAGGTCGATGCTTGGAATCAGCACGGTCGCACCTCCATCCCTTCGTTGAGCAGTTGTTCCTTGAGTCGTCGTACCGTCAGGCCCCCGGTGTGCAGGGCCGAAGCCACGAGGGCCGCATCGGCCCCCGCCCGAAAGGCTTCCAGCGCGTGACGGGCCTCGCCAAAGCCGCCGCTGGCGATGAGGGGAATGCGCAGGCGCGCCGCGGCGAGGCGCAGGGCTTCCAGGTCATAGCCGGTGTTGGAACCATCCCGATCCATGGAGGTGAGCAGGACTTCACCGGCACCCCGCCCTTGGGCCTCGTCCAGCCAATCCTCCAGCCTCCACTCGGTGAGGGTTCGACCCGCATCCACCGCCACGCGGTAGCCTTCGGGCGTTCGGCGCACATCCACCGCCAGCACCACGCACTGGCTGCCGAAACGCTGGGCCAGCTCGGTGAGGAGATCGGGGCGGCGCACGGCGGCGCTGTTCACGGCCACCTTGTCGCAGCCAGCCCTTAGCAAAGCATCGGCATCCTCAGATCGGCGAATCCCCCCGCCCACGGTGAAGGGGATGAAGACGGTCCTGGCCACGGCCTCCACCATGCGCAGGGCGGTGTCGCGCTCCTCGAGGCCCGCCGTGATATCCAGAAAAACCAGTTCGTCGGCCCCTTGGGCGTCGTAGCGGGCAGCCAGTTCCACGGGGTCGCCGCTGTCCCGGAGATTGAGGAACTGCACGCCCTTCACCACCCGGCCATCCTTCACGTCCAGGCAGGGAATGATCCGTTTCATCACCATGTGAGCATCTCCTTGAGCAGGCCCAGGCCCCAGGCGCCGCTCTTTTCGGGGTGGAACTGACAGCCCGCCAGGTTGCCGCTGCGGAAGGCGGCCACGAAGGGCCTTCCGTACTGGGCGAGGCCGAGGCTCTGGCAGGGTGTTGACTCGGGCCATGCCGACAGAAAGTAGGAGTGGACGAAATACGCGGCGCCCATGCGATTGCCGAAATCCACCGTGGACCACCCCATGTGGGGCACCTTCAGCGCGGGATCCGCGAAAGCCTCGAAGCGCCCCGGCAGCAGTGCCAGTCCCGGCATCTCCGGCGCCTCCTCCGAGCCCTCGAAGAGCAACTGCATGCCGAGACAGATCCCCAGGATCGGGCGCCCGGAGGCCACGAAGTTCCCTACGGCGCCTTCGAGATCGCGCTGGCGCAACTGGGTCATGGCGTGGCCGAAGTGGCCCACGCCCGGCAGGATCAGGCGATCCACCGCGGCGATGGCCTCGGCGGTAGCCACCCGGCGGCTCTCCAGGCCCAGGGCCTCCAGGGCGTTCTCCAGGCTGCGCAGATTCCCGCAGCCGTAGTCCAGGATCCCGATCATCGCAGCACCCCCTTGGTGGAACGCAGGCCTTCGGCGGGGCTCAGGGCCTCCCGCAGCGCCAGCCCCAGGGCCTTGAAGGCCGCTTCGGCCATGTGGTGGGCGTTCTCGCCCTGAACGCTCAGGTGCAGGGTAAAGCGGGCCTCCAGGGCCAGGCTGCGGAAGAAGTGGAGGATGTTTTCCGTGGCGAGGCTTCCCAGGGATGGGACGGGAAAGGCGATGGCCACCGTAGGCCAGGGGCGCCCGCCCACATCCAGGGCGCAGGTGGCCAGGGCCTCGTCCATGGGCAGCAGCCGCTGACCATACCGGGCGAGGCCGCTACGATCGCCCAATGCTTGATCCAGGGCGCGGCCCAGGGCGATGGCCACGTCTTCGGTGAGGTGGTGACCATCCCCGAGAGGCTCGAGATCCTCGGCCTCCAAGCTGAGTCCAAGATCGCCGTAGAAGGAGAGCTGCTCCAGGAAGTGGCTGAGCATGGGCTCGGAGGTTCGGATGGCGGTGGCTTCGCCCAAACGAAGCTGTGTCCGCGTTTCGCGGGTGGTGCGTTCGAAGGTGCTGGGTTTCATGGCTGGGCCTCCGCCGTGGCTTCCCACCAGGGCAGGAAGGCGTTCAGGAACAGGTCGGTGTCCTGGTCGCAGGTGACGCTGATGCGCAGGAAACCGGGAAGGGTTGTGGCGAGATCTTTCACGAGGATCCGCTGGGCCCGCAGCGCCGCCACGGCGGTCGGGGCGCGGGTGCCCAGGTCCACCAGGAAGAAGTGCGTGTCCGAAGGAATGGTGGCGATGCCAAGGTCTTCGAGTCGGTCCTGCAGGCGCGCCCTCGCCTGCACGGCGCCCCGCAGGCGGGCACGCAGTCCGGGGTCACTGGAGAGCATCTGAGCGCCCAGCTGGGCGGCGATGCCGTTGACGTTGAAGGGTGGGCGCAGGGGCTCGAGCTGGGCGATGACGCTCGGCTTGGCCAGGATGAACCCGCAGCGCAGGCCCGGCAGTCCGTGGGCCTTGCTGAGGGTGCGCAGGAGGATGAGATTGGGAAAGCGCGCCAGGAGCGGCGCGAAATCCTGGTTGCAGAAGGGGCCGTAGGTCTCATCCACCAGCACGGGACGGCCCTCGGCGGCCTCCAGGAGTGCCAGCAGCTGCGCTTCCGGAATTGCGCGCCCTGTGGGGTTGTTGGGGCTCACCAGGGCGAGGATGCTACCCCTGGGAATGGCCTCCAGGGTGGCCTGCGGGTCCAGGGTGAAATCCGCCGCGAGGGGCACGGTGATGATGGGCGTGCCGCACTGTTCGGCGTAGATGCGGTACATGGGAAAGGTGGGCACCGGCAGCACCACGGCGTCGCCGGGCCCGGTGAAAGCCCGCAGGAGCAGGGCGATGCCCTCATCGGCGCCGTTCACCGTCAGGAGGTTGGCGGGATCCACGCCCCAGGCCTGGGCGGCGGCCCGAATGAGGGAGTCGAACTCGGGGTAGATCGTGGCGGAGAAAGCGCAGAGGGTCAGGGACTTGGCGAGGGGCTCCAGGTTTGGCGAGGGGCCTTCGTTGAAGTCCATGCGGAGGAAGGCTCCGCGGCCCGACTGGGTGGGATAGGCCCTCAGCCCGCGGAAGGCGGGGAGGATTTCCGGCGAGCCCATCACAACACCACCTTGCTGAAGGGATATTCCAGGATGTCCACGGCGCCCGCGGTCTTGAGCCGGGGGATGATGACGGGCACCTCTGAGCGCAGAACGGCGGATTTCACGGCGAAGCCGCCATCCCCCGAGAGGGGCATCACCGTGGGGCGGCGCATGCAGGGCAGGGCGCCCAGCACGGCCTCCAGGGCGGCGGCGCCCACGTTCATCTCCAGCATCACGCGCTTGCGTGCGTCCAGCACCGAGCGCAGGAGCAGCAGGAGTTCCTCCACCGCTTCCCCTTGGGGCCCCTTCATCATGGTGGGATTGGCGATGAGGCGCGTGGAGGAGCGCATCAGGGTGGCGATCTCCGCCAGGCCATTCTCTACCAGGGTGCGGCCCGTGGCCGTGTTATCCACGATCATGTCCGCGTCCTCCGGCGGAAACACTTCCGTGGCGCCGTGGCTGCGCACGAAGACGGCGTTGTAGCCCTGGCGATCCAGCCAATCCCGGGTGATGCGCTCGTACTCGCTGGCCACCACGATGGGCCGGTTCTTGAGTTCGCCCGAAGCCACCAGGGCCTCTGGCGCGGCGGCCACGATGCGCACGGAATCCAGCTCCGTGTCCAGGAGCTCATCCACCGAGGCGCCCAGTTCCACCACCCAGTCGTGGCCCGCGAAGGCCAGATCGTGACGCCCCAGCTCCACCATGCGCACGATGTCCTGGGGCTTGAGGATCTTCAGCTCGAAGCGGGGATCGCGACAAAGGGGGCGGTAGTTGCGCCCGTTGGCCAGCACCTTGAGGCCGGCATCTTCCATCAGTTTGAGAACGCCCTCGGCCATGCGGCCCTTGGGCAGTGCGAGGTTGATCGTGGTCATGGAGACTCCTGGAGAAAAAAGAAAAGGCCCCGGATCCGTGAGGTTCCGGGGCCTGGCAGTGGAAGCGCAGCGCTTCGCCTACCCCGGAGGTGGGGGATGCGCATGGTGATGGGTGGTGAAGGATGGGGTCATGGCGTTCACGAAAAGGGATGAGTCAAGAAAGAAAAAGCCCCCGGACCTTTTGGGTTCCGGGGGCTTCATTCGAAATGGTGTTTCGACTAGAAGGCCGCTCCCGTCACCCGAAGGGCGACATGATGGGCGGCATGATGGCGGGAAGTGAGCTGCACGGGATTCCTTTGAATCACCAGTCGAGCATGGTGGGGATGGGTCTGTCAATTCCGCTGCCGGCAGTGGACCGTGGGATACTCGAGCCATGGCCATATCTCGTGCTACCTGGCGATGGACCGCGCTCGCGGGGCTGTGGACCTTCGTGGGGTTGGCGGCCTGGCTGGTGGCCATCCAGATCTTCCTGATCCTGGTGACGCCCTTCGGGGCCTGGCAGCGTCCGGCCATCTACCAGGTGACGGTCAAATGGATCGACCG
>JAYREN010000042.1:0-20112 GCA_041908845.1 Holophaga sp. | reverse complement strand
GGCTACATCGACGCCATCGGCATGTGCGGCCAGGGCTACATGCTCGGCCCGGGCGTGGGGTCCCTGTTGGCCCGCATGGTCACGGGTCGCCTCCAGGAGGGCGACACCGCGATCCTGGATGAACTGAGCCCCGAGCGCGTATTCGGCGGCGTGGAAGCGCTGAAATAACGGACGCCCTGAAATGATGAAGGGGGGCCGATTGGCCCCCCTTTTTGTCTAAACTTGGGGAAATCCCTCAGGAGTTTCCCATGACCCGTCCCTGGTTCGCCGTACCCGCCGCGCTGATCCTCTGCGCCGTTCCCGCCGCCGCCCAGGAGCCGGATGCCGCTGGCTGCAAGGATCACAGCCTGCTCACGCGCTTTCCCGGCTTCTACATCCACCGCTGCACCAAACACGACTTCAGTTCTCACTCGTTCCTGGTGGGCAGGAAGGAGACCCCGGTGGAAGGCCGCTTCACCGAGATCATGTACTACCTGAACGAGGGGGCGAAGGCGCCGGGGGCCGTGGCGCTGCACCGCAACATCCAGAATGCTCTGGCGAAGATCGGCGGCGTCCAGGTGGGCAACAACGGCGAGGGTGATCAGTACTACAAAATCGCCAAGGACGGGGCGGAAGTATGGGTCCACGTCAATGCCACCATTGCGGAGCAGTACCTGCTGCGGATCGTGGAGAAGGGCAGCATGAAGCAGGACATCGTGGCCGATGCTGCGGCCCTGGGCGCGGGGCTCAAGGCCGAAGGCAGGATCGCGGTGTACGGCATCACCTTCGACACTGGGAAAGCGGAGATCAAGCCCGCTTCGGAGCCTGCCCTGGCCGAAATCGCCAAGCTGCTCAAGTCCCAGCCTGCGCTGAAGCTGCACGTGGTGGGCCATACGGACAACGTGGCGGGGCTAGACCTCAACCTGAAGCTGTCCAAGGCCCGGGCCGAGGCGGTGGTGCAGGCCCTCACCGGGAAATACGGCATTGCGGGAGCGCGGCTGATTCCCCACGGCGTGGGTCCCGTAGCGCCGATGGCCTCCAACGATGCCGAGGCTGGACGCGCGAAGAACCGCCGCGTGGAACTGGTAAAGCAGTAGACGCCCACCCTGCGCTCCGGTCAAAGCTCTGCCCAAGCCAACTCAGAACCAGTTCTTTTGTGGTTCTTCTCGGATTTGCGGGAATGGCCGCCCAGGCTTTGAGGCGGAAGGTTAATCTGCCCCACCCACGGGATAGCGTGGCCCAGAATGGCTCACAGCTTGAATTTGATCCATCCCTGCTTTTATCCCCTTCATCCCCTCTATCCCTGCCAATTCCTTTCCCGATTATCGGCTTGTCACAGCTGCACCGAGACAAGGCTTTTGAAACCGCGGATGTCCGCCATTCGCGCGCCCGCAAGGGCGTATTCGCGAAATTCGCGGTTCAGTCTTTTTGGCGGAGTTTGGCCGATAATCGGGATTCCTTTTTGAAAAACCGAACGACCCAATTTTCGAGCCTTATCGCAGCGGGTTCTGGCTTGGCAAAAGGCATGGAGAGCATGTTCAACAGGGATGCAGGGGATGAAGGGGATGTGCATCCGCCGAGGGGCATTCTTGTGCGGAGCTTGGCCGGAAAGCAACAGCGCCAAATCCTTTCCCGCAGATCCGCGAAGATCCTCTTTTGTGCGGGCTCAGAAAGGTGGGCGGAGTTGTAGGGTGACTTGTGCCGCCAACTTCATGTGTGGCCGCGCGCTTCCATTCCTTCAGGCGCAGGAATCCGCCTACATCCGCTCGTCGGCACTGGGCCCGTAGAGCCCGGGCAGGGGCACGTCCAGCAGGCGCAGGTAGACGGTGAGCTGGGCCCGGTGGTGGATGAAGTGGTTGAGGGCGAAGCTGCGCAGCACCCCGCCCTTGGGGGCGCTGAAGTAGGTCTGGGTACCGGCCTTCAGGGTCCAGATCTCCTGCAGCCGGGCATCCTCGAGCCGTTCCAGGCTGGCCCGGCCCTGGCTCACATTGGCATCGAAGGCCGCGAGCCAGGCCGCACGCGTCTCCAGCTGCGGAGTCTTCCAGGGCTCCTTCCCCTCGGGGGCCATGTCGAGGACCTCCTGCTCCAGGGTCATGGGGATCCAACTGGGGATATTCACGAGGTGGCTGAGCAGGGCCCCGAGGGTGAAGGACTTGGGGTGGGGCGTCCAGTCCAGGCGATCCTCGGGAACACGCTCCAGCAGGCGCCGGGTGGCGGCCATTTCCTGATCGTATTCGGGCAGCAGGTGATCGCGCACGGGCATGGGAGCTCCTCGGGTGGGGGCCAAGCTTTGCACACTCGGCGCCCCTCTTCAACGCTGCAGCCTTGCGCTACCATGGCGGGGCCATAGGGAGGACACCGCCATGACCGAAGAAGCCAAGACCCTCGCCAACTGGGCCAAGGAACTGGGTCTCAACGAGAAGAAGCTCAAGGAGGCCGTGAAGCTGCTGGGCCTGGAACCCGATAGCAAGAAGGGCGTGTGCTGCTACTACGGCAAGGCCTCGGTGGCCAAGGCCCAGAAGGCCATCAAGTAGAGCCCGCCACCTACTGCAGCCTGCGCACCCGCACGTCAATCTCGGGCCTATCCTTCAGGAGCTCGACCAGCTTGGCGGGATCGGTCTTCCCGTAGTGGTAGGGGTAAAGGATCTTCGGCATCAAGGCGCGAGCGGCATCGGCGGCCATTTCCGGGGTCATGGTGTAGGGCAGGTTCATGGGCAGGAAGGCCACGTTGATCCCCTTCAGGGCCTTGTACTCCGGGATGTTCTCCGTATCGCCCGCCACCAGGACTCGGGTGGCGCCAAAGGTAAGGACGTATCCGTTGCCCTCGCTCTTGGGATGGAAGGGACCGCCGGGAGCCCTCATGTGGACCAGGTTGTAGGCCGGGATGGCCACGATGGCAATGCCCTGGACGGTCTTCTGTTCCCCGTTGGCCATCACGAGACCCCCGGGTAGCTTTTCCCCGCACTTGGCGCTGAGCACGATCTGGGTGGTGGGCTTCCGCAGCAGGGCGATGGCCTTGGGATCAAGGTGGTCGCCGTGCTCATGGGTCACCAGGATCAGATCGGCCTTGGGCAGGGTGGCGTAGTCGGCCATGCTGGCCACCGGATCCACGTGAATGGTTTTGCCGCCGTGCTGGAACATCAGGGTGCCGTGCCCGATGAAGGTGAGCTCGAGGGGGCCGGCGGTGGTCTGGAGCGAATCCACCTCGAAGGGGCCGGTGGCGCCGAGGACCGAGGGCAGCAGGCAGAACAGGGCGGGGCGCAGGTGTCGCATGGGGTTCCTCCCAGACCGATGGGGGCCAGGATACAACCGGGGCCCGTCTCCGGCTTCGCCTATCGGGGAATCTTGAGGGAATCCCACCGCTCGGGCTCGTGGAAGCGCCAGCGCCACCCGGCGAAGCTCACCCGCTGAAAGGTGACCCGGCCGGGCCAGGGCACGCGATCCAGGTAGCCGCGCAGGGCCAATTGCAGGCGGCGGCGCTGCTCGTAGGAGAGAGCCGTGTCCGCAGCGGTCCAGGCGCCGAGGCGCCGGGCCTTCACCTCCAGCAACCGCAGTTCATCGCCCCGGGCCATGAGCAGATCCAACTCGAAGCGCCCCAGCTTGAGGTTCTCGGCCACCAAGTCCCAGCCCCGCAGCCACAGGAGCCAGAGCGTGGCCCGCTCCGCCAGGCGGCCAGCCCGGCGGGCGCGGTTTCCTTGAAGGCGGCGATCAGGCATGGTGGGATCAGGATAGCGGGGCGGGGCTGGCTACATGATCTCCAATGAATGAACTGGTTGCGCCACCTCCGCTATCCTGGCCCCATGCGCGAACCCGAGGCACCCCTTTGTCTGAGCCGCTGGGATCTCTTCGGGGGCGGCGGTCTGGCCGGGCTGTTCTTTGCCTGGGTGCTCCTGGCGGAGCGCCTGCCTCTTCGAGTGCCCACCCATTTCGATGGTGCTGGCAGGGCGGATGGGTGGACGGACCGTGACGCCATGCCCTGGCTCGTCTTCGGCCTGCCGATGGGCATCTGGCTGCTGACCTGGCTGATGGATCTGGCCCTGCACGGCAGGGACGGGTCGACCCGGCTCAAGGCGATCGCGAACCGACCCGTGCGAGGCCTGACGACCCTCGGCATCTCGGGCCTGAGCGCGGCCATGCTCCTCATTCCGTTGTACGGTCTTTGGGTTCTGTGGGTGGCGCTCGGTTTTCTGTTCCTTTGTCTGGGAGTGGGGATCTGGGAATCCGTTCTCACGATTCGCAGCCAGGGGCCCGGGGAGGGCGATGAACACTACGTCTGGGGCCTCTTCTACGTGAACCCCCGGGACGAGCGGATCTGGCTCCCCAAGCGCATCGGTCTTGGATGGACCCTGAACTTCGGACGGCCCGCGGGGTGGCTGATGCTCGTGCTGCTCCTCTCGCCGCTGCTGCTCATTCTGGCGCTCCGCTAGGAAATCCCCATGCCGCCCCGCTCCAACGCCGAACGCTCCCCGCTGCTCCAACGCAAGCTGAGCGACATGCCCACGCGGCCCGGGGTGTACCTCTACCGCGACAAGGAAGGCAACCTGCTCTACGTGGGCAAGGCCAAGGTGCTGCGCAACCGGGTGAAGAGCTACTTCCAGAACAAGCACCAGGACGCCAAGACCCGCCGATTGGTGGCGCGGATCTGGGATCTGGAGTTCATCGTCTGCGAAACCGAGTTGGAGGCGCTGGTCCTCGAGAACAACCTCATCAAGGAGCACTTCCCGCCCTTCAACATCCTGCTGCGGGACGACAAGAGCTACCCCTACGTCAAGCTCACCTGGAAGGATCCCTTTCCCCAGGCCTTCGTGACGCGCCGGGTGGTGAAGGACGGCTCGCTCTACTTCGGCCCCTTCTTTCCCGCCTCTACCGCCTACCGCACGGTGGAGCTGGTGTACCGCTTCTTCCAGCTTCGGGATTGCGATCTGGTCATCGATGGCCAGCGGGGGCGGGCCTGCATGAAGTACCAGCTCCATCGCTGCACGGCACCCTGCATTGGCGCGGTGCAGGCCGAGGCCTACCGGGAGCAGGCCAAGGAGGCGCGGCTCTTCCTGGAGGGCAAGCGCGACGAACTGAAGGCGCGGCTGGAAGCGGCCATGTGGAAGGCGGCGGAGAACCACGCCTTCGAGCAGGCGGCCCAGCACCGCGACGCCCTGCAGCAGCTGGATGCCTGGTTCACCCGCCAGAAGGCCGCCACCGTGGATCAGGAGGATACGGACCTCTACGGCTCCGCCGTGCTGGATGGCCGGGCCTGCATCCACCGCCTGGTGATGCGCGAGGGGCGGATGGTGGGGCGGAAGGAATACGTGATCGAGGATGTCGAGGCGCTCACTGGCGCGTTGCTCGCCCAGGTGCTGCAGCGGGTGTACGCCGAGGAACCCGTGCCCTTCCGCATCCTGGTGGAGATCGAGCCCGAGGATGTGGAGGTGCTTCGCGAATGGTTGGGCACCCTGCGGGGCGCCAAGCCCACCATCCATGTGCCCCAGCGGGGGGAGAAGGTGGATCTGTTGGCCATGGCCCAGGAGAATGCGCGGCTGGCCCTGGAGCGGAAATTCGAGCCCGCGAAGCTCAATCAGGCGGTGCTGGAGGGCCTCCAGGCCTTCCTGGGACTGGCCCATCTGCCCCGGCGCATCGAGTGCTTCGACATCAGCCACGGCCAGGGACGCGAGGTGGTGTCCAGCTGCGTCGTGTTCACGGATGGCCTCGCCGACAAGGCCAACTACCGGCGCTTCAAGCTGACCAACGAGCAGAACGACGACTTCGCCAACATGCAGGAGACCGTGCAGCGGCGATACCGCCGACTCAAGGACGAGAACCGGGAGATGCCAGACCTGGTGCTCATCGATGGGGGCCTGGGCCAGCTCCACGCCGCCCAGGAGGCGCTGCGCGGGCTCGAACTGGAACACCTGGAACTGGCCTCCCTGGCGAAAAAGGAGGAACTGGTCTTCCGGCCAGGCACCAGCGAGGCCACGCGCATTCCCAAGTCGAGCCCCGTGCTGCAGCTGCTCCAGCGCATCCGCGACGAGGCCCACCGCTTCGCCATCACCTATCCCCGCGCCCTGCGGGCCAAGCGCACCCTGCAGACCGAGCTCACTCAGATCCCCGGCATCGGCGAGGCCACTGCCAAGAAACTGCTGACGACCTTCGGCAGCGTGGCGAAGGTGCGGGAAGCAGACGAATCCGCCTTGGAAGCTGCCGTGGGCAGGCGCGCCGCGGCCCGCGTCGTGGCGTGGCGCTGATCCGCAATGGACAGGGATGAAACCGCTTCCTGTCTGTTTTCGTCCTTATCCATTGCATCCCTTTCATCCTTGTTAAAACTGCTTCCTGATTACCAAACATTCTCAGCCTCATCTCTTGATTGCAGATGATCCACATACAATCGTTCGCCGGGTGATTGGGAAGACATCCTTCGAGCCAGAGAAAGAATTAACCGCGAAAACCGCGAAACGCCCTTCGGGCGCGCGAAAGAGAATCGGTACGGCAGCCGCCTCTTCGCGGGCGGGGAGCCCACGGACTTCGAGGGGCTCGCTGGCTCCCCGCATCGTCTTTCGCGCATTTGGCGGTTCCCTTTTGTTGGCTGAGTCTCGTTGAAAATCAGGAACTGCTTTTTTTGGGTTCTTCACGCTTCTGCGGGAAAGGCTTTAGCGCTGCCGCTTTCCGGCCAAGCTTCGCACGAGAATGCCGCTCGACGAAGGTGCATCCCCTTCATCCCCTGTATCCCTGTTGAACAGGCTTTTCCATGCCTTTTGCCAAACAAGAATCCGCTGCAAGAAGGCCCATAGGAGGTGGCCGTTCAGTTTTCAAAGGAGGAATTAACAGGGATGAAGGGGATGCAGGGGATAAAAGCAGGCAAGGGTAAAACCCAAGCTGGGAGCCGTTTTGGGCCACGGTATCCCCTGGGAAGGGCCAATCAAACTCCCGCCTCACGGCCTGGGCGGTCGCTCCCGCAAGTCAGTGAAGAATCGAATATTTTTAACTTTCGAGCGCTTCAGCTCCGAGCTTTCTTGCCGCTGGCGAGGCTGGGGACGCCCTGGGGCTTCAGCGGCTTGACGGGTTCCTTGGCCAGTTTGTCCTGCAGCAACTTGATGGCGGTTTCGAGCTGGCGGTCCCGGCCTTCGAAGGTCTCCTTGGGGGGATTGATCACCTCGACATCGGGGGCGACGCCCTGGCCTTCGATCAGCCAGGCGCCGTCCTTGGTGGCGTACTGGGGCATCTCGGCGGCGCGGACCTGACCGCCGTCCACGAGGGTGTTGGAGTCCGAAAGCCACACACCCGCCCCGGCGGTGCGGCGACCCACTAGGGGCCCCAGGCCCAGGGCCTTGATGCCGGCGGCAAAGGTCTCGCCATCGGAGTAGGTCAGCTCATCCACGAGCACCACGAGATGGCCCCGGAAGGCCTGCTGCATGTTGGTGCCCAGGAATTGGCTCTGGCCATTGGTCCAGAAGGCCCAGGCCCGACGCAGCAGCTTTTCGATCACCCAGCTGTCGATGTTGCCGCCGTTGTTGCGGCGCACGTCGATGATGAGCCCCTCGCGGTTGAAGTTGGCGTAGAACTCCCGGGCAAAGGTGTTGATGTCGCCGCCGCCCATGGCCCGTAGATGCAGGTAGCCGATCTTGCCACCGCTGGTTTTGTCCACCTGGAGACGCAGGCCTTCTTCCCAGTCGCTGTATCGCAGGGTGCCTTGGCGCATGGCATCCACGGCGGTCACCACCACGGGCTTGAGGTCTTCGCTGCCCCGTTTCAGGCCCAACAGTACCTGTTGACCGGCCTTGTTGCGCAGCAGATCCGAGATGTCCCGAGCCTCCAGCACGGGCCGACCATTGACCGACGTGATGACGTCCCCTGGCTTTACGCCAAGGCCGGGCTGGGCCAGTGGACCTGCCTCCGAAGGCAGCTCGGCCTCGGTGCGGTAGATGTGATCGATGCGGTAGCCCAGCTCCCCGCGAGAGAGCACGGCGCCGAGGAAGGCCGGGGCCGAGCCATCCTGGGCCAGGCGCTGGTCTCCGGGGCGGGTCTGGGAGTGCAGGGCGCCCAGCTCTCCCATCATCTGGCCCAGCAGGTCATTGAGCTCGGCGCGATCCGTGACGCGGTCGACCAGGGGTTCGTATTTCTTGCGTATGGCGGTCCAGTCCAGGCCGCGCAGCTTGGCATCGAAAAAATGATCCCGGTGCATGCGCCAGGCATCCACGAACATCTGTCGCCACTCCACCTTGGGATCCACCGGGAAGGCCCAGTCGCCCACCTTCACTTCTGCCTTGGCGAGATCGCCCGGCGCCTTGGCTCCCGCATCCACGATGTAGAAGGACTGCCCCTGGGGCCCCCGCTTGGCGAGGAGCACCTTCTTTCCGTCAGCGGAGAGATCGAAGCTGGCCACATCCGCCGCAAAGACTTCCGCCGGGGCACCGGTGTTGCTGATTTCCAGAGTCTTCACTGCGCCCACGCGGCCATCCCGCTCCAACAGGTAGAGGCGCTTGCCATCGGTCCTCAGGTTCTGGAAATTCCCCGCAGGCAGAGGCACTTCGAAGAGGCGTTCGGGCAGGCCGTTCCAGGCGATGGCGGGGCGTTCGGGCTTGGTTTCCTTGTCCCCCTTGCCGTTCTTGCCGTCCTTCTCTTCCTTCGCCTCCGTGTCCAGTTCCGTCTTGGGCTGGAAGGGGAATTTCAGACCCTCTTGGAGGGCCAGGGCGAAGACCTTGGTGCGGCGGTCGAAGTAGGGGCCCATGTTGCGGTCGCCCCAGGGCGAACCATTCACCACCTGGAAGGCGCGGTCGGAGAGGAAGTAGACCCATCGGCCATCGGGGCTGAAGGCCGGGGCGAAGGACTCGTACTTGTCGCTGGTAAGGGTCACCTGCTTCTCCGTTTCCAGGCTGTGCAGGAGGATCTGCCGCAGTTGGCGCTCACTGTCCGACCGGAGAATCGCCAGGGTCTTGCCATCCGGCGCCCAGACTACTTCGGGGGATTCACCCTGGGGGCTCACATCGATGCGCTTGTTCTCGCCTGTGGCCAGGGTCAGGAGGTACAGGTTACCGCTGCGATCCGTGTGGGCCAGGGCCTTGCCATCGGGTGCGGGGAAGATCCCAACCCGGGCCACGCCCTTGTCGCTGGTGAGGGCCTTGCCGCCGGGCCCGCCATCTGCGGGGAAGCGCCAGAGCTGCTGCTCACCCGTGGCGTCGCAGAAGGCATAGACCGATTTCCCATCCAGGCTCAGGACGGCTTCCCGGGCGCGGCTGCCTTTGGGCGTGGCGACTTCCACGCGGCGCAGCCCGCCGAGGCCCGCCACGGCGACTTGGCCCCGAGCCGTGAGCACGACCCGCTCGCCGTTGAGGGCGAAGGCGGCGTTGTCCAGGAAGTCCAGAGGCTTCTTGATCAGGCGCTCCCGCTGCTGGTCGAAGTCGGATGTGAGCGTGACCTCCACCGCGCGATCCTTGCCGGTGGTCAGGTCGAATACCCGGAGATCCGCGCCCAGCTGGTAGGCGATCCGCCCATCCCCCAGGCTGGCGGAGCGCACATCCCAGGCCTTGTGGGAAGTCAGTTGCTTGGGATCGCTGCCATCGGCCTTCAGGGACCACAGGTTGTCGCAGCCGTCCTTGTCGCTCACCACATACAGGCGATCCTTCCACCACATCGGGCGACGCAGGGGGGCATCGAAGGCGATTCGCTGGGCCTCTTGGCCGCCCTTCAGGTCATAGCGCCACAGCTCCGCCGCCATGCCGCCGCGATAGTTTCGGGCGTTGTCGTTGTTGGTACCGATGCCCATGCGGGTGAAGAACAGGGTCTTGCCGGCCTCATCCAGGCAGGCATCGTTCGCGTCCGCCAGAGGCAGGATCACCCGGGCGCCCGTGCGCGGATTCACCGTGGCGACCACTCGCCGACTGGCGGGGCCCGTCTGCGCCAGGGTAGTGAAGAGAATCTCGCCCTGGGGCGTCCAGCCCAGCACCTGGCAGCCGGTACCCTCGAAGGTGAGGCGCCTGGGCAGGCCACCGTCCACGGGCATGACGTAGACTTCCACCGGCCCCTCGTACGAGGCCGAGAAGGCCAGCCAGGCCCCATCTGGAGAAACGGCGGGGCGCCACTCCTGGGAGGCGTGGGTGGTGAGCCGTACGGCCTTGCCGCCCGCCAGGGGCGCCCGCCAGATGTCTCCCTCAGAGGTGAAGAAGATCTGCTCGCCCTTGATTGCGGGGAACCGCACGTAGCCATCCCCTGCGGCGAGGGAAAGGCCCAGTGCGAGGCTGAGGGCGAGGGAAGACAGCGTCCGGGGCATCGCGCACTCCAAGAGAAAGACCGTGGTGAAAGAACTATCGTAATACGAGGACCGGAACCTCGGCCACGGCTCGCGCCCCCTTCGCGTTTTTTGCGGCGATTGAACCTCGGGTTCGGCTGGGCAGCAGTAATCCGAAGGCCGGACTTCCATGCATCGGGGCCAACCTCGAAGGAAAGCGATTGGCCTCAGAGAACGCAAAGAGCACCAAAAAACCCTTCGCGAATCTGCGGCGCAATCCTGTAGAAAATCGGGTGGATATTTGGGACTCGCTCTACGCGTCCGACTCTGGTGTCTGGGGTTCTGGGATGGGTTCCGAGGGGAAGAAGCTCCAGTCGGGGCCGAGCTGCTCGAGGAAGCAGAGGGAATAGCTGCGCTGGAAGACGAAGAGGGGCAGGCAGATCACCGTGCCGAGGTAGGGCAGGAGCGCCAGGCAGCAAGTGAAACAGCAGGCCAGGAAGGCCAGGATGCCAATGGCGATGGCGATGACGATCTTCATCAGGAGGTAGAGAACCAGCGTGCTGACACGATCCGCGAGGATCTCGCGGCGCACGGTGCCCCAGGCGGCCATCACACCCTGGCGCCTCAAATACATGGTGGGCACGACGAAATCGTTCAACACTACCCCGGTGACGGCGGCAGCGACCAGAAGGATCAGGAGCAGGGGAACGCCCACCAGGAGGGCGAGGAGGGCACGCTGACTGAATTCCTCGGCGCGGATGTCCGGCAGAGCCAGGGCGATGCCCAGACCCGCGATGAGCGCAAGGCCCAGGAGCACCAGCACACCAAAGACCAGGTTGAAAAGAAACAGACCGTTGCCCTCTGGGGCATATTCCTTCCAGGGGGCCGCGATCTCGCCACGGTTGCGTACGACGCCATCCAGGAACATGAACTGTCCCCGGGCCTGGACCCAGGCGAGGGCAAGACCTACCAGCAGGAGCAGGACAACGCCCACGACGACCAGAGCCACGTGGGCCAGCAGCCACTCCTTGACGGGGTCCATGATGGCTTGGAAGTCCTCCTCCAGGTTGGGGCTTCCGCCGGGACTCCGGAACGCATTGGAAGCGTTGCCGCAGCTGTTGCCCAGCTGGGCCAGGAAGGCGCAGAACCCCAGGGAGAACCACTTCCCCGCTTGAAAGGGATTGAAGAGGATGGCCTTGGTGCGATCGATGGCCCGTTCAATGGGATCGGTAACGGAAAGGCCCATGGTGTGATCTCCCAGGAAGGGCAACGCGAGTGCTGTCCCATTCTTCCACGTTCGACGGCCAATCATGGAACTGTCTCCCGTGGATCAGACGACAGACTGGCCTCTCCTGTAAACTCGGGGGGCGCGGGCTGCCGGTATCCGCAGGAGGCCGAATATGGGAATTGGGACTCGGAGTGGGAATTCTGTGGGGCTGTGGGTTGGCTTCCTGACCACGGTGGCCCTGGCCGCGGCGGGGCCCTCTCGCGCGCAGTGGAAGCTCGGAGAGCACACTTGGGTGAAGCGAGTGCCTGCAGAGGCGGGTGCCCCCCTCAACGAACATCCGGCCAAAATTGACCGTGCCGCACTCCAGCAGCGCCTGGGCGAGGTGCGCTTCCTGGCAGACGGGCAGGAGAATCCCCTGTTTCACAAGGACGAGCTGGCTTCGCTGGCAGAGCCCCTGCGGGAAGCCCTCTCGCTCGCGGGTCCCGGCGAGGATCTCGTGCTGCTCAGCACCCACAAGCGGGGAGGCAGTTTCCTGAGCAGTGCCTTTGGCATCACGGCCCGGCTATTCGTGCAGGGCGGCCAGCTTCAGATCCTGGTCCACGACGCCCGTTTGGATTTCGTGGACCGCTACCGAGGTAGCCAAGTTCTGCCCGAATTCCACTTCGGTGCTCGGAGCGCTGCCAGCGAGGTCATCCTGAAACATCCCACGGCGACTGCCCGCCGGAGCGATTGGTTGAGTCTGCCCCTGGTGGGGCTCGCCTCTGAGGCGCCCGGGACCACGGCGACGCCTAGTCCTGTCAGGATGCCGCAGCCTCCCGAAGCTGCCCCGGGGGCCAGCACCAAGCCTCGGGATGCCGCCTTCTTTGCGGAACAGGAGGGGCGGCTGCGGGCCCTGAAGCGGATGCGGGAGGAGAACCTCATCACCGAGGAGGAGTATCAGCAGAAGCGCAGGGACGTGCTCCAGGGGCTCTGAGGATCAAAGCCAAAGGGCCCTGCCGTGCTGGCAGGCCCCTTTGGCGTGCGTACCGAGCCTACTTGGCCTGGGCGGTTTCCTTGCCGAACTCGAAGCCCTTCTTGAGGGCGCGCATGTTCAGATCCTCGGTGCCTTTGGGCACGGAATCCTTCACGGCCTTCTCCACGGATTCGTAGGAGAGCAGGCCCGTCACGCCCGCAAAGAAGCCCACCATCACGATATTGAGCACGAGACGACGGCCCAGCTCTTCGGCGAAGCGGGTGGCGGGAATCCCGATGGCGCGCGCGCCCTTGGGCAGGCGACCATCCACGGAGACGAGCTCTTCTTCGTAGAGGAGCAGGCCGCCGGGCTTCAGGGTGGGCACGAACTGGTTGTAGGCGTCCTGGCTCATGAGCACCAGCACATCGGGATTCTTGACGTAGGGATAGCCGATGTGTTCGGTGGAAACCGTCACCTGGGCGCTGCAGGCGCTGCCCCGGGCCTCGGGACCGAAGGCCTGGATGAGGGTGGCATGCTTGCCCTCGAAGATGCTCGCGGCCTTGCCGATGATGGAGGCGTTGAGGATGACGCCCTGGCCGCCCAGGCCGCCGACGCGGATCTCAGTCTTGGCCATTCTTGACTCCGTAGGGCTGGAAGGCATCGCCGAAGTGGTGACTGAAGTGTTCGTTCATGGATTCGAGCCAGGTGGGGCGCTCGCGATCCACGAATTTGCCCACCACGATGTCGCCCTGGAAGCCCAGACCCACATCCTTGGTGTCCACGCCGTTCTTGATGACGCTCTTTTCCTTGTAGTACTTCACCTGGTCCACGCCATCGCCCAGGCGGTTGCGCCGGGAATACAGGGTGGGGCAGGGACTCATCACCTCGATGAAGCGGAAGCCCTTCTTGCCCAGGGCCTCCTTCATGGCTTTGGCCAGCTGGCGCACGTGGTACACCGTCCAGCGGCTCACGTAGGTGGCGCCGCAGGCATCGGCGATGAAGGGCAGGTTGAAGGGATTCTCGAAGTTGCCGTAGGGCATGGTGGTCTGGGTGGGCCCCACGGGGGTAGTGGGGGCCACCTGGCCGCCGGTCATGCCGTAGGTGAAGTTGTTCACGCAGATGACCAGAATGTCCATGTTGCGGCGGGCGGCGTGGAAGAAGTGGTTGCCGCCGATGGCGAAGAGATCGCCGTCGCCGCTGTAGACCACCACGTTCAGTTCGGGATTGCTGAGCTTCAGGCCCGTGGCGAAGGGGATCGCGCGGCCGTGGGTGGTGTGGAAGCTGTCCAAGTTCAGGTAGCCCGCAGTGCGGCCCGTGCAGCCGATGCCGGAGACGATGGCCACCTTGTCGAGATCCAGGCCACTGTCCGTGAGGGCTCGGCAGAAGCAATTGACGCTGGTGCCAATGCCGCAGCCGGGGCACCAGATGTGGGGGATGCGGTCCTGGCGCAGGTAGGGCAGCACTGGATTCTCCAGCGAGGTCTCTACGGAGGCCAGGTGAAGGTCGAGGGATTCGCTCATCGCGCGGCCTCCACAATCTGTTCGAGGATGGTCTCTGGTTCGTGCACGGTGCCGCCGGGATGGGGCACGGAGATGACCTTGACCTTGCCGTCGACGCCCGCGACCGCCTTGCGAACCTCCAGCACCATCTGGCCCATGTTCAACTCTGGTACCACGAAGGCCTTCACCTTCTTGGCGAGCTCCTGAACCAGGGCCACGGGGAAGGGCCAGCAGATGATCAGGCGCAGATGGCCGACCTTCAGGCCTTTGGCACGGGCGGCCTCGATGGCGGCGGTGGCCACCCGGGAGGTGATGCCGAAGGACATCACGATGACATCGGCATCCTCGCAGCCGTCCATGCGGACATCTACGAGCTTGTCGGCGTTGTTGCGGATCTTGTTGAGCAGGCGGGGAATGAGCTTGGCCTGGTTGGGCACGTCCATGGCGGGATAGCCGCGCTCATCGTGGGTGAGGCCCGTGACGTGGATGCGGTAGCCATCGCCGGCCTTGACCATTTCGGGCACCAGGTCCTCGGGGGTCGTGGCGAAGGCCTTGTATTCGCCGGGCTTCTTCTTGGTCCACTTTCGCTCGGTGACCTCGATCTGATCCGCGGGCGGAATGTTCACCCGCTCGGTCATGTGACCCACGACCTCATCCATCATCAGGAAGACGGGGCAGCGATATTCCTCGGAGAGGTTGAAGGCCTTGATCATGAGATCGAAGCATTCCTGGGGCGAGTTGGGCGAGAGTGCAATGATCTCGTAGTCGCCGTGGCTGCCCCACTTGATCTGCATCATGTCGGCCTGGGCGGGCAGGGTGGGCAGGCCCGTGGAGGGGCCGCCGCGCTGCACATCCACCCACACGCAAGGGGTCTCGGTCATTGCCGCGTAGCCCAGGTGCTCCATCATCAAGCTAAGGCCGGGACCCGAGGTCACGTTCATGACCTTCTGACCGCCCCACACGCCGCCTTGGATGGCGATGGAGGCTGCGAGTTCGTCCTCCATCTGGATGAACACGCCACCCACTTTCGGAATGCGGGCCGCGAAGCGCTCCACGATTTCTGTGCTGGGGGTGATGGGATAACCGGCCACGAATCGGCAGCCAGCCGCCAGTGCCCCTTCACAGGCGGCGTGGTCGCCGTCGATGAAATGGACACCCGTAAGTACGCCCTTGGGATCCGCTTTCAAGATCTCCTCCGTCCGTCGCGATTCTGGTCTAGGTTCAGGGCTTCACAGGGGCCGAGGCCGCCTGACGCTTCTCTTCGAGGTCTTTCCAGCGAGCTCCGAAGATGGCGAAATCGGGGCAATAGAGCCCACAGAGATCGCAACCCGTGCAGTCTTCCTCCCGGCCCAGCACGGGGAAATGGTAACCCTTCTGATTGAACTCACGGCTGAATTCGAGGGCGTGGGTGGGGCAGAAATCGATGCAATAGGAGCAGCCCTTGCAGACCTCCACTCGCACGAAAACCGTTCCTTTGCCCTTCTTGGCGTTCTCTTCGGTGCTCATGGTCGCTCCCGCAGTGCCTTCGGGTTTGATGGTACATGCCGTTTCCGAGGGCAACAACAAATCGCTGACACCACTTGACCGAGGTTGCGATGTGTAAATGCAGTAATGAAATATATTTTTACGATTCGAGGGGAAGGGCTGATTTGGCGCAGGCTTTACAGTTTGTATGTCTTGTCTCTGCATTGAGTAGCGCAAGCCCACCCCGGGCGGTCTCTCGGAACTCCTCGGGAAGTCTGCGGCCCACGCGTCCCATGGTCTCGATCACGGCATCGACCTTGAACACCGAAGGGATTCCCGCCAGGGACATTTCGGCGGAAGCAGCGGCGTTGAGGGCGCCCAGGGCGTTGCGGCGAACGCAGGGCTCTTCCACCAGGCCCATGACGGGATCGCAGATGAGGCCCATGACGTTGGCCAAGGCGAAGGACACGGCATGGCAGACCTGCTCTGGGGTGCCCCCCAGCATCTCCACGATGCCCCCGGCGGCCATGGCCGAGGCCGAACCGACCTCGGCCTGGCAGCCGCCTTCGGCCCCCGAGAGGCTGGCGAGCTTCTCGATGACCATGCCGATGCCACCGGCGGTGAAGAAGGCGCGCTCCATGGCTTCGTCGTCGGCGCCTTGCTTCTCGGCGATGGTGAAGATCGCGGCTGGCATTACGCCGCAGGAACCCGCTGTGGGCGCGGCGACGATGCGCCCCATGCAGGCATTGACCTCGGCTACCGCGAGGGCTGAGGCCAGCATCCGGGAGAAGGCGGGCCCCAGCAGGGAGTTCCCTGCCTGGGACCACTGGGAGAGCCGGTGGGCTCCCCCATCCACCAGTCCGCTGCGGGAGTGCTGGGGCTCTGCGAGGCCCTGCTGCAGGGCATTCCTCATCACGGCGATCCGGGATCGCATCAGCTCACGAAGCTCCTCCCGAGGGCGCCCCGTGGATTGGGCCTCGCGATCCAGGAAGAGTTCCGAGAGCGAGATGCCCCGATCGTTGGCGGCCTTCACGAAAAATTCCAGCGTACCTTCGCGCAGCGCGTTGGACATGTCAGCCTCCAAAACCCAGGGCCGGGATGAAGCGCACCTGCTCGAAGTGAGGCAGATGTCGCAGGCTATCCAGGACCCCGCTGGGCGGGATCTCATCGAGCTGGACCGCCATGAGGGCCTGGCCGCCGCGTTCGGTGCGGTGGGCCTTGATCGTGGCGATGTTGATGGCGGCGTTGGCGAGAATCGCGCTCACCACGGCCACGGCACCGGGGCGGTCGGGATACACCAGGAGCAGGGTGGGATATTCGCCATCGAGATTCACCTTGAAGCCGTCGATGTCCCAGACCTTGATGCGGCCTCCGCCCACGCTGCTGGCGCAGATCCCCAGGGTTGTCGCCTGGGCCGCGAGACGCAGTTGCACCGAGTTGGGATGCACCTCGCCCAGATCGAGGGTTTCGAATCGGTAATCCAGGCCTCGCTCGGAGGCGAGTTCGTCGGAGTGGGGAATCCGTTCATCATCGGGCTCCAGTCCCAGCAATCCCGCCAGCAGTGCCAACGGCGTTCCGTGCCCCTCGCCGGTGGCGGCGAAGGAACCATGAAGGCCGATCTCGGCGCGCACGGGTTCGGCCCCCAGCAGGCGCCGGGCGAACAGGCCGATGCGCGCCGCGCCGGCGGTGTGGGAACTGCTGGGCCCCACCATCACGGGGCCGATCACATCGAAGATGCCCATGGGCCCTCCCACTGGGGACTTTGAGTCTCCAAATGCAGTCTAGTGCCATCCGCCTTCGATTTGCGTCACGGCCTCCCGCGCTACAATCCGCCCATGGACGCCGAGCCCGAATCCACCATTCCCGCCGAGGTCGAGTTCTGCCTGGAACTGGGAAGGTGCCTGCAGGCCTTCGGCACCCCGGCCCATCGCTTCGAGGCGACGCTTACCCGCATCTGCCGCCGTTTCGGCCTCCAGGGACAATTCTTCGCCCTTCCCACGGGCTTCCTCGCTTCGATTTCCGGGAAGAATTTTCATCGGGCCGCCGTGGAGCGGGCGCCCAACGGCGACATGGATCTGGAGAAGCTCACCAAGCTCCAATGGATCACCGAGGCGGTGCTGGAAGGCCGCATGAGCGCCCTCGAGGCGTCGGAGGCCCTGCGCCTCCTGGTGGGAACACGGCCCCGCTATGGGCGCACCGCACGCGTCCTGGCCTATGGTGCGGCCTCGGCGAGTGCCGTGTGGTTCTTCGGCGGTGGCTGGCGCGAGGCCTCCCTGGCTCTGTTGCTGGGTCTGTTCACGGGGTTGCTGGAAGCCCGGGCGCGCCGAAAGAAGACCCTGGGCTATCTCTTCCATCTCGTGGCGGCCGGTTTTGTCGCGTTCCTCTCGCTATTGGCCGCGCATTGGATTCCCGCCCTCTCGGCGCCGGTACCAACGCTGGCGGGATTGATCGTGCTGGTGCCGGGCCTGGGCTTTCTCATCGCCATGAACGAGCTGGCCACCAACAATCTGGTGGCGGGCACCGCGCGGCTGGCCGGAGTCGGGATGATCTTCCTGCAGCTCGCCTTCGGCGTGGCCCTGGGGCAGCGCTTCGCCCAGCTCTGGGCGGGCTCGGTGGCGGCGCCGGAACTGGCCGTGGTGCCATGGTGGGCCCTCGTTCCGGCCCTGGTGATATGGGCCATGGCCTTCCTGGTGATCTTCCAGGCCATGCCCGATGACGCGTGGTGGATCCTGGTGGCCTGCGCTTTTGCCTTCGGAGCTGGCCGGTTGGGTACCCATTTCCTGGGCGGCGCCTTTGGTGCGGGGCTGGGGGCCTGGGTGCTTGGTGCGGGGAGCAATCTCGTCGCCCGGTTGCGGGGGCGTCCGCCCTGGGTCACGCTCCTTCCCGGGATCATGCTCTTGGTGCCGGGCAGCGTGGGCCTGCGCAGCCTGGATTACGTGCTGAACAAGCAGATGCTCACCGGCCTGGATACGGCCTTCCAGATGGTGTTCCTCGCCGTGGCCATTCTGATGGGGCTGTTGCTGGCCAACCTGATGGTGCGGTCGAAGGAACTGCTTTAGGAGCCCGTACTAGGGAACCCGCAGGATTGGTTGCAGGGGCGAAGCCTCCGGATCTCCGGCATACCGCACCCGCTCCAGGAAGAGTCCAGCGGCGGGGGCCGCCTTTTCCGCCCAGTAGAGCGTGGCTTCCTTTGAAGGGCGTTCGAGATCCCGCCGGATGTGCTCGAGTTTCTCCTTGCCTAGGGCGCAGGCCACGGCGGCGCCCACCATCCGGCGGACTTGCCGCCGAAGGAAGAAGCCCGCCGTTATCCGCAGCAACAGGAGAGAACCTTCCTGCACCAGTTCACAACTCTTTATCTGGACATGGGGATCTTCGCCGGGCTCCAGATCGGCGAAGGCGCTGGCATCGTGGTTCCCCTCGAGGAGCGACCAGGCCTCCTCGAGACGCCTCACCTCCAACCGACCCTTCACCCACCAGAGCATGGATTTCCCGAAGGCGCTGCGCCGAAGGCTCACCTGGTAGAGATAGCTCCGCTCCACCGCATCATGGCGGGCATGAAAGGCCAGGGGGCAGGGCTCGATGGCAGCCACGGCCAAGTCGGAGGGCAGGCTCTCGTCGAAGATCCGTTGAAGATCCTGGGGGCGCGGAGCTTGGGCGGAGGCCAGATGGAGGTGGGCGATCTGCCCCAGGGCGTGCACCCCGGCATCCGTGCGCCCGGAGCCGCCCAGGGTAAGCACACGCAGGCCCGCACCCTGGAGCACCCGCTCCAGGGTGCCGGTGACGGTGCGGACGCCTTGGGCGGTCTGGCGTTCGCCCTGCTTCTGCCAGCCGTGATAGCGGGAGCCGTCGTATTCCACCCTCAGGCGGAAGGCGACGCGACCGCCCTCGCTGCCACTGGTTCGGCCACCTTCGCGGTTACCGATCCGACTGCCTGTTCGCCCACCGTCAGCGCCCCCCCGGCCCTTCATGATTCGGGGAGCACTTTTCGGACTTCGGCCAGGAAGTGATCCGGATCGTGAATGGGCTTGGCGATGTAGTGCTCGGCGCCGGTCTCCGCGAGGAAGCGCTCCCGGTCGCCGAACATGGCGTGGGCCGTGGCCAGGATTATGGGAACCTTGGCGGTCTCTGGGTTCTGCTTGAGGAGCTTGGTGATGAAGACGCCGTCTACCTTCTGCCCCTCATGGGTGGACCGGGAGAGGCTGATATCCATGACGATGGCCGAAACCTCGCCCGACGCGGCGATCCTGGTGATTTCGTCCACGTCTTCGCTGACCAGTACTTCGTAGCCGCCCTTGCGGGTCAGGACTACCTTCATGAATTTCACGTTGATGGCATCGTCCTCGACGATAAGAATTTTAATGGCCATGCCGATTCCTCTGGAGCAGTCCCCATCATACCTCTGGCAAGGGAATCAGGCCGTTTGGCGCGATCGACAATTTTGGAGCTCTACCAGAACGGAGTCCGGAATGTGAAGGTTGCCCCGGCCCCGCCCCAGTTCCAATCCGGGCTTCATGGCGCCGTGGTAATCGCTGCCGCCACTGGCCACCATGCCCAGACGCTCGGCCAGGTGGAGAAATCGCCGCGTTTCCGTGGGGCCGTATTCGCTGTAGTACGCCTCGAAGCCGTCGAGACCCATCTCCCGGAGGTCAGCCATAGCTTCATCCCAGATGAAGCGCCCCCCGGCGAAGCGCCCGGGGTGGGCGACGATGGCGACGCCTCCGGCCTCGTGGATCCATTGCGAGGCCTCGGCCGGGCTCAGCTCCTGGAAGGGAACGAA
>JAYREN010000041.1:0-20240 GCA_041908845.1 Holophaga sp. | reverse complement strand
GCTCTCTACACCACCCCGCAACTCACGAACGGGAAATTGGTGCGTCCGGATGGGAGCCTTCTGGACTACGCCAACGGTGGTGATCAGGCCATCAATACAAATTACGTGGCCTCGGGGCTGCCTGGGGAGACGGCCAACCCCAAGGCTTCCGATATCCGGAACTGGATCCGTAGCGCATCTCATGTTCGATTTACTTACAACAGCCGTACTTACGATCTGCCGATTTGCTGGACAATCCTGGACGACCCCTCTGTGCAGGTCAATCTGACTGCCAAGCAATACCGGAAGATGTACAACACCTATCCCCTCAAGATGACTATGGTCAATCCGGCCACCAACGCCGAGATCGAGATGGACTCGTCCTACCGGGTGGCATCACAGACGGCGAATGCTGACTTTGGAATGTTCAGTTCCACTACTTATTCCGGGACTGGGACCATGACGGCCTGCCGTCTGGGGACACAGTATTACTTCGTGTACTGGAAGTCTGCATACATCAATTGGCTCTTCAGAACCGCAACCAGCGTTATTCAGTCCACCTCTGCCGGAGGCAAGGCCTTTGCCCAGAGCGCCAATCCCGATCCGACTATCGCGGCCAATGCAATCCCTGCCCGCACCCGCTCTCAGGCGATCAAGGATGCCTCGATGCGGACCTGGGCCAAATATCACGACAAGGTATTTTGGGCTTACCGCTTCCTTAAATACTATCGGCCGGATAGTGGCAGCTCGCAGTACGAGAGCGCCGACTACCCATCCAATGACAGTCGTGGGAACAAGAACGCCAGTGACCCCGCCAGCACGGGCCGATACGGCTCCAGCGAGCGTGGTTGGACTCTTCTCAATGGTAGTTCCGATGCGGGCCTCAGACGCCTGAGCGCCTTGATGGCCATGGGGTCCACCACCCTCAATTCGGCCTTGGCTAATACGTATGTTCAGCTTAACGATCCCAATTGCATCTTCAACGATATTGAAACCGGAGTCGACAAACCGGTGGAATGCCGGAATACCTATGTGATGCTCTTCACGGACGGTGTGCCCAACACGGATCCGGGGACGCCAGCCAACACAAACACGCCATATGTCGGTTTGGATGATGTTACGAAGCCAACCTATGGGACTGCAAAAACTGGCAACCTGTTCTTTGCGGCTAACAAATCGCAGATTAGAACCAGCAACGGTACGCCCTATTACAACATTATCAATCTCGCTGCTCTGGCCGCCCATGGCGGGGAGACTGACAACGGGGGATGGACTGCGCCCATCTATCCCACAACCACACCAGCCTTCCCCTCCAACAATGGGTGGAGAACCGAGGATTGGTTGCCCTTCTGGATCCGTAGCCGAGGCGCGGGTGCAGACAAGATCACCTTCACCAAACCTCGCCCTATAACGACGATGACCGTTGGTGTCAGTCTCACGGGGCAGATCACCAACAGCGCCCACCCCAAGCGCCGCATGTTCCTGGCGGCAACCTGCGGCGAACCCGGCCGTAAGGAATGGGACGTCGCCACCCTGACGGAGTTCACCCTTCTGGATCCGACGGATGCCACCAAGGGCAAGACGCCTAATTCTACGTATTTCTTTGATGCCACCGACCCCGATAAGCTCACAACTGGGCTGGATGCAGCCTTTTATGAACTTTCCCTGGCATCCAATGTTAATGCTACCGCCAATCCCAATCTTCCATTCGTGGGGGCCAGTTTTGGTGGCCAAGTTTACCTGGGCAAGTTCAAGCCTCCTCCGGCTGGTGGCGTGATCTGGTCTGGCGACCTGCTCATGTTCAGCACCCGAGAGGTGGCAGGGAACGTAAACATCATTGATCGCAGCGGGAACCCAACCACTGTTCTTGATTCCACGACGGCCCAGTGGTCTGCAGAGGCTGCCCTCAGTGGTGCCCGACTCTGGAGTGCGCGCAAGCTCTTTACTCGAATCCCTGGGGGCTCCACGCTCAAGACCTTCACCGATGTTGGCGTAGAATTTACCGATAATACCAATGGTCTCAAGAACTACGTTGCAACATCCGTTACGGATCTGGAGCAGAAGCAGCATGTGGTCCAGTTCGCCGCCGGAGGCGACACTACGCAGTTGGATGCCGTAACAAAGCGTCCCAAGGTCAATCGAGCGAATATCATGGGGGATGTGATCAATTCTTCTGCGGCCGTGATTGAGTATAACTGGGCCGATGTGTCGGCCACCATCAGTAGTTATTCACGTCTCGCGGCCGTAGGCGGAAATCGGTTCCGGCTACTCTTGGTCGGTACCAACCAGGGGTGGCTCCATGCCTTCGGCGAGGTCACCAAGACGGCGACGGTGACGGACGCTGGGGGTGTCGAGCGGCAGATCGTCACAGGTGATGTGGAAGAACTCTGGAGCTTCATGCCTACGGATTTCCTGGCGAATCTCAACTACATCACCTCCACCAACAATCCCCACAGGTTCATGGTGGATGGCACACCAACCGTCTATCACCTGGATCTTCCGCCCACTGGCGGAGGCTCGGGGAATGGGCTGGTGGATTCCGGTGAGCGGGCCGTGGCTGTTTTTGGGCTGCGCAAGGGGGGGCGGAGCTACTACGCCCTAGATATCCGGAGTCCCTTCACCCCCACCTTCAAGTGGTCCCTGGTCCCTGATGAGGCTGCATCTTTACCCTCTAGCCGCGTCGCTTCCGGAGGTCCCGCCCTGGCGACCGTGAAGAGCCTCCTCGGAAACTGGGGCTTCTCGACCTGCACGCCCGCCATCGGTCGGATCCAGTTCAACGGCATCTTGAAGGATGCGATCTTCCTAGGGGGAGGATTCAGCAATTCGGATGTGGAAGCGAACTTTTCCAATGCCAAGCTGGGGCGGTCGGTTCTGGCCGTGGATGTCCACACAGGAGAAATTCTCGCAGCTGCGGACCTCTCTGCTGCAAGTGCGGGCGGCACGACCGTAGGGCCCGTGAATACCGGGGTGATCCCCTTTGAATTCATCACCCGCTCTGGCATGGCGCAACGAGCCTATTTCATGGACTACAACGGAGGACTCTGGTCCTGGGGCTCCAAAGCGGTTGCCACCGCTGCGCCCTATCTGGACTTCCGCCGGGACACCTCCCAGATCACCGATTGGAAACTCCGAAGGGTCTTCCAGGATAATGACCCCGTCGGCAAGGGGGGCCGCTATACGGCTCTTCCTGCGCCTTTCCGGGTAGGGTACTTCCCTGGTGTCGGCAAGGTCGGTTCCGCAGCGCCTGCAGCCGTCGGCATCGCGATGGTCAGCGGGGACCGAAATAATCCTTTGGACCGGGAATACAGTTCCGTGAATCCCATGCCAACGAATCACCGTCTGACGGTTGTTTTTGACCGCCAGGACAGCCGTGCCTGGGGATTGGACACGGATTCCGGACCGGATGTGGGAATTCTGAACGCGAATCTGAAGAATTTCTCCTCCAACATCGTTGGTTCCACGCCCACTAATGCCTGTTCGGATAGTGTGTTTGGGGCAATCACACCAGGGTGTCCAAACTATTTCCTGGCGCCCTACTCTGGGACGCCTCCCACACCTGGCACTCCCTCTTTCGGCTACTACATCAATTTCCCCTCGGTGACTCCGGCGGGCTTCCTTCCCAAGGGGATCAATACGCCCCTGGTCCTGGCTGGGAGTCTCTTCTATTCCTATTTCACGCCGACGACATCCGATCCCTGCACGGGAGGGTCGGGCAACACCTACAGTTTCCTTACTACAGATGTTATGAGACCCCTCGTTTCAGACACCCGTTCCGGGCAGGCATCCTCCAGCGGCCTAAAGTTCACCTGGGCCGGTGTGGCCTCGGACTTCTTCGCGATAGGCACCCGGGCTGTGATGCAGGCAGGCTCTCTCGCAGTGGCAAACCCCCAGCCCGGCCAGAGTGCCACCGAAATGAGAATTTCCACCATTCCTGGTACCGCCTCCGAGCGGTTCCCCAAGCCCCGGGTTTGGCGCACGGTCGGCCAGCTTCCATAACCTTGAACCCCTGGTCGGAGTGAATGAAGGCAGGAAGGGGTCCGCAGGGGCCCCTTCGCCTTTCCTGTCCACGGGTGGTGTACGCTGAAGTGTGCTCGATTCCGAATCCCCCGTTTCCCTTCGACCCAAAAAGGCCTTTGGCCAGAACTTCCTTGTGAACGAGGGGGCCATCCAGGTGATCACCGGCAACGCCCTGGCTTCCCCTTCGCCAGGCCTGCTGGAGATTGGACCGGGGCCTGGGGTGCTCACCGAGAAGCTGCTGGCTGATGGCCGACCCCTATGGGCCATGGATCTCGATCCCGAGGCCGTCGCGCTGTTGGAGCAGCGGTTTGCGGGGCTCGTCCACTTTCAGGCCATTCTGGGGGATGCCGTTCTGGCGCCCCTTCCCGAGGGGGGGCCCTGGTCCGTGGTGGGCAACCTGCCTTACAATGCCGCGACGCCTATCCTCACTCGTTTCCTGCTGGAGCCCATTCCCTGGGAACGACTGGTGTTCATGTTCCAGCTGGAGGTGGGGCAAAAGATCCTGGGCAAGCCGGGAACCAAGGAATATGGCCCGCTCTCGGTGTTGTCCCAACTCTGCTGCAAGGTGACCCGGCTGATGAAGCTGGGGCCTGGGTCCTTTCGCCCGGCGCCCAAGGTGGATTCGGTGGTGCTGCGGTTCGACCCTCTGCCAGGGGCGCCGGACCACACCACCCGGAAGGCCCTGCTGGGGATCCTTCATCGCAGCTTTGCCCACCGGCGCAAGACACTCGCGAATAATTGGCAGGCCATCCTCACCACCGATCAGGCCAGGGCCCTTCTTGAATCTGTCGGTTTGCCGCCTGCCATTCGTGCCGAGGCTGTGGCTCCCGTGATCTGGCTGCGTATCTTGAAATCCATCCAGGACAGCGAAAATCTAACCAAGGAAAACCATGGAATCATCCGCAACGATGTTTGAAGGCTGGCAGGAGGCTCCCCGGGACGGAGAGCTGCGTCTGATACCCATCGGGGGGCTCGGTGAGTTCGGGATGAACGCGCTGGTGGTGCATACGGCCAAGAGCCTCTTCCTGGTGGATTGTGGTCAGCTCTTTCCCTCGGATGACGAACCCGGCATCGATAGCATCGTTCCCGATTTCGCCTATCTCGAGCCCTTTGCCGATCGGATCGACGCGGTGCTGCTCACCCACGGTCACGAAGATCATCTAGGGGCGCTGCCCTACTTCCTCGAGCGTTGGCCAGTGCCGGTCTACGGCACGGCCTTCACGCTGGGCCTGCTGGAAAGCAAGATGCGGGAATTCGAGCTGGACCGGAAACTCCTGCGGCGGGTGGAGGATTTCGGCCGGGTCCGCATCGGGTCGGGGGAAATCGAAGCCGAATGGATCCCCGTGACCCACAGCATTCCCGATGCCTGCGCCCTGGCCCTGCACACGCCCCAGGGCGTCATCGTCCATTCCGGGGACTTCAAGTTGGATCTCACGCCCACGGATGGTCGCAAGACAGGTATGAAGCGTCTGAAGGAATTGGGGAAGAAGGGCGTTTCCATGCTGCTGGCAGATTCCACCAATGTGATGAAGCCCGGCCACGCTCCCTCCGAGGAGACCTGCCGCGTGGGGCTGCGCCAAGCATTTCAGCAGACCAAGGGCAAGCTCTTCATTGCGCTGTTCAGTTCAAACATCCATCGCATCCAGACGCTGCTCGATCTGGCCTATGAGGAAGACCGCAAGGTCGTGGTGCTGGGCCGGAGCCTGGAGCGCAATGTGGCCGTGGCTCGGGAGTTGAAGCGCCTGATGCTGCCGGACGATCTCTTCATTCAGCCCAACGAGGCCCCGCTTTTCAAGCCCGGTCGCGTGCTGGTGCTCTGCACCGGAAGCCAAGGCGAGGAGATGAGTGCCCTGGCGCGGGTGCTCCGCAAGGAAGTAAAGGGACTGCGCATCGCCCCCGGGGATCGGTTGGTGCTCAGTTCTCGGTCCATTCCGGGCAACGAAGTGGCCATCTCCCGCATGCTGGACGTGGCGGCCCGTCAGGGTGCTGAAACGGCCAACGAGGGCCTGGGACCCATCCATGCCTCGGGTCATGCCTACCGGGAGGATGCGGCACAGCTGATTCGTGCGGTGAATCCCCGCACCATGGTGCCGGTGCATGGCAGCTTCCGGAACCTGCAGGCCCACGGCCGGATTGCCGAGGGGCTTGGCTGGGCCAAGGAGCGCGTGTTCCTCGTCGAGGGCGGCGAGTGCATCCAGTGGCTGAACGGCGCCGAACCGAAGAGCGCAGGGAGTGTTCCCGTTGGAAAGTGTTTCGTGGATCAGGGCGTCTCCCACCGAGTGGACGCGCGGGTCGTGCACGACCGCCTGATCATGCAGGAGGACGGTATTGTGATCGCCACGCTCCTGGTGGATTCCGCCACCGGCGAACTGGCGGGCGAACCGGCCATCCTCACCCGCGGGTTCGTGGTGCTCTCCGACGATGAATCCTACGGAGATCTGCTGCGGGGAACCGTGCGAAAGGCCTTCGACGAGGCGCCCCTCGAGATCCGGCAGAATCGCGACCTGCTCATCGAACTGGTGCGTCAGACTCTGCGCCGGATCATCCGCAAGACCACGGAAACCCGACCCATGGTGGTGCCCATGATTCTGGAGGCGACTGCGGGCTAGCGTTTTTCCCTGCGCTGTTCGGCGATGGCTGCCTGGAGGGATTTATCGAATTCCTCATGCAGCAGCATGAAGCGGCCTTGCTGGGCGGGGGTCAGGCTGCTGCGGATGTCCTCTTCAAAGGCCCGCTTGGCCTCCTGCTGCTGGCGCTGAAGGGCGGTCAACTGTTCGACCATGGGGTGGATCTGAGTGTTCTTCTGTTCCTCGGAGCCGGGGCCCACCAAGATGTCGCTGACCCGTTCGCGCAGCCGCTTCATCTCCTGCCTGCGGCCCATGGAATCCTGGTCGAAATCCGCCCAACGATCCGAGAGGGTTCTCGCCTTGTCTTCGGGAACGCCCAGGGAGAGCTGGATCCGGGCCATGCGCAACTGGTGGATCCGGGCCATCAGGCGGTCCCGCCGGAATTCCCTGCGGGCCTCGGCCCGGGGGTAGTCCAAAGGGCGGGGCCGCTCCGCGCGAAACCTGCCCTGGGCTATGAGCAGGGTGGCCGGGAGGAACAGGATCAAGGCTTTGCGCAACATGGAGAACTCCATTCAGATCAAGGATGCCCCATCGGGGCGGCTTCCAGCTGCTTTAAGACCGCTTCGGCCTCCTCCTGAGAGAGAGTGGAAAGCTGGGTGAGGGCGTCGTCATCCTCCTGGAAGGGGGCATCGACAATCATTTCCTGCACTTCGCTGGGGTTCCGGGGCAGGGTGGCTTCCACCAGGGGAGCCTTGTTGGCCTTGCCCAGCCAGAAACCACCCACTCCCGTCCCGGCCATCAGAAGCGCCGCCGCCGCAGCCCAGAGCAGCTTGCGGGGGCGCCCCAACAGTCCGGCCCTTGCGGGCAGTTTGCGCTGAATGCGGGTGGGAAGGCGATCGAAGTAGCCCGCCGGAGCGAGGGCATTGGGGACCTCATCTAGGGCCAGCCACTGGACCCTGGCCTCGGCACAGGCCGGGCACCGGCGCAGGTGGGCCAAGGCCTCGCCCGGCAGCGTGAGGGGATCGCGCTCAATGGCGGCCAGGGTGGCATCGCAGGCGTCGGTGATGGGGAGGAGCGCTTCGCTCATGGCCGGGCTCCTTGCACATAGCGGGAGAGATTCTTGATCGCGTGGAAGATGTGGGCCTTCACGCTGCCGACGCTGGTGCCCATCTCCTGGGCGATCTGCTCGTATTTCCAGTCGTTTTCAATCTTTAGAAGCAGGGCCTGCTTCTGGCGCTTGGGAAGTCTGGGCATGGCTTCCCGCAAGAGGCGACGGGACTCCTCATCCAGCAGGGCAGTCATCTGGTTGTCCTCGACCCGGAGAGCGGCATGCTCGGGGCCCTCGTCCTGAGGGTCCAGGGATTCGTGGTTGGAGCGGTGGCGATCCAGGAAGTTGAGGGCCTGGCGGGTGGCGATGGTGATGAGCCAGGTGCGGAAGCTGGATTCGAACCGGAACCCCGGCAGGGCCCGGTATGCCCGGAGAAAGGTCTCCTGGACTACGTCGTCGGCATCCAGATGATTCTTCAGGATTGAGAAGGCCTTGCCGTAGACATCCCGCTGGAACCGTTCCACCAGCTTTCCGAAGGCGAGCTGATCGCCGCCCTGGGCAGCCTCCACCCATTCCAGGACTTCCGGCGCATGGTAGGGAGAGTCGGAAGCTGGGAGCATCGCGGTTTCTTGAAGCGTCAGGGCTATCATCAGAGGGCTCGAAGACTTTTGGCAAGCGGAAGGAACATCCGGTCGCTTGCGGGTAGACCCGGCCCAGACGCATCGGGTTGAATAGGAATTCGGAGAATCGCCATGGACATGTCTCGCAGCCGCATCTACCCCTTGCTGACCTACTCGCAGATTCAGGAGCGCACGGCGGAACTGGGGGCCCAGTTGGCCGCAGACTACGCCGGAAAGGATCTGGTCGTGATCGGGCTGCTGAATGGGGTCTACCAGTTCTTCGCGGATCTCACCCGGCACACCGACCTGGATCTCGAGGTGACCTTCATGCAGGTGGCCAGTTATGGCGGAGGTACCCAGAGCACAGGCGAGGTCAAGATTCTCCACGACCTGGACCGCTCCATCCGGGGTCGCCACGCCCTCATCGTGGAGGACATCGTCGACACCGGGCTCACCCTGAGCAAGGTTCGCAAGCTGCTCATGGATCGTGAGCCCGCCAGCCTCAAGACCTGCTCACTGCTGGACAAGCCCAGCCGCCGCAAGGTGGAAGTGCCCGTGGAGTATGTGGGCTTCACTATTGAGGATCATTTCGTGGTGGGTTATGGGCTGGATCTCGATGGCAAGTACCGCAACCTGCCCTATGTCGGGATCTACAACCCCGCCTGATGCAACGACGCCTGTTTTTCCTTCCTTTCTTTCTGCTGGGGCTCGTCGCCTGCGGCTACCAGCGGCTGGATCGCCGTCCCCGGGCCGCGGCCTGGATGGCCAAGGACGAGACCATCCGCATCGCCAGTTTCCGGAACCACACGCCCCGCCTGGGACTCGAGGAGCCTTTCCGAAAGGCCCTGGAAAACCGCATCGTGGCGGCCTCACCCTGGAAGCTGCTGCCCCAGAGCGGGAGTTCGCGCTGGGTGCTGCAGGCCACGTTGGAGCGGTACGAGCTTCGGCCACTGGGGCTATCCCTGGGCAATGGCCAGTCCCGGGGAAGTGCGGGCACCGCCAGCCGTTTGGAGATCGTGATCGTGGCCTCGGTGCGGCTGCTGGATGGTCAAACGGGGGCTGTGGCCATCTCGCGCCCCAAGCTCACCTTCAGCAATCAGTACCGGGTGGATCAGAATTTCGCCAGTTTCGATAATCGCGAGCTGCAGGTGGTCGAAAGCCTCGCGGACGATTTCGCCGAGAGCTTCCTCACCCAGCTTCTGGAAGGAAGCGAGTGATGGCGGTTCCCTCCGACTGGCTCCAGGCCAAATACGCCCTGGTCCACGGCGAAGACGGCGATGGCCGCCGGGAGGCGGTGGAGGCCTGGCGTTCGGCCCATGTGGATCCGGAATGGGTGGATTTCTCGCTCCTGGTTTGTTCGGAGGGCTGCCCCTGGCCGGAGGTGCAGAACGCGCTTTCGGAATCCGCCCCCTTGGGCACGGATCGCGTGGTCATCGTGCCCCAGGCGGAGAACCTTCTGGAGAAACCCAAGGAACTTCCGCCTTCCATCAAGGCGCTGCTCACCTCGCCCATGGAGGGCACGCGCCTGCTGTTGGTTTCCCGCGTGGCTCTGAGCGCGGCTCCGGGCCGAGTGCTGGCCACGAAACCCTTCAGTGACTGGGCCAAAGATGGCCGCGTGCTCAAGGTGGGCGCCCTGGATGACCGGGAGGCTCCGGCCTTCGTGGAGGCCCAGGCGAAGCGTCTGGGGCTGCGCCTGGATTCCGGCGTCGCGGCCCGTCTGGCGGCCCGCATGGGGGGCAACCCCGGTGTGCTCAAGCGGGCCCTAGAAGTGCTCGATCTCCTGGCCGAGGACCGTCGGGTCGACGGGGCGCTGGTGGATCAGGCCACCTTTCGGTTGGGCGAACAAAACGCCTTCGCCTGGTCCCAGGCCTGGCAGAAAGGGCAGTTGGCCCAGGCCCTCGCGACCCTGCGCATCGCCCTGGAGGACGACCCTAGCGGGGCTCCCTTGATGCTCCTGGGGCAGGCCCGCCGAGAGGTTGACCGCCTGGCGCGCCTGGCGGAAGCCCGGGCCGCGGGGATTCGGGCGCCTGGAGAGTTGTTGACAGCCCTCGGGCTCAGCCCCAAGCAGGGCTTCCTGATGGATGGTTATGCTCGGGTGCTGGATCGGCTCGGGGCGGAGGCCGTTGGGAGGCTGCTCCACCTGGTGAACCAGGCGGATCTCGACCTCAAGGGCGTGGCCCTCTCCGGCGGGCAGACTCCCTTGATGTCTCTCACTGTTTCCATGGCCAGGGCCTGGGCAGGCTGAACCCTTGACGATCCCGGGCATCGAAGGATGATGTAGCCCATCCTCCGAGGTCGAGCATGTCCACCTGCGAGATTCCTAAACTCACGCCCCTTGCCGCAGTGGAAGGGAAATCGGTCCTGCCCATGGATTGGAAGGCCGACCTCTCCCATCCGGAAAGCCTCGAACTCGGCCAGGCTCTCCTGGAGCTCATTCGCCGCACCACCTCGCGACTTCCCGCGGATGTCATCGCGGCGCTGGTGGCGGGGCGCAACGCCGAAGAGCCCTCCAGCCGGGGTGCCAACACCCTGGACACCATGCTGGAAAACATCGTACTCGCCGATGATCATGTCGCGCCGCTCTGCCAGGACACGGGCACCGTGATCTTCTGGGTGCAGCATCCCCTCGGAGTGAGCCAGCGTCGTCTCAAGGCTCAGATCCGCGAGGCCGTGGCAGAGGCCACCCGGCGCAGTTGGCTGCGCCCCAACTGCGTGGAAGCGCTGACGGGCAAGAATCCGGGCAATAACCTGGATCCCTTCGGCGAGACCCATCCCGTCATCCATTTCGAGGAGTGGGACCGCTCGGAAATCGAGATCCGGATCATGCTCAAGGGCGGCGGCTGCGAGAACGTGGGAGCCCAGTACCGCCTGCCGGATGCGGCCATCGGCGCCGGCCGGGATATCAAGGGCGTGCGGAAGTGCATCATCGATGCGGTGGTGAAGGCCCAGGGCCAGGGCTGCTCCCCGGGCATCCTGGGGGTCTGCATCGGCGGTGACCGGGTGGTGGGCTACGAGCACAGCAAGGAGCTGCTGCTCCGCAGGCTCGATGAGCCCAATGCCAATCCCACCCTGGCGGCATTCGAGCGCGAGCTGCTCGCCGAGCTCAACTCGCTGGGCATCGGGCCCATGGGCTACGGCGGCAAGACAACGCTTCTCGGGCTGTTCGTGGAGGAACTCTGGCGTCACCCCGCGAGCTTTTTCGTGAGCATCAGCTACATGTGCTGGAGCAGCCGCCGCATGACGCTGCGGATCGAATCCAACGGCCATGCGGCCTTCGAGTAGGTGATCCCATGATTCGTCTCAGCACACCCATCACCGAAACCGCCATTCGCGCCCTCAAGGTGGGGGACGAAGTGCTACTCAGCGGCAAGGTCATCCTGAGCCGCGACATCGGCCACAAGTTCATGGTGGAGCAGAAACCCGAGTGGCTGCGGCCCATCCTGGAGGAGGCCGTGATCTATCACTGCGGCCCGGTGGTGGCCAAGAACCCGGATGGAACCTGGCGTTTTGTGTCCTCGGGACCGACCACCAGCATTCGGGAGGAGCCCTACCAGGCCGAGGTACTCGAGACGTACTGCGTTCGCGGGGTCATCGGCAAGGGGGGCATGGGCAAGAAGACCAGCGATGGCATGCAAAAAGTGGGCGCCTGCTATTTCCACACCACGGGTGGGGCCGGAGCCCTGCTGGCCGAGCGGGTCAAGCGGGTGGTAGACGTGAAGATGCTGGAGGAATTCGGCAGCCCCGAAGCCTTCTGGATCATCGAGGTGGAGGACTTCCCCCTGGTGGTCACCATGGATAGTCACGGCGGCTCCCTGCATGACGAGGTCCTGGCCGCAAGCCAGGCGAGGGCCAAGGCCCTGATATGAACGAGGGGGGACCCTCCGGTCGCTTCGCGCCCTCTGCCATGAAAGGGGGGACCGCCTGCTCCCTGCGGTCGCGATGTCCCCCCTTTGACCCCCATGTGATGTCCAGGCAAAGCCCGGACATCACGTCTGCCTCCCCCCTCGTGCTCCCCCACGTGGTGTCCGGGCAAAGCCCGGCCGCCACGTCTGATGGGTTAACCTGGAAGGGATGACGCAGACCTACCACCAACTCCGCCTGGATCTTTCAACGGCCCTGACTCAGATTCTCGATCCTCGGGAGGCCAACGCCGAAGCCGTGCGCTGGTTCGAGGAAGGGTTGGGGCGGAGCCGAAGCTGGATGGCGGCCCATGGGGGCGATGAGGTAGAACCGGAGGTCCGGGCCCTGGTGAGCGGGTGGCTCCGACGTCGGCAAACCGGCGAGCCCTGGGCCTACATTCTGGGTTGGGCCGAGTGGCGTGGGCGGCGCTTCGAGGTGGGCCCGGCAACCCTCATCCCGCGCCCCGAAACCGAGCTCGTGCTGGAGGCGGCCCTGGACATCGGGAAGCGCCTGGGAGTGAGTCGAGTCGTGGATGTGGGCACCGGCACCGGGATTATCGGCATTACTCTGGCTCTGGAAACAGGCTGGGGGGTCACGGCCACCGATCTCAGCGCGGAAGCTCTGGTGGTGGCTCGGCGCAATGCCTCGGTTCTGGGGGCCAGGCTGGAGTTTGCCCAGGGACATCTGTTGGATCCGGTGCTGGGCCCCCTGGGCCTGGTGGTTTCCAATCCGCCCTACGTGGATCCCGCTGACCGTCCGTCGCTGCAGCGGGAGTTGGCCTGGGAACCCGATTCGGCGCTTTTCGCCGAGGATCAGGGCCTGGCCCTGAGTGTCGAGCTACTGCGCGAGGCCCGGCGGCGGGCGGCTCCGGCCTGCGTGCTGGAGATCGGCGCAGGGCAGGGCGCTCCCCTGACGGAACGAGCCCAAGCCATGGGCTGGAAGCGGGTCTCGGTCCATCAGGACCTGGCGGGTCATGACCGGGTGTTGATGGCTATCGGGGGGTGACCAGGAATCCTGGCACGGCCTCTGCACGGAAAGGGTGCGGAGGTTCGTCATGCGGAAAATGTTGCCCATACTGGCCGGAATGCTGGTGGTGGGGTGCAGCCTACCGAAGACCCACGATCCCAATCTGGCGCGAAAGCCTAAGATTCCCTATATCGAAGAGGCCCCGGCCCAGAAGCCGCTCTCGGAGGCCTCGCTCTGGCAGGATCGGCCCGTGGTGGGGGATCTCCGGGCCGGGCGCATGAATGACCTCGTGACCATCCGGATTTCCGAGAGCACCAGCGCCATCTCCAAGGCGGATGTGGCCACCAAGCGGGATGGCTCCAACAACTGGAACGCCCCCAGCCTGTTCTCCCGACTGGGCAATTGGGGCATCACCTCGGGCAACACCGACGCCAAGACCACAAGCAACACCAACAAATACAACGGAACGGGCACCACGGGCCGCAGCGCCACCTTTACCACCACAGTCACGGCCCGGGTCGTCAAGGTGCTCAACAACGGCAACCTGATCTTCGAGGGTTTCCGTGATATCCAGCTGAACAACGAGACCCAGCGCCTGTATGTGGCGGGGATGATCGATCCCCTGCGCCTGGACAACAACAACACCATCGCCTCGGGCCAGGTGGCCGAGCTGCGGGTCGGCTACGGGGGCCAGGGCGTGGTGGATGAAACCCTCAAGCCGGGCTACATCAGCCGACTGCTCAACTTCATCTGGCCTTTCTGAGGTACTGACCATGCGAATCGCGGCGCTTTTCCTGGTTTGCCTCGCCCTTGCGGGCGCTCCCGAGAAGAAGGTGGATGCCAAGCTGCGGGATGTGGCACGCCTGCAGGGCGTGCGCGGCAACCAGCTCATGGGCTACGGCGTGGTGGTGGGCCTGGACGGCACCGGCGACAAGGACCAGACCAAGTTCACGGTGCAGAGCCTCACCAATCTGCTGGCTCGGCAGGGCATCAGCATCAACCCCACCGCCGTCAAGGTGAAGAACGTGGCTGCGGTGATCGTGACTGCGGAACTTCCAGCCTTTTCCAAGGCCGGGCAGAAGATGGACGTCACTGTGAGCAGCACCGGCGACGCCAAGAGTCTGGCAGGCGGCACCCTGCTGATGACGCCCTTGCAGGGGCCGGATAATCAGGTCTACGCCGTGGCCCAGGGCCCGCTCCTGGTGGGAGGCTTCAGTGCCTCCGCGGGCGGGGCCTCGGTCACCAAGAACCACCCCACCGCCGGGCGCATTCCCGATGGGGCCTTGGTGGAGCGGGAGATCCCCGGCAACTTCAACGATCGACCGAACCTCCGCTACAGTCTGCAGGAAGAAGACTTCACTACCGCTGTCCGGGTGGTCCATTCCATCAATGAGGAACTGGGCGAGGCGGTCGCCAAGGCCGTGGATTCCCGCACCATCGAAGTGGCCATCCCCAAGGAATTCCAGGGCCGTGCCGTGGAATTGGTGGCGCGCTTGGAAAACCTCAATGTGCTGCTGCAACCCCGGGCCCGGGTGGTGGTCAATGAAAAGACAGGTACCGTGATCCTCGGGTCGGATGTGCGCGTGGGGGCCATCAGCATCGTGCAGGGCGGCCTTTCCATCGTGGTGAGCTCCACGCCATTGGTGAGCCAGCCCCAGCCCTTCAGTCAGGGCAAAACCGTCACCGCCACCAAGAAGGATGTGACGGCCGTGGAGGAGAAGCCCAAGACCCTCTCCGTGGAGCCCGGCGTTTCCGTGGGCAAGCTGGCCGAGATGCTGAATGCCCTGGGAGTCACCCCCAGGGACATGGTGGCGATCCTCCAGGCCATCAAGGATGCGGGCGCCCTCAATGCGGAGCTAAGAATCCTATGATCGACGGAACGTCATCTCTGATCGCTCAGGGGCCTCGGGATCTCCTGAGTCCGGATCTCTCCTCCCTGGGCTCGGGGAAGACCAACCCCAAGGAGGCCGCCCAGAAATTCGAGGGCCTGCTCATGGCCCAGATGTTCCAAAGCCTTCGCAAGACGGTTCAGCATTCCGGCCTCTTCGGGGATGGGGGGCAGGCCCGACAAACCTATGAGTATCTATTGGATCAGGCCGTGGTCGAGCACGCCATGGCTTCGGGCAGGGGTTGGGGGCTGGCTGAAAGGATCGAACAGGATTGGGCTCGGCAGCAGGAAAAGGTTTCGCCAAGAGAACCCGACGAGAGACACTGAAGGATTCTCATGGGATGCCGATAGAAAGATTGTCGAGGTGAATTCATGCGTGTCACCGGCAAGTCCAGCAGTGTTGGGGCCACCCAAAACGTGGGAGGCGCCAAGCCTGCATCGGGCGCAGCCTCTGGGGTTTCTGCCGTTTCCACGGCCATGGGCGACGCGTTGCGCGTTTCGGGTTCGGCCCAGTTCATCGCCGTGGCCAGGGCCCGATTGGCGAAGGTGCCGGATATTCGCACGGCCAAGGTGGAGGCCCTTCGGGCCAAGCTCGAGTCCAATGGCTATAACCCCGACGGAGAGGCTGTGGCCGACGGTCTGGTGAGGGAATACACCCCGCCTCGTCGAGACCCCTGACGGAGATTTGTGATCACCCCCCTTGCCCAGCGCCAGATGTTTCAGACCGCCAACATTGAGGCGGTGCGCGCGGCCCACGAGGTGAGCGAACAGATCCAGCGGGAGCAGATCCGCAAGAAGGTGGCGGATGACCATGCCGCCGAGGAGCAGGCCTCGGTGAGGGGCATTCCGGCCTCTGAGCAGATCCGTACCGAGGAGCGGGAACGTAACCGCAATCAGCATCGGGAATCCGAGGATGACGATGAGCCCCAGTCCGGGGCGGATGGAGCGGCAGAAAGTGCCGATTCTCACCTGGATTTCCTCGCCTGAAGCATCCAGGTACGCGCTCCAGAATGGTATGAGCCTTGCGAATGAAGCCGCTGGAGGTGCTTCATGGTGCACTCGCTGCCTGCCCTGCTGGATGATCTGGAGCGCCGATTGGTCCAGGGCGAGGATCCTCTGCCGCTGCTGGGCTCGGTTCGATGGCCCGACCTGACGGGATGGCCCAAGAATTCGACCGAGGCCCTCCAGATGAAGCATCGCCTCGCTTCCCTTTTCGCGCTCATCAATGGGCTGCAGGCGCCCCTCCAGGCCACACTGTTGGCCCTGAGCGAATCCCCGGGGTACGGCGCGGGCGGTATGGTGGCCGTGCCCGCACCCGTGTCCCTGCGCTTTTCCGAACACATCTAGGGAGTCGATCATGCCCGGTCTCAACTCCAGTCTTCAGATAGGCCTCACTGCCTTGCAAGCCAGCCAGGCCGCATTGAATGTGGTCGGCCACAACATCTCCAATGTCAACACGCCGAACTACAGTCGCCAGCGCGCCATCCTGGTCAACAATGCATCCCAGACCTTTGGCAATATGCAGTTCGGCAGCGGGGTGAACCTGAACAACATCCTGGGGGTTCGAGACCGGTTTCTGGAGATGCAGATCACTCAGGCCACTTCGAGGCAGAGCGGTTCCGACGCCCGCTACGCGGGGGTGGAAGGCATCTCTCCGGTCTTCAACGAGGACGGCAGCGAGGCGGCCCTGGGCACCCAGGTGCAGCGCTTCTTCCAGAGCTTCCAGGATCTCTCTGCGCGCCTCGAGGACGGAGCCCTGCGAACCAACCTGATCGGCAAGGCCCAGAGCCTCGTCAACGGGCTCAAGAGCCGGTACCAGCTGCTCACGGATCAGCGCAATCAAGCGGACCGCAACATCGGGAGCCTAGTCACCGAAATCAACACCATCACGGCGGAAATAGCGAAGCTGAACACCCGCATCGCCACCGAACCTTCGAAGGGCGCGGATTCCGATGCCAGGGATCAGCGCCAGGGGCTTGCCAATCGGCTGGCAGGGCTCGTGGGCATCCAGGTGTTCCAGGACAGCAAGGAACAGCTCCAGATCACCTTGGATAGCGGCGCAGCGGCCCTGGTGAGCGGGAATACGGCCTATACGATGACGGCGACCGCTGATGCCGGGCTCGGCAACTACAATCGGGTCGATATCGTGCTGGCTTCGGGTGCTCCGATCAATGTGACGGGCGCCATCCGCGAGGGTGCCCTTGGGGGCAATCTCGACCTGCGGGACAACGTGTTGGCGGGCTATCAACGAAAGCTCGATGAACTGGCTGCGGGAATTGCGGGGCAGGTGAATCAAGTGCACCGTGCTGGGTTCGCCTTGAACGGAGTCACCACGGGAACGGACTTCTTCCTGGGGACGGCTGCGAACTACGCGGTGAACAACCTGCCTCTAGGCCAGGTGGCGGGCCTGCCCACGACCGTGTCTTCCCTGAACAACTACCGGGGCATGGTGAACGCCCTTTCCGTGAACGCTGCCGTGGTCGCAAATCCGGCGCTCATCGCCGCCGCCGATGCTGCGGGGGCGGTGGGCAACAACCAGAATGCTCGGAACCTCGCCAATCTGCAGACGAGCACCAGCGCCGTGGATACGAACGGTGATGGCGTGGGGGATTCCGGACCCTATGCCACCTTTGTGGGCAGTCTGGTGAATACCATCGGCACCCAGGCACAAGGGTTCAGAACGCGCAGCACGGGCGACGAGAACCTGCTAGCGGCGCTTCAGACCCAACGAGACCGGGTTTCCGGGGTCGACCTGGACGAGGAGGCCACGAATATGATGGCCTTCCAGCGGGGCTACCAGGCCAGTGCGCGCTTCATTACGGTGATCAACCAGCTGACGGATCAACTGGTGAACCAGTTCGGTCGATAGGTCCAGGGGGCAGACAATGACATTCCGAACACCCAATCCCTCGATGAACGTAAGAACGATGCTCGACCTGCGCAGGGTAAAGGAACACCTCACGCTCCTCCAGGAACAGATCGCTACAGGGAAACGCATCATCCGGCCTGGGGACGATCCCACGGGCGCCGCTCTGATCGTGGATTTCAGGAATTCCATCGAGCAGAACAAGCAGTACGTGAAGCAGGCAGAGTCGGCGGAATCCTTTCTTCAGTCCACGGAATCGGCATTGCTGGATGGGGTGAATACGGAGATCATTCGTCTGCTGGAACTGGGTTCCCAGGCGCTGGGGAACTCCACCGGCGCGGCCGGAAGGGCGGCCCTCGCCCCCGAAGTGAATGGGATCCGCACCAATCTGATCTCGCTCGCCAATACCCAGCAGCAGGGTAAGTACCTGTTCGCGGGTTCCGCCACGACCACGATTCCCTTTGCCGCCTCCGCAACTGGGGCGACCTACAGCGGGAACAACGACACCATCTCCCTTGATGTGAGCGTGAGCGCCGCCGTGGGCACCAATATCCCAGGAGACAGCGTGTTCTTCGGACAGAGCGCGGCCCTCACCCCCACGGCGACCGCGGGTCCTGGCTCGGGTGGGGACCTGTTCACCCAGGTGACCGCGCTGCGCGACGCCCTGACCGCCAACAACGTGCCCGGCATTCAGGCCGCCTTCGACAATCTCAAGAGCATCTACACGCGGATGCAGAGCGCCATTACTGAGCTGGGCGGCCGCCAGGCCTCGCTGGGCCAGTTGAAGGAAATGGTCGCTGATTTCAACACGAGCCTGCAGGGCATCCAGAACTCGTACGAATCCGTGGATCTTCCCCAGGCCATCACGGATTACCAGCGGGAAGAGATCACCCAGCAGGCTTCCTTGAGCATTCTGGGGAAATCCAACCAGCAGAACCTCTTCAATTATCTCGCTTGAGCCTTGCCTGCGGGGCCGCCTGACTTCAGTGGCAGGGATTCGAGGGGGACCAGCCAAGCCGTTGAGCCGGACTCCAACAACAGGTGGCCGGATTCTGGGGCAAAGATGGGGAAGTCCTTGGGGCGATTCAGGCTCTGAGGCAGGGGAAGGGCGGCCCAGAAGTCCATGAGCGTTGTGCCGGACAGAGCCCTGTTCTCGGGGTTCCACCTGTAGAGCCGATCGAGCCCCTTGGCCACATAGGTGATCCATTGCTCATCCCGGGCTGGCGCAGGCTCTGTCGCTGTAGGGTCAGGGGCCAGAGCTTTCCCTGGATCATCCAGTGAGCCCGGCGCTTTGTTGGGTTGGGCGGGAGGTTCGCCAGGGGTGGCGACAGGAGAAAGTTCGGCGGGCGTCGCCAGCGTGAACCAGAGGTTCCCCGAAGGATCCACTCCCTTGAGGCTCATCAGTCTTCCATCCCTGTCCCAGGGCTCAGGAGGCGTAAGCGCAACGGAATCGTAGGTGGCGATGGTCGTTCCATCTGCCTTGACTTGAGTTACGGCGCCAGGAAAGGGTTGCCACCAATAGGTCCTGCCGGAACCCGCCAGGATCGGTCTGAAATCAGGGAAGGCAAGAGAAGCCACCTCCTGCGGCTGCCAGTGCTTCCACCCCTTGGCTTCCGAATAGGAAGACAGCCCTCCGGTATGGGCCGCCAGAAAACTCCTGGCGCCCGTTGGGAGCAGATCACCGAGTTCCTTGATCTCTTCTGGCATCTCCAGGGCCTTCACGCCGGGGCGGAAAGGGGTGGAGCCAATCTGTTCTCCCTTGCGCAGGGGTGTGGGCAGACGAAGGATTGGGCTGCCGGTACCAAAGAGGAACACGGAGGATTCCGACCCATCTCCCCCGAAAGCGAGGCGTTCGCCTGAGGCCCGGTGCACCCAGCGGAGCTCCTGGGTGGAGAGATCCAGGGCGATGACTAGCGGCAGTTCCGCCGTGGATGCGTCGGCAGAACGGTAAAGGAGAACGGCGACATCACCGGGCACAACGATGACATCACGGAGTTCGGCGAAATTGAAAAAGCCTTCCCGCACTCCAGCTGGGCGTGGGACCGCGAGGTTCGAAATCATGGCGCCGTCTTTGAACAGAAGGAACCTTTGGCGATCACTTTGGGTGAGCACCTGCACTGGCTGCATTCCTCCGCGCGTGGGGGGAAGCCAACGCAGGGCGCGCAGGGGCGTTTGGCCGTCGTCGTAGCGGATCAGTAGGCCTGAGCCAAAGGGCTCGGAGCGAAAAGTTGCCTGAGTCTCCGTTGGGGGAATCTCTACGGGGCGGCGCCGCACAAGCAGCCAAAGCCCAGTTCCAAGAAGGGCCAGGAGGCAGACGAGTGGGATCAGGAGTCTCTTCACGGCCGTTCTCCTATGGACTGTAGATGTGCTTCTAGGGCTGTGGCGGCCC